>CAXTSH010000004.1:40353-70272 GCA_964246925.1 uncultured Acetobacteraceae bacterium
TGCAGGAGGGTCACGATGCCGGCTGCCATCTCCTCGGGCTCGATGCCTTCCAGACGCCAGACCGCCTCGCCGGCTTCGCGGAAGATCTCGACCGGCGTCACGGCTGTTGGCACCAGGCTCGCAAGTGCCGTGTGCAGCGCTCCGCTGGCGGCCTCCCCCGTCGGCCGGTAGGGCAGCACGAGAAGGTCGCAACCGCCGAGCAGCTCGAGACTGGTCGTCCGCGGCAGGAACCCGGTGTGCCATTCGATCTCGCCGCCCACCCCGATCCGGTCGGCGAAGTCGAGCAGCGCATGATGCTCGTCCTCGGACGGACCCTCGTCATAGATCGCCGTCACCATCCGAAGCCTTGCTCTCGGCCAGGTCCGGCGCACGATCTTGAGCGCTTCGATCAAGGGGCCGAAGCCCTTCGGCTTGAGCAGAAAGCCGTAGGTGCCGATCACCGGCGCATCGCCGTCCAGAACTGCCCTGACCGGTGGGCGCCGGTCCGGGTCGGCCGGGCTGGCGCCATGCGGGATGACGGTCGTGTTGTCGAGCCCCAGCGCCAGCATGCGGTCGAGGTCGGCCGCGGCATGGACCAGCACGCGGCCGGCGAGCCCGAGCGCGTCGCGGAGGCGCGCGCGATCGGGGTCGTCCATCGCGTCGAGATCGCTCGTGTTGTGCAGCGTCACCGCGATTGTGCGCGAGCGGACACGCGAATCGCCGAGAAGACTGGCGAGGGAGGGCCAGGGGATCAGACCGGGTTGATGTTGGATCATCACGATCTGCGGGTCGTGGCGCGAGATCGCCCGCGCGAGCGTCTGGACCTCGAAGTGAGCGCCGATCTTCCACGACGGCACCACGACCGGCGCGCCCGACGCCGGCGAACGGTCGTCGGCGAACACCGTGACCGCGGGCGCCTCCGGCGGCAGACCGCCGAGCAGCAGGGCCGTGTACTCGGCGACGCCGCAGCGGACGCCCCAACTGGTGACGACTGCCAGCCGCCTGACCGGCTCGGGTGCCGGCCGGGCCAGCAGGCCGGCAAGCGTGGCGATGAGACGGTCCGTCAGGTCGACAGGGTCCAGGCGCCGAAGCACCACTTCCCTCGCGCGTGCGGCTCTCGTGCGCGCTTCGTCGGGTTCATCGACCACCCGGCGCATCGCGCCGACAAGCGCGTCCCCGTCGGGTTCGAACCAGAGCGAGCCATTGCTCGCGACGTGGCTCGCCGAGGCGGCATGACGACCGGGGATCAGGATCGCCTCGTCCGGTCCCAGGAAGTCGCGGTGGCCCCCGACCGCAGAGACGATCAGCGGAACGCCGGCCGCGATCGCCTCGGCGGCCGGCATGTTGAAGCCTTCGCCGCGGCTGGGCAGCACCATCGCGTCGGCGTCCGCGTAGAGCGCGCGGACCTCTGCGGGGGAAAGGTCGTGGTCGAGATGCACGATCTCGCACAGGTCCGGATGGAGCGCGCGCAGGTCGGAGAGCCGGCGTGCCACGTCGTTGTGCGGGTTCGGAAACGTCTTGAGCACCAGACGCACGTGATCGCCGGCGCCGAAGGCACGCGTCCAGGCCGACAGCAGCACGTCCACCCCTTTGCGGGGAAAAGCGGAAGAGACGTGCAGGAAGGTGAACGGCTCGCCCGGATGCCGGACCGGGCGCTCGGGCAGCTCGGCCAGGCCGTCGAGCGCCACCAGAGTGCCGACAACCCGGACCGGCTTTCGCACACCGGAGTCGACCAGGGCGCGGGCGACGAAACGGGAAGGGGCGAGCACTGCGTCGAAGGCGTCGTTGAGCAGCGTCACGGTTTCCTCCGGGACGAGGCTCTCCTCCCAGAAGACCATGGCGGCGCAAAGATCGGCCGCCATGTCTGGCACCCAGACCGGGTAATGCTGACTGACCACCACTCTCAGCCCCCCTGAGGTGTCGCGCGATACCAGCCCCTCCAAGCGGTCCCATTCGGCGGGCGGGACGTCGGTGAGCGGTGCGCCGGCGACGTCCTCGACGGGGAGCAGGCCGACGCGGCCGGGGATCGCTTCGTCCAGGGCGAGCGCGAGACCGCGATTGACGGCGGCCAGGCTGTACTGCCCGTTCACGTGACCGGCGATGACGACCCTGATGATGCGCCGGACCTCGCCCGCGCCGGTGGCGGGCGGGGGCACCGCGCCGGCGAGCGCCAGCGCATCGAGCAGCGCCGGCGTCTGCGCATCCAGCGCAAAGCGTCCGAGCTGGCTCCGCTGCGCCGCGATCACCGACGCGCGGCGCTTCCCGCTGGTCGCCAGGACCAGCAGGGCGTCGGCCACAATGTCCGGGTCGGCCGAGTCGACCAGGAGGCCAGCCTCGCCAACCGTGAAGGCGACCGCCCCGGCGGCGACCGCGACGATCGGGACGCCGTGCGCCATCGCCTCGGCGAACGGGACGCCGAAGCCCTCGTGCCGGCTCATGGACGCGTAGATGTCGGCGCGCGCATACCACCCATGCAGCGTGGCGTCGTCGACGGCGCCCGTCAGCTCCACCTCCCTGACGAGATCGTGACGGGCGATGCGCCGCCTGACCTCGGCCTCGTAGGCTTCGCCGCCGCCATAGACGCGGCCGACCAGGACCAGACGGGCCGGCCGCACGGTAAAGCGACGGCGGAAGGCGGCATAGGCGTCGACGAGTTCGGCCTGGCCTTTGCTGCCGACGATCCTGCCCACGAACAGGACCGTGAACGGATCGGTGTCCAGGCGGTCGATTTTTGCCGCCCGCGCGGCGGCGAGCAGCGCCTCGGGGTCGAACAACGTCTGACAGGCGACGGCGAACGGGTAGCCCGCGCGCCTGAGTTCGAGCGCGTTGAAGGCGCTGTCGGCGACGGCGGCGGCAACGAGCGGGCGCCAGAGATCGAGCTGCTCGCGTCCGAGTTCGCTCATCTCGCGCAGGAACGGATCGGCAAGCAGGAAGGCCGGGGTGATGTTGTGATAGGCGAGCACCTTGGGCGCCGGAAGTGCCGAGATTCGGGCCGCTTCGGGATAGCCGAGCGAGTGATGCACGATCAGCACGTAGTCGGCGTGGCCGGGCAGGTCGTCGATCGATCGCACCTGATCGGCGAGCGCCGCGTCATGGTGATGGACGTAAATCTCGCTGTCGAAGCCGAGCCGGCGCAGCAGGTCGCGCGTCAGGATCATGCCGTTGGTGATGGCGTCACCCGCGGTCACCGACGGGTGGAACTGGTGCACCGCCCGGAGCGGCGCCCGCGTGGCCGGTTGCGGTTGCGGTTGCGGGGTCTGCACGAGCATGGTGGCGCCGGCCCCGCCCTGTTGCTGTGGAGGTTTGCGGGTTGGCGCGCCCGCCCCGAGCCGTTCGAGATCGGCGCGCAATTCGGCGGTCAGAAAGGCGCGCGTGCGCCAGGCCAGCGGACGAAGCACGGGACGAACGAGCCGCCAGACCGGGCGAAGCAGTGCGACCGCGATCCGCCGCCGCAGGCGGGCAGGCGGCCGGCCCGGCGGAGGTGGCGAGGCCGGCAATGCGGCCGGCTCCGCCGGCGTGACCGTCTGCGGCGAGCGTGCGGCTTGGAGCGAGCGGCGCAGCCAAGCGGCTTGTGCCTCCGTGGCATCCTGCCGGCGCAACGCGTCGTCGCGCGCCTTCTGCGCGCCGGCGATTTCGGCGCTCTGTGCGCGGCACTCGCGCTCGGCACGGGCTTGCCGGCGCCGCGCCTGCTCGACATCGGCGGACAGGGCGGTCCGCACCTGCTCGATTTCGGCGGACAGGGTGGTCCGCACCTGCTCGAGTTCGGACGTCAGCCGGGTGAGCTGTTCGCGCCGTTCCTGGTCGGCGGCCAGGACGTAATCGTCGAAATGGTTGGGTGGCAGCCGGAATGAGGGCGCCAGCGCCGCCTCGTGCTCGGCTGCCACATAGAAGCGGTTGATCCCGTCGAACCAGACGAACCTGTAGCCGTGGCCGAACAGGCGTTCTTCCCAGTCAGCGTGGCTTTCTTCGCGCGTCAGCGGCAGCGTCGCCTCGACCAGCACGATCCACGGCCTGAAACGCGCGAAGTCTGCGCCCGCCAGAACCTCGGCCTCGGCGCCCTCGACGTCGACCTTGAGGAAGTGGATGTCGCCGGTCGCGTGCCATTCGCAGATCTCGGCGAGCGTGTTGACCTCGACCGAGGTGGGCTCGACGCGAAAGCCTGCGCGCCTGTGCTGCTCGGCGACGGCGGCTTCGAGGGTGGACAGGCCGGTGCTGTCGACGAGGTAGAAGGGGCGGCTGCCGGGGATCGCGCCGAGCGCCACACGCAGGTTGATGTCGCGCGGCCGTGCCCGTCGGAGCCGCTCGAAATAGTGCTGGCTCGGCTCGATGTTCACGCCGGTCCAGCCGTGGTCATAGAAGGCGCGTGTGACGCTCAGCTCGTCCGGGTCGGCGGCACCTGCATCGATCCAGAAACCGTGTTGGACGGCATGGAGCGCCCGCCAGAGCATCAGATCCTCGGCATTCTGCGCGAACGAAACGAATGGCAACTGCACCTCCGACGCGCAGCCCATCCGGCCGGCTCGCCCGGGGATAGACGATGCGCGCCTGGCGGGCGAGAGTGCGGAATGAACCGTGCGCTTCTCGCTCCCTGCCTGCTGTCCTTCGCGTTGGCTGCCATTGCGGTGGCCGAGCTGTCGGCCGGCGCGCCGGACATGCACATCCCGATGCCGCATCCGGGCGTGCGGCCGCCGGCGGCCGTAGCGCTCCGAGCGCCCGACACGGCGCGGCTCGGCGAGACGATCCTGGCCCGTCCGCTGTTCTCGGCCGACCGGCGGCCGGCTGCATCGTCGCCCGATCACGTGGCCACCCATGCGCCGCCGCGACTGTCGGCGATCATGATCGGCGGCGGCGTCAGACGGGTCGTGTTCGACGATGGCGGCAAGTCGGTGGTGGCGCGGGAGGGGGGCCATGCCGGGCCCTACATCGTGGTCTCGATCTCGGCCGACCGGGTCGGCGTGCTCAGCGGCGCCGGTCCGCAGACCCTGCGCCCGACGCCGATACCGTCGGAAGACGCGGACAATGCGGCGCCGGCGGCGCCGGAGGGCGGGCTGTCACTGCTGCAACAACTGCAGCGAGGTCAGGTGCCGCACTACGCGGTACCACCACCATCGACGATCCAGAACCTGATCGCCCGGATGCGTGCGCAACATTGATTGTTGCATTGCAGTAGCACCCTGGTGCGAAGGACTTTCCGCAAGTCCCTCAGCGCACACAAAAATGTCATCGCGAGAAGAGGTAAAAACATCCCTTCGCAGAGGTGAGTTTTAATCCACGTTGCTGCCTGACGCGTAGATGGCGCGCGACCGTCCACCCGGATGGCTCCAGCGGGAGAACGTGACAAGATGAGTGAGACAATGGTTTCCGACTCCGAGCAGCTAGAAAGTCCGGGTCGGCGTGCCCTGTCCGGCCTGGGGTCAAAATTCGGCATGGGTGCGGCCATCGGTGCCGCGGCTCTGGGTGCGGCGGGACTGGCGCGCAAGGCTGATGCGGCGACATTGGTTCTGCCCGACTCCGAGGTTGCCAACTTCGCGCTGAATTTCGAGTATCTCGGTTCCCAGTATTACCTTCACGCCGTTGTGGGCGGCTCGCTACCGTCGAGCCTGCTGCCGGCCGGGTCCGCGGCGGTGACGGTGCCGAGCACGACGACGGTCCCGTTCGTGGATCCCGCAATCGCCTATTACGGGATCCGGTTCGCTTCCGACGAGCAGGCGCACGTCTTCGCCTTCCAGAGCCTGGTCACGATGCTGGGCGGCACGCCGATCCCGCAGCCGGCGATCAACCTCGACAATACCGCAACCGGCGCCTGGTCGGTGCTGGCGCAGGCGGCCGGGCTGGTGGGACCGGGGCAGACCTTCAACCCCTATGAAAGCGATGTGAACTTCATGCTCGGGGCCTACGTGCTCGAGGATGTGTGCATCACCGCGCTGGTTGGCGCCGCCTCGCTGCTGACCAATCCCACCGCCGTGACCTATGCGGCGAAGGCGATCGGCGTCGAGGCGATGCAGGCGGGGGCAATCCGCGGCTTCCTGTCGCGGATCGGCGCCGGCGTGGCCACCGACGCCATCTCGGCTCTTCGTGCCAAGCTGTCGGGCGTGGGCGACAACGGCACCTCGACCACGGGCAACCCCTATCGGTTCGCCAACCTCAACACCGACTCGATCGCGTTCGGACGCACGCCCGGGGAGGTTCTCGCCATCGCCTACGGCGGCAACGGCCTGAGCGGCGGCGGCTTCTTCCCGAACGGCGTCAACGGCGCCTTCACGGTATCCGCCAGCTAGATCGAGACCGAACCGAAACCGATAGACAGGACACCCCCCCATGTTCGACGCATCCAGAGAAATCGACCGGCTGATGGAGCGCCGCGAGGCGCGTATCGAGCGGCGCAAGGTTCTGCAGACGGCGACGATCGCCGCCGCGGCAGCTGCGGCCGGCAGTGCCGGCTTCGCCGGGCAGGCAAAGGCGGCAGGGACCATACCGCCGTTCAATACGCCGGCTGGCGACCTCGCGATTTTGAACTTCGCGCTGAACCTCGAATATCTCGAGGCGGAGTATTACCTTCGCGGCACGATCGGGCAGCCGCTCACGACAGCGCAGACGACGGGCGGCAATGGCGCGGCTCCGGGCGGCGTTCTTGCACCGGCAACGACCCTGGTGCCGTTCCAGACGTCGGCGCTGGCCTACTACTTCATCGGGACGGCAGCCGACGAGAACGAGCACGTCAATCTGCTTCGCAGCGTGCTCGGGACGAATGCCGTCGCCGAACCGGCCATCGATCTCGTGAACAGCTTCAACACCATCGCGTCGGCGTCGACGGTGGGCGCGACGTTCAACCCGTTCGAGAGCGAAATCAACTTTCTGATCGGCGCCTACATCTTTGAGGATGTCGGCGTGACGGCGTATGCCGGTGCTGCCTCATCGCTGCAGACGACTGCTCAGGCGACCGCCAACAGCTCCACGAGCTATCTGCCGGCGGCTGCGGGCGTGCTCGCGGCCGAGGGCTACCATGCCGGTGCCATACGCGGCTATCTCGCTGACATCGGCGGCAACTCCGTCACCGATGCCATCTCGGCGCTCCGCCAATACATCTCGGGCGTGACCGACAAGGGAACCGGCGGCGACTCCAATCCCTACAATGTCACCAACGTCGACGATCTCGGCACCGTGCAGACGCGGACCTACAATCAGGTTCTCAACATTGTCTATGGCGCCACTGGGACGGGTGTGACGAAAGGTCTGTTCTTCCCCAATGGGGTCAACGGCGTGCTTTCGTCCACCTGACGTTGCTTTTGGTTGGGGCGCAGCCGTTATCGGGCTGTTCCCCAACCTCTCCAGGCGGCGGCTTCTTCCCAAACGAGCCGGTCTTCGTTACCTCGACGGTGTGAACAGCAGCGCAGTCCGTGAGGTGTCGTCGGCGCCTCGCCTCCACGTCACCCACCGGCGTCGCACGGTCGCCGCAGCCGGCGTTCGCGTGTTCCGATGGGCGCTTGGCGCCATTGCTCGCCCGCCAGCTTCGATACCGGCCATGCGCGCGCTCTCCAGCGTCGTTGATCCGTCCTCGTATGAAGACCCTGGCTGGGTCGCGCTGCACCAAGCACTCGAGCGCTACTCCACCGACAAGCACTGCTTTCTGCACACTGGCGGTCACGTCTACCGCAAGGGATGGGAGTGGACGCAATGCGTCTACGGTCTGCACCAGCTCGGTGCGATGGTGCCGGCGGCCCGGGCGCTCGGCGTGGGCGTCGGACGTGAGGCGGTGATCTTCTATCTCGCCGACCAGGTCGCGCACGTCACCGCGACCGATCTCTATGACGAGGCCGCGTGGACCGGCAGCGGTGGGCGCGAAGCCGATCCGGCGCTGCGCGATGAAGCGCTGGCGTCATGCCCGGCCTCGGTCGATCCGGCGAAGATCAGCTTTGAGAACCAGGACGGTACGCGGCTGACCTATGCCGACGACAGCTTCGATTTCGCCTGGAGCCTGTCGTCGATCGAGCATTTCGGCGGCCACTCCGCCGCCTGCCAAGCGCTGCGCGAGATGGCTCGCGTGGTGCGCCCGGGCGGGGTGGTCGCAGTGGCGACCGAGATGCTGATGCTCGAGGAATATCGCCACGCCGAATACTTCACGCGCCGGGAGCTGCTGGAGGAGCTGATCCCCGCTTCCTCGCGACTGGAGCTGATCGGGCCGGTGGCGTTCGACACCTTGCCCCCCGAATACCTCATCGACAGCATCGTCGCCTTCTCCGGCGTTGATCGCCGTCGCCGGCACGTGGTCCTCAATGACGGCGATGTGCAATGGACGTCGGTCATGCTGTTCTTCCGGGTCGGGTCCGGCGAGGAGGCCAGGTCATCGCCGGCACTCTGATCGACCGCCTGCTCCGCCGGGCACCAGCGGGTGGCGATCGCGCGACCCACGCCGACATCCTGGCCTGCTTTCGTCTGCTGCTCGGCCGGGCGCCGAACCCGGAGGAGCGTCTGGGCCATTTCATGCTGGTCGGCCAACCGCTCGAGGACGTGGTGCGCAGCTACGTCACCAGCCTCGAGTTCACGCAGCGCAACCTGCTTGCGAAGGCGGGCAACGGTTCGATCGAGCTGGCCAAGCTCGACGGGTTCGCCATTTTCGCCGATCGTGATGACGGCTCCGTCGGCAGGCATGTGCTGGCCGACAATTACGAACGCGACGTGACCGCCTGCTTCAGGCGCGTCGTGCGGCCGGGCATGGGCGTGCTCGATATCGGCGCCAACGTAGGCTATTTCGCGTTGCTGGCCGCCTCCTTGGTCGGCGCGCCCGGCTATGTCTGCGCGATGGAGCCGAATGCACGCAACGCACGATTGCTGGAGGCGAGCCGCCGCCTGAACGGCTTCGACTGGCTGACCGTGGCGCAGGTCGCCGCGGGCAAGGCGACCGGACTGCTCGCGCTGCACAGCTCGCATTCGACCGGCAGCACCTCGCCGCTGACCAATCCGCTGGCAAACGACGACATCGTTACGGTGCCGGCGTTGCGTGCCGACACGCTGGTGCCCGCCGACCGCCGGATCGACGTGATCAAGATCGACGTCGACGGCGGCGAATGGCCGGCGATGCATGGCTGCGAGCGCATCCTCGATCGGGACCGTCCGGTGGTGTTTTCGGAATTTGCGGCCGGCATGATGCCGGGCGTTTCGGGCGTGTCGGGAGAGGACTATCTGCGCTGGCTCGTCGACCGCCGGTATGCGCTCGGCGTCATCCAGCCGGACGGATCGGTTGAACGCCATGGCGGCGACTGGGAGTCGGTCATGCGCGCCTACGCCGCGCGCAACACGACTCATGTCGACCTGCTGGTCGAGCCGGCGGAGGCTTGATCGCGTTCGGCACTGCCGGCGTTGTCTTTGCCTTTTCCCTGCTCGCAACATCACTTCTGGCTGGCCCGCACGATCTGTCCCAGGGCCTGTACGGCTTCGGCAATGATCCCGAGACGTTCGTCTGGTATCTGGCCTGGTGGCCCTGGGCGATCGGCCACGGTCACGACCCGTTCCATTCCGGTCTCGTCTTCGTGCCGGAAGGCTACAGCATGGAATGGGGCACATCGGTGCCGACAGCATCCCTGCTCGCTCTTCCGGCGACACTTCTCTGGGGACCGGTGGTCGCGTTCAACCTGCTGACGCTGGCCGCCCATCCGCTTGCCGTCACCGCGATGTTCCTGCTCGGGCTCGAGTTGACCGGCGACGTTGCGGCCTCGCTCCCCGCAGGCCTCCTGTTCGGCTTCTCGGGTTACGAGAACGGACAGGTCCTGGGCCACCTCAACCTCGACCTTGTCTTCCTTGTGCCGCTGATGGTGTTGGTCGTCGTGCGGCGCGCGCACCTGCGTCTGGGCCGTGTTGCGTTCATCTTCTGGCTCGCCGTTCTCCTGACCGCTCAGTTTGGACTCTCGATGGAGCTGTTCGCGACCGCGATCCTCTCGGCCGCCGTCGCGGCGTCCTGCTTGGCGGTGGCGGACAAAGGCATCAGGCAAGCCCTGCCGGGTCTGGCACTCGAAGCGGCGGCGTCGCTCCTCGTCGTCGCCGTGCTCGTCTCGCCGTTGCTGGTCGACATGGCGCGATACGCCCGAGACGTGCCGGGCTACGTCAACCCACCGTCGATGTATTCAAACGACATCGCAAACCTGGTCGTGCCGACCGGGGCGGAAGCCCTGAGTTCGCGGCTCGCCGCGAGCTTCACCGGCAACGCCGAGGAACAGGATCTGTATCTTGGCGCGCCGTTGCTGCTGGTGCTGTGTCTGTTCTCGCGTGTTGCGGACCGGCGGGGCATGGCCCTGCTCGCGACGCTCGCGGCCCTGGTCCTCTTGAGTCTGGGCCCCGTGCTGCACCTTGGCGGCCGCACCCTGCCGGTTCCGTTGCCGTGGGCACTGATGGCGCATGTGCCGCTCCTGCGCGGGGCGCTGCCCTGCCGGCTCGGGCTGTTCGTCGCGTTGACCGCCGGCGTGATCGCCGCGCTCTGGTGCGCCGATCGGACGCGCCGGTCGCGGCTTTGGCTCGGCGGATTGGCGTGCCTGTGCCTGATCCCCGGACTGGCGCGGGCGAGCTGGACCGTCGTCGAACGCCCGTGTCTGTTCACACCGGCAGCGATCGACGCCTCGTTCGGTCCTGACGCAAACCTCCTGGTGCTGCCGTTCGGTTCGGGGGATTCAATGTTGTGGCAGGCTGTCTCGGGCCTGCGGTTTCGCCAATCGGGTGGTCTGCTGAGTTTCGTGCCAGTGGACTACCAGGCCGATCCCCTCACGCTCGCCTTGCTACGCAGTCAGCCAGGCGAGAACTTCGCGACCGAGTTGGCGGCTTTCGCTGGCCGGCACGGCACGCAGTGGGTAATCGCGGGTCCCGGAACCGGCGGCCTCTTGCGCGCAGCCTTGGCGGATGTTGGTTTGCCGACGAGGACGATCTGCGGCGTGGACGTTTTCGGACCGCTTCAGTCATGGGGTCTGGGCCTCAGGTCCAGCGGGGTCGAGGGGCAGCGCCCCTCGCCTTGAATGGCGATCGCCCGGGCGTAGACGGTCCGTCTGGGCAGCCCGCTGGATCCTGCGACCAGAGCGGCCGCGTCTTTCAGCGAGAGCGTCCCCAAGGCTTGGCGCAGTTGCGTGTCGAGCAAGTCAGCCGTCGAAGCCATATGCTCGGCCGGCCCGAGCAGCACGGTGATTTCGCCGCGCGGTGCTGTGGCGCGAAACCGGGCGGCGAGCGTGGCAGGGTCGCCGCGGACGACCTCCTCAAAGCGTTTCGTCAATTCGCGGGCGACCGCCGCGTCGCGTTCGCCGAAGATGGTGGCGAGGTCGTCGAGCATCTCGATCAAGCGATGCGGCGCCTCGTGCCAGATGGCGGTCGCGCGCAGCCCGGCGAGCTCGGCGGCGCGGAGCTGACGAAAGGCGTCGAGCCGGGCGGCCGCGCGTGGCGGCGGAAAGCCCAGGAACAGGAACGGATGTGGCGGCAGTCCGGACACGGTCAGGGCGGTGATCGCAGCGTTCGGACCTGGTACGGCGGTGACGACGTGGCCGCCTTTGATGGCGGCGCGCACCAACCGGAAGCCGGGGTCGGACAGAAGCGGCGTCCCTGCGTCCGAGACGAGGGCGAGAGTGGCGCCACGGTCCAGGAGCGCCATCAGGTGAGGGATGCGCGGCTCCTCGTTGTGCTCGTGCAGCGCCTCGGTCCTGACGCGGACGCCCAGTGCCGACAGCAGTCGCGCCGTGGTGCGGGTGTCCTCGCAGAGGACGAGATCGGCTTGCGCCAGGGCGTCGGCGGCTCGCCGGGATACATCACCAAGGTTGCCGATGGGCGTGGAAATGAGCACAAGTCGGGCGCCGGATCGATCCGCGTGGGGAGCGGACGTGTCGGGCTCGGGGGGCCCTGGGCATGCGTCGCTTTTCGGAACGCCGTCGTGGGACATCGAGGCTCCTCGGACGCGCCAGTGCTGCGGTTGTGTGCCTGCTCGCCGCCGGCTGCAACGCTCCAGGAACCGAACCGGCGCCGGTCATCGCTCCGGGAACGGCCCAGACGAGCGCGCCGGTCGGGATCGGCGTCTTGCTGCCGCTGTCCGGACCGAACGCCGGGCTCGGGCAGTCGATGCTCAACGCGATCCGGCTCGCGGCCGGCAACGGGGGCGGGACGCTGGACGTGCAGGATACCGCGGGGACGGCGCCCGGCGCGACGCTGGCGGCCACCCGCGCGGTGCAGGCGCATGACGGCATCATTATCGGCCCGCTGACGGGGATCGAGACGCAGGCGGCCTCCGCGGTCGCGGTCGCTGCCGGCATTCCGATCCTGGCCTTCACCAGCGACATCACCGCGGCCAAGCCCGGCGTCTGGGTGCTCGGTCTGACCCCGGCGCAGCAGGTGGCGCGGCTGGTGGAGGCGGGGCGAGCGGACGGACGTGGGCGTTTCGCGGCGTTCCTGCCGGACAATGCGCTCGGCGACGCGATGGCGGCGTCCCTGGACGAGGCAGCGCCCGGCGCGGACGTCGGACGGCACGATGCGAGTTTCGCCAGCATCAACGATGGGCTGAAGGCTCTGTCCGGATTTGCGACCCGGCACGCGAACGACGCGCAGATCAAGGCCGATCGTGCCAGCAGCGACCCGGCGGTGCGCGCCCAGGCCGACACGCTCGCGGCCGAGCCGGTGCCGCCGCTTGCCTTCGACACGCTGCTGCTGGGCGACACCGGCACGCAGTTGCAGGAGGTGATCGACCTGCTGCAGCCCTATGACATCGTGCAGAGTCAGGTCCGGATCATGGGTCCGGCCTTGTGGGGCGCGTTTGCACGCAAGCTCGGGCAGATCGCGGGCGCCTGGTATGCGGCGCCCGATCCCGCGTCGCGCGCCGGCTTCGTCGCCGCGTTCAACGCCAAATATCATGTGGCACCCCTGCGGATCGACGACCTCGCCTTTGATGCAGGCGCGCTGGCGATCGCGCTGTCGGCTCAGGGCGGCTTTTCGGTCGGCGCGCTGACGCGGCCCGACGGGTTCGCCGGAACCGACGGGGTGTTCGCGCTCGAGCCGAGCGGGCGGGTGCAGCGAGCGCTCGCCGTGTTCCAGATCGACCAGGGCGGCGGGTCGCACATCGTCTCGCCGGCGCCGGCACGGCTGGCCGGCGGCGGCGCCTGAGATGGACGGCAGCCTTCAGTTCGACGCGGCAGTGGCGCCCGAGGAGCGGCACGGCATGAGGGCAGCGGCACCGCTCCCGATCCGGTGGGCGGCAGCCATCGCGATCGTGCCGTCCGGCTTCCTCGCGGCCGTGGCTGCTCTCGGAGCTGGACCTGTCGCGGCGACGCTGGCCGCCACCGGCGCGCTGTCGACGTTTCTCCTGGCACTCTGGTCGGTTTCGCGCTGGAACCGCGATGTCGCCTTCCTCGCCGACACGGCGCGCCGGGCGGGCTGGTCGATGGCTGCTTCGGCGGAACGGCGAACCGCACTGCCTGCGACGGAAAGTGCCCGCGACGAGATCGCAAGGCTGGCCAACAAGTTGTCCGAGCGCGCGACGCTGATCGAGACGCTGCTCGGTGCGGAGGAGGCGATCGTGGAGCGCCTGCCTGATCCGCTGGTGCTGCTTGGCGCTGATCGTGGCGTGCGGCGCGCCAACGAGGCGGCGCGAGCGGTCTTCGGTTCCGAGATTGCGGCCGTGCTGCGGCACCCGAGCCTGCGTGCGGCGATCGAACATGCGGCCGAGCAGGCCGCCCTGCACCTGGCGGTGAGCCGGCGGGTGGAACTGACGCTCGGTCTGCCGGTGTCACGCGACTTGGTGGCGACCGTCATCGGGCTGGACCCGGCGCTTCCTGGCGGCGGACGGGTTCTGGTGGTGCTGTCGGACCGGACCCGCGAGCGGGCGATCGAGCGCACCCGGACCGACTTCATTGCCAATGCCAGCCATGAGCTGCGCACGCCGCTGACCAGCCTGATCGGCTTCATCGAGACGTTGCGTGGACCCGCGTCGGACGATCCGCCGGCACAGTCGCGTTTTCTCGGCATCATGGCCGAGCAGGCGGCGCGCATGAATCGTCTGATCGACGATCTTCTCAGTCTGAGCAGGATCGAGATAACCGAGCATCAGCCGCCGCAGGGACGCGTCGACGCGGTTGCCCTGGTCGCCCGCGTGGTGGCTGGGTTCGAGCCGCGGGTCGCAGCGCGCGACCAGGTGCTGACAGTCATCGCGCCTCCCGCGCTGCCGCCTCTGCTGGCCGACGAGGACCAGCTTGTTCAGGTGCTCGAGAACCTGCTCGACAATGCCTGCAAGTACGGCCGCCAGGGCGGCCGGATCGAGGTGACCGCGGCTTCGGACGACAGCGACGGCATGCCGCACCGGCCCGGCGTGTCGATCAGCGTCGTCGATGACGGTCCGGGCATCGCGAAATCGCATCTGCCACGCCTGACGGAACGGTTTTACCGGGCGGAGGCGGGGCGCCCGCGTGGTCCGGAGGGAACCGGACTGGGCCTGGCCATCGTCAAACATATCGTCAACCGGCACCGCGGCGTGCTTCGCATCGAGAGCGAGTCCGGTGCTGGAACAAGCTTCAAGGTATGGCTGCCCGCCGCCTGAGGACGGCAGGCGGCGCAGTCGGGATCAGGCGGCGATCTCGCCGGTCGGGGTGACGGGGCGAATGCAGAACAGGGCGGCCTCGAAGCTGCGGAACGCGCCGAGCTTGCGGCCGCGGAGATGGTCAATGACGACCCAGCTCATGCCCTCTGCGCGGATCGCGTAGGCGGGATCGGCGTTCTCGCGAACCCAGATGTAGACTTCCGCTTCGACGCCGCTGGCCACATCGGCGTCGCACAGACCCATGCGGCCGCCTGCCTGAAGCCAGGCAAGCAGATAGCTGCGGTGCCGGGGGAGCACGGTCAGGCGCAATGGCACGATCTTGCCATCGGCGCTCGGTTCCGTGATGATGCTGTGGGCACGCGACGCACGGCTGGTCGGAAGCACACTTTTCGGCATGGCGGCGGCCTCTCCTGGCGCTTTCGGCTACTGACGAAGATGTTACCGAGAGGTCTAACCATGCGCCAACGAAGATTTGATAACGCACCGAGGTGAGTGTCTTATCGGCAACATCCTCGGGAAAATCTATTACGATTGACGAAGAACACGAGCGTTGTGACTGTGATTAACCGCCTGTTCATGAACCAAATCGAGTCCAAGACATGTCGAGTCGCTGATGTCCAGGCGCTTTTGAGTCCTAAAATTATCGTGATTTGGGAAGCGGCGAAGTATTTAAGACTGGACATGAAGGTTGGAAAACGTTTGTTGTCATAACGTTTCGTAACTCGACGCTTGTTCGGTTTTTGCGTTGCCTGGACGCGCAGGCCAGCGACGGTGCAGCCAAAGCCAGCTTTCCGGCCGCTCCCTGATCCACCGCTCCAGGGTC
This sequence comes from uncultured Acetobacteraceae bacterium, assembly GCA_964246925.1. Taxonomy (GTDB): domain Bacteria; phylum Pseudomonadota; class Alphaproteobacteria; order Acetobacterales; family Acetobacteraceae; genus CAXTPV01. The sequence goes on from CAXTSH010000004.1 coordinate 55,701, forward strand.
GAATTGACCGTCTGCGTCAACGACAGCTGGTCGGCCCGGTTATCCCCCGTATCCGGCAGCGTCAACGGCGCTTCGCAGATCAGCCGGAAGCGTGCCGGGCCGAGCCTCTCGACATGCCCGGGAATGACCGGGCAGCGGAACCGGAGTGCCAGTGCTGCCAGTGCGGTCGCCGTCATGGCCGGCAATCCGAAGAAATGCGCCTCGATCCCGTCGTTCATCTTCTGGTCGGCCAGGAGGCCGACATAGCCGCCGTGCATCATGTGTCTGATTGCGGTCCGGGCACCTGCGGCGCCTTTTGGAAACAGCAGCTTGAGTTTACCCGCGGTCCTCAGGCCCATCGCCTCGCGACGCAGTTCGAGGAGCAGTTCGTCGACTGCTTTGCTGGACGGGGCGCGATACATGCTGTGCAAGCGCATCCCGTAGGTCGCGACCGCCGGCGGCATCATTTCCCAGTTTGCGAGATGGCCCGAGACAAAGATCGCCGGACCGCCGCGCGCGGCCTGCGCGAACAGGTGTTCCTCGCCCACCATCTCCCAGCCCGGTCCGCGCCGGCTGTTCTTCGGAATGGCGGCGATGTGCGGCAACTCGGCGATCGTCCGCCCGAGATTGTCCCACACCCCACGCACGATCCGCCGCCGTGCGGCGCGGTCGAGCTCCGGCATCGCGCTGCGCAGGTTCGTGTCGGCCACGCGCGAGACCGGAAGCAGCGGTCCAATCAGACGGGCCGCGCTGCCGCCGAGGTTGGACGCGGTGACCGGACCCACTGCCCGTGAGCAGGCGACGGCGGTCCGCAATGCGATCCGCACCAGATGATCGCGGGCCCTCATTGGCCGGCGTCCTGCCACAGGACGGCATCGATCACACGCTCGATCCTCTCGTCGGACCAGACGAGGTCCACGCCGACCACCACGGTTTGCGAGCGGAACCAGGCCGGCAGACGAACCGCGTCCTTGCCGGTCGTCGCAAGCACCGCCTCGGAGCCGAGACGATTGCGGCGCGCGAGCAGGCGCTTGAGATCGTGCGGACGGTAACGGTGATGATCGGGAAAGGCGACGCACTGCGCCGGCTCCACACCGGCTTGCCTCAGGCTGTCGAAGAACTTGCCCGGCCTGCCGATGCCGGCGAAGGCCACCAGCTTGCGGCCGCGCAGTTGCTCGATCTCGGGTCCCAGCCGGAGGGAGGCGCGCAGGATCGGCCGGTGGCCGCGCAGACGAGGATAGAGGCCGGTTCGATCGTCTCCGATCAGCACCATCGCGCGACATCGTGCCAGCGCCTGCATCGGTGGTTCCCGCAAAGGCCCGGCCGGCAGGACGAACCCGTTGCCGAATCCGGTGCGGCCATCGACGACCAGGATCGCGCAGTCCTTGTGCAGCCCGAAGTTCTGCAGGCCGTCATCCATCACCAGCACGTCCGCCCCGTCTGCGATCGCCAGGCGCGCCGCCTGCACGCGGTCGGCCGAGACCCAGCACGGCGCGACCCTGGCCAGAAGCAGGGCCTCGTCGCCGACCACGGCGGCGTCGTGCAGGCCGGGGTCGACCCGGATCGCCGCCGAGCGGTGTCGCCGGCCGCCATGGCCGCGGCTGATGGCGTGCGGCCGCAAACCGCGACGGCGGAGACGTTCGAGCAGGTCGAGCGCCAGGATGGTCTTGCCGGCACCGCCGACGGTCGCATTGCCGCAACAGAACACCGGGACGCCGGCCACCTGTCCATCCGCTCGCGCGCGCCGTGTGGAGACCAACGAGACAACCCAGGACGCCGGCGAAAGCAGCAGGGCGGTCACGCCGCCGGCCCCATGCGACCAGAAGTTGGGTTGACGCAGCATCACCGCGTCCGCGCGACCAACCCGGCCAGCATGCGGGCGGTGCGCTCGAGGAGATCGGACGGCAGGCTCGCAATCTGCCGGGCGCGCTCGCCGGCGCCCGCAGGATCGTGCAGAAGACGCCCGACCGCGGCTGCGAGCGACGGGGCGTCGTGCACGACCGTCAACGCGTCAGCCGCGTGCAGCGACGCGAACGCAGCGGCGAAATTGCCGGTCAGCGGTCCGGTGATGATCGCGCAGCCCAGGCGCGCGGGTTCGATCGGGTTCTGGCCCCCGGCGGCAGTGTCGGCAAAGCTTCGTCCCAGCAGCACCACCGGCGCCAGGCGGTAGAGCAGGCCCAGTTCGCCCAACGTATCGCAGACCCAGAAGCCCGCCTCTTTTGGCGGCGGCTGACCAACCGAGCGCTTTGGCGCTCCGCCCAGCACATGCGCGATGGCGGCGCCGCGCTCGGGATGGCGTGGTGCGACGATCGTCAGCAGGCGGTCGTGCTGTCTGCAGAGAAGCGCATGGGCTTCGGCAACGAGCTCTTCCTCGCCCGGATGTGTGCTCGCCGCCAGCCAGAGCGGCCGGTCGCCCAACTCAGCCTGCAAGGCGGCCAGCTCGTTCGGGTCGCAGCCCGGAGCCGCCGCCGCTCCCTTGAGGTCGCCGATCGCGTCGGCGGGGCGGCCAAGGCGCGCCAGGTGCCGCGCATCCGCCTCCGATCTGGCCCAGATCGTGACGAAGCCGCCCAGCATTTCGCTGGCCAGTCCAGGCAGGTGCGACCAGCGGCGTGCGCTGCGGTCCGACAGGCGCGCGTTGATCAGGGCCGCCGGGACCCGTCGCTGCCTGAGTGCTGCCAGCATGTTGGGCCAGAGCTCGCTTTCGACGAACGCCGCCGCATCCGGGCGCCAGGTGTGCAGGAAGCGTTCGACCCAGCGCGGCACGTCGAGCGGCACCATACGATGACGGACCAGCCCTGCCAGGCCGAGCTCAGGCAGACGGTGCTGCAGCAGGCGCGCGGAACTCGCCGTTCCGGTCGTGAGCAGCACCGAGGGCGGCTCGCGTTGCCGGGCGAGCAGGCTCAGCACCGGCAGGACCGCGTTGCTCTCGCCCACGCTTGCCGCGTGCACCCACAGCAGAGGGCCGGGTGGCCTCGCTCCGCCGAAGCCGCGCCGTTCGGCGATGCGCTCAGGGATTTCCTTGCCGGCGCGCCGGCGCCGGTCAAGCAGAAGGCGCACCGCCGGTTCGAACAGCGCGGACCCCACGTACCACGCCAGGCCGGCGAGACTGCGCATCAAGGTCGCTGGTCCGCACGGCGGAGCGCGTCGTCGAGCGCCGCCTCTATGGGCACCGGTACGTTGCGCTTCGCCGTGAGCGCCGGTCCGAGTGTCAGGACCCCGCGCCCGAACGGCAGCGGCAGCATCATCCGGTCCCAGGTCGGCAGCCGCAGGTGCGGCACGCTGCGGGCAGCGCACGGCAGGATGGGACGGCCGGTCGCCACCGCGAGATGGATTAGTCCCGGCTTGGCAGCCCGGGCCGGTCCGCGCGGTCCGTCCGGTGTCACCACGATGTGCTCGCCCGCGCGGAGCAGCGATGCGAGCCGCCTGATGGCGGCCGCACCGCCCCGTTCGGTGGTTCGACCACCCTTCTCGCGCGCACTCGAGCCGTGCACGGCACGCGCGCCGAAATGCGCCACCACGCGGCCGATCATTCTTCCATCGTGGTGGCGGCTGACCAGGATGTTGACCTCCGGATAATCGTCGGGCGAGCCGCCCGCCTGGCGGCTCAGCCGCCACAGCGCAGGCATCAGCAGCAGGCGCTCGTGCCAGAAGGCAAAGATGACGGGCTGTGTGGTGATGAGACGAAGATCGGACGGCGAACAGTCGAACGTCCATCGGGTGGTGTGCAGCGCGAAGCGCAGGTAGGACGCTGCCGCCTTGCTTGCGGCAGCGGTGACGGTTTCGCTTCTGAGGAATTTCCGAAACTGCATGAGTGTCCGGGGCTCTGCCCCGACTCAGGTCAACGGCTCGGAGGCCAAGGCCCCAGCGGGTCCAAGGCAGCGCCCTCGCCTGTTAGCTCTTCGCCCCAATCACTGGCGTGTTGCTGACGCTGATCGAGATGTCCAGCGAGACGCGCGGCTGACCAGGTCCCGGCACCAATTCCACAACCATGCCGTCCGGTCCCAGATAGCCACCGGTCGGGGTGTAGGTGATCCGTGACTGTCCGTCATAATTATAGAGCAGGGGCGACCCATGCGCCGGCACGCGCGTGACCAGGAAGGATGCAAACGGTCCGCCGCTGGATTGTGCCACGTCGAGTTTGCAGTAGCCGCCGTCGTTGTCGAGCGTCATCCTGGTGGTCACCCGGCCGGTCGCCGGCAGGTGCACCGGCGAGGTCATGCACACCGAGGCTGGCTTGAGGTAGCCATAAGGGTTGGGAGGAGGTGCCTCCGCGACCGGGACAGGATGGGCGCACCCGGCGAGGCCTCCGGCGGCAGCCGCGAGCAATGGCAAGACTGGTCGCAGGCGCACGCTTCACTCCCGGTGGTCAAGAGGGCGTCGCTATAGGCGAGCGTGTCGGCGCTGTCGAGGCGAGCAAACCGGCGCTTCGTTGCACGCCGGCATCACCCATCGCCGAAATGCGCTATAGCGCGGGCGAGCAATCCGTGATGCATTTGCGCCACGCCTGGATCCTGAGCTGGCTGCTTGCGGGCGAAAAGGCTTGTAGAACCGGTCGGTGCGGGTATGAGTTCATCTGCTTCCTCATTTCGGTCCGCGTCTCGAACGGTCTGTCGGGCAGGAGCCGGCATTGGAGAGTCACATGCGCCTACCACCTCGCACGCATCTTCTGCGAGCCAGCCTGATCGCGACCGGACTGTTGGGTGCGAGCGGCGCCGAGGCGGCGCATCATCACTCGGTCCGGATACGGGCCAGTCATGTCTCCCCGGCCCAGTGCGCGCCTGAGCGTAACGACACCGAAGCCTTCGACGTGACCGGATTGAAGAGCGAGTTGATGGTGACGGCGCTGTCCTGCAACGAGCAGGACAAGTACAACGCCTTTGTCGCCAAGTTCCATCCCGATCTGGTCGCCGAAGAATCGGCCCTGAACACGTATTTCAGCCGGGCGTTCGGTCGCGGAGCGCAGAAGGCGCACGACGACTACATCACCCAGTTGGCCAACGTTCAGGCGGAGCGCGGCCTGCAGGCGGGAGTGGCGTTCTGCCAGCAACGCATGAGCATGTTCGACGAGGTTCAGGCGCTCGACAACGCAAGCGATCTCGACGGGTATGCCCATGGCAAGGACATTGTGCAGCCCGCCGATTTTCAGACTTGCTCCGCTCCGTCATCAGGCGGCCGGCCCGCGCACATTCGTCGGGTCAGCGCGCGGTCACGTCAGCGCTAATTTATTCAGGCTGGCGGAAGTCGCGCTCCGATGAAGGGGCGCCAGACGTCGCGACCACAGGCGAGACCTTTCGGCAAGCGCTCGGCAATCGATGGAAACCCGTCCAGATTGTCCAAAGCAGCCAGTTCGGCTCGAAATATCCGTCGGAACATGCGCGCCTCCGCACTCAGTCCTGACACAAATATGTCTCAAACAGGGCCAGGTTCAGGGGCGCTCACGCCTCCGTGAAGTCGCGGCGCGTCTGCGCCGGCTCCTCAGAGCAGGACGATTTCGACGCGGCGATTCTGCGGCTCGCGTGTATTCGGTCCGGTCGGCACCAGCAGGTGCGTGTCGCCGTAGCCATGCACGGCGATGACGTTCGCCGGAACGCCGTCGCGGACCAGTTCGCCGCGTACCGCCTGCGCCCGGCGCAGCGACAGATGGAGGTTGAATTCCTTGCCCCGCTCCCCGGGCAGCGCGTGGGAGGTGTCGGCGTAGCCGTCGACTTCGATCGTGGTGGTCTGGACGTGGGTGGAGGCCGACGCGGCCGCCGCCACGATCTGGCGTGCGCGCGGCGTGAGCGCATCGCTGTCCCAGTCGAAAAAGACGAGATAGGTGCGGGCCGGCGCCGGAGCCGGGGAAGCCGCCGGCGGCGGCGCGGCGAGCGGAGGAGGCGCGGGATTGAACTCGTAGCGCAGGCCCAACGTGAGCGAGTGATTGTAGTCGCTGGTGATGTCGACGTTGCCTCGGCGGAACGCATAGGGACCGGGGCCGAATGCGCCTTCCTCGCCGATCGACGTGCCGCTGAAGCCCTGCGGACCGAGCACGCTGAAGAAGCGGTATTCCGCGGTGACCGACAGGCCAACTACCCAGGGAACCGGCACCCCGACACCGAACATCGCCTGATAGGCGAAATTGCCGGCCGTGCCGCCCAGGTTTTCCGCGAACGGATAGTTCGTGCCCGCGGCGTGGAGCTGCCAATGCGACCAGGCGTAACCGACACCGACGCCGAGGTAGGGATAGAGCCAGCTCTTGCCGATATCCATGTCGAACAGGACGTTGCCCATTCCGCCATAGGTGTTCTGGTCGCCGCCGGCGAGCGTGGGAAAACGCGTCCCCAGGAAGTGCTGGAGCGTATTCTGCCGGTAGTTGCCTTCGATCTCGACGCGAACTCCGTTGCCGAAGCCGTAGCCCACGCTGCCCAGACCCGTCACTCCCACGCCCCATTGCGTCTCTCCGCTGGGGAAGGAGGGCGAGAGGCGGATTTCCTCGTCCTGCAGGAAGTTGGCGCCCCCTGACAGACCGACATAAAGACCGCGCACCGGCTGCGCCTGCGCAACCACGGTCGCTTCTGACAAGGCGAAGGGCGCCGCGAGCAGCGTGCCGAGCAGATAACGAGTTCGCCGCGTCATCGCGTCCCCTGAACGACCGTCGCTTTTAGTCACTAGAGCTTGAAACGGTCGCGGGCGAGAGGAGGGGCGGTGATTTTCAGGCTCCGTGGCGAGCCGGCAACAAGATCGCATCGAACGGTAATCGTCCGTCTTCGGCATCGAACCCGACGACCCACAGGTCCGGATCGCGCGCGACCTGCCGGTCCACGTAGTCGGACGCCGTTTGCGGATCGAGCGGGTCGCCGGCGCCAGCCCGCATCCAGGCGAGCGCACCCTCGGGGGTTCTGGTCTGGCTGAGCACGGTGGTCCGGCCGTCGCGGGCGCGCAGCAGGATCAGAATGCTGCCTGCGTCCTCGTCGCCGAAGCGGACCACCGCACCGAAGCTGTCTCTCGCCTGCGCCTGACGCAGAGCGGCCTGCACCCAGAGCCGCGCCTTCAGCCTGGGTTCGCTCACTCCATGCGCGGCAGGCTGTCGATCGCCGTCTGATAGGCGATCGGGTCGTCGAGCAGAGATCGTGCGGCGTCGAGATCCTCGTCGGTGCCGATCGCAGCCGGGCAGGCGGCGCGTATCTCGAGAATGCGCGAGACCGGTAGCGGCGCCCGGGCGTCGCGTCCGGCGGTAAGCGCGCCTTTGAGACTGGAGGTGCCGGCGTCCAGCGCACGCATCTGGCTCTCCACCTGGTCCGCGCCCTGGCTGGTGCAGAGCTGTGGCAGGACACCGAGACCCTGGATCGGCCAGCCGAGCGGCGCCAGCACGCGGCTCCAGGTCACGAACAGCTCGCCGCCGTCGGGCAGTTGCAGAATGGTCTGCACCAGGCCCTTGCCGAGCGTCGAGCTGCCGGCGACGACCGCGCGGCCATGATCGGCAAGTGCCGCCGCCAGGATTTCGGCGGCACTCGCCGTTCGCCCGTCGACCAGCACCACCAGCGGCAGCCCGTGGGTGAGATCGCCCCCCTGGACGCTCCAGACATGGTTCGATTGCGGATACCGACCCTCCGTCGTCACCGCGACCCCGTTGTCGAGCACCAGGGCGGCAGCCGTCACCGCCTGTTGCAACAGGCCGCCGCGGTTGCCGCGCAGGTCGATGACCAACCCGGCCGGATGGTAGCGGCGCAGTCCCTCGTCGAGCAGGCCGCTGATCTCCTCGGCGGTGTCGCGTGCGAAACCGCTCACCTTGACGACCAGCAGGCGGCCGATACTGGTGCCGGACACTGTATCGGGCGGCACGAAGGCGCGCGTCAGTGTCAGGTCACGCGCCCGGCCGCGCGGTCCGCGAACCCGAAGACGCACATCGGTGCCGACGTCGCCGGCGAGAGCCACCGTCGCCGCCTCGGGAGTGTCGTCGTCGATCGGAATGCCGTCGATCGCCAGCAGCCGGGTTCCCTCGACGATGCCGGCCACCGCTGCAGGACCGTTCGGTGCCACCGCATCGAACAGCAGTCCGCGCCGGCCCGCGACGACGATGGCGCCGATGCCGCCACCACCCTGGCGCCGGTCGCGCTCGGCGTCGGCCGGGACGGGCGCGACGTAACGCGAGTAGGGGTCGAGATGGTTGAACAGCTCGTCAAACATGCTCTGGATCACCGCCTGCTGTCCGGAGCTGCGGACGACGGGCGACACGTTCCAGGCGGCGACGCACAGCAAGGCGGCAGCCCGCCCCCACTCGTAGGGATCGGCGCCCGCTGGAGCCGTCGCCTGCCAGACGAGGGTCGGCGCGGCGCTGCCTTGCATCGTCAACCGGATTTGGCGGGGCTCCACGCTCGCTGTCAGCGACGGATCGAGCGCCGTAATTCCGCCCAGCCCCCAGGAGGCGAGCTCCGGAACCGAGACCGGATCGAGGATGCGGGGTGTCATGAATGCCAAGGCGGACCCGAGCACCGAGCCGACGAGTTCGGCGTCGAACCCGCCCGCCTTGGTCTCGACCGCGGCGTTGGCGGCCTGAACCGTCAGGAGCGCCAACAGCGCGAGCATCGCGCGCGCCGGCAACCGCAGCATGGCCGATGAGCGGTCGGTCGGGCAGCGGCTGCTCACGACCGGCGCTTGCGTCCCGCCGAGGCTACGCCGGCGAGGCCGAACAGCAGACTGCCGGTCAGTCCGTTCGCCTCCGCCAGACGCACCTCGATCGGATCGGCGAGCCGCCAGGCCACTCGGCTGCGGCGTCCGATCAGCGCCTGCGACGTCTCGTCGTGCATCCAGTAATCGTCCGGCAGGGAGGAGATCGGCAGCAATCCGTTCGCGCCGCTAACCACCAATGTGACGAACAAGCCGAAGCGCGTCACGCCGGAAATGCGTGCGGCGAACACCGCACCGACTTTGTCGGCCATGTAGGCAGAAAGGTAACGGTCGATGGCTTCGCGCTCGGCGAGTGCTGCCCGCCGCTCGGTGGCGGTGATCGCTTCGGCAACGGCGGCAAATTGCGCTTCCTCGCCGGGGGCCAGGCCACCCGAACCCAGTGCCAAGCCGGTGATCAGGGCGCGGTGAACCTCGAGGTCGGCATAGCGCCGGATCGGGCTGGTGAAATGTGCGTAGGCAGGCAGCGACAAGCCGAAATGGCCGATGTTGTCGGGGCTGTACTCGGCCTGGCTCTGGCTTCGGAGCACCATCTCGTTGACCTGAGGCGCAAGATCGGTCCCGGCGACGCGCCTCAGTATGGCGTCGAGGTCGGCCGGGCGCAGGGAGCCTACCGGCTTGATCGGCAGGCCGAGGGTGGCGAGGAAGGAGCGCAGGTTTTCCACTTTTTCGTCGGATGGCGGCGCGTGAACCCGGTAGACGCACGCGCGGCGGAGGCGCTCGAGCTCCTCGGCGGCGGCGACGTTGGCCAGGACCATGAACTCCTCGATCAGCCGGTGGCTGTCGAGGCGCGGCCGTGGCGTGATCGCCGCCACCCGGCCCGCTTCGTCGAGCGAGACGCGGCGTTCCGGCAGGTCGAGATCGAGCGTGCCGCGCCGCTCGCGCGCCCCGAGCAACGCCCGGTAGGCGCCATACAGCGTTTCCGTCAGGCCGGGCGGGAGGCCGAGCGGCGCGCCGCCGCCCTCCACCTCGCGCTGGAGCTGTTCGTAGGTCAGCCGTGCGCCGCTGCGCATCAGCCCTCGTCCGAAACGATGCGCACGCTTGTTGCCGTCGCGGTCGATGTGCATTTCGGCAAACAGGCAGCCGCGGTCTTCGTTCGGTTTGAGCGAGCACCACCCGTTCGACAACGCCTCCGGCAGCATCGGAACCACACGGTCCGGAAAATAGACCGAGTTGCCGCGGCGGCGCGCCTCGCGGTCAAGCGCCGAGCCGGGACGCACGTAGTGCGCGACGTCGGCGATGGCGACGAGAAGCCGGAATCCGTCTCCGTCCGGCTCGGCACCCACGGCGTCGTCGAAGTCGCGTGCGTCCTCGCCGTCGACGGTGATCAGCGGTGTGGATCGCAGGTCGAGGCGCCTGGCCAGCGGAACGGCGCGCGCACGCGCGGCTTCGGCCAGTGCGGCCTCGGGGAAGATGTCCGGAATCGCGTGCGTCGCGATGCAGATCAGGCTGACCGAGCGTGCGTCGCCGATCCTTCCGAGCCGTTCGACGATGCGGGCCGGCCGCAGCCCGAAGTGACGGCCGGACGGTTGCGGCAACGGTTCGCCCAATACGATGTCGCCGGTCGACGCCTCCATCGTTTCGCCAGGTGGAATCAGCCATTCGGCCTTGGAGCGGCGGTCGGTCGGCAGCAGGCGGCCGCCGGCACCGTCGGCGCGGAACGCTCCGAGCAGGCGCGGCGGCGCTTCGGCCAGTCGCTTGACCGTTCGCCCCTCGTAACGCCCATTGCCGATCGGGCGCAGACGCGCCAGCACCCGTTCGCCGGGCGCCAGCGCCGGCTGGCCGCCGGGTTCGGGCGCCATGTGGATCAGCGGCGGCAGCCCGTCGCCCTGCCAGGCGACCGGACGCGCGATCGCGTCGCCGTCGGGATCGGTGCCGGTGATCTGGACCACCGTGGCGTCGGGCCGGCCCGGCGGTTGGAAGCGTTTGTGGCCGGCGGGTGCGATGTCGCCGCGCCCACTCAGCGACCTGAGAAGGTCGCGCAGTTCGGCCCGCTGTCCGGAGCCGATGGCGAAGGCGCGCGCGATCTCGCGCTTGCCGACCCGACCGCCCTGCCTGTCGATGAACCCCCTGATCTCCTCGGGCGTCGGGAGCGGACGGGCGGCATCGATGGTGAGAGCCTTGCGTCGAAGCCGCCCTGGTGGCCGGCCGGCCACTAGGCCGCCTTGCTTCCGCCGGCGCGCCTGGTGGGTTTGCGCGCCTTCGGCTTGGCGGCCGGCGCCTTCTTGTCGGGCGCGGCCTTCTTGGCCCCGAACCTCCCCTTGAGCATCTTGCCCTTCTCGGCGAGCAGCGCCACAGCGTTTTCGAGCGTGATGGCATCCATGCTCGTCTCGCGCGGCAGGTTGGCGACCGTCTTTCCGTGCTGGGCATACGGTCCGAACCGGCCCTTGCGGACCAGGACCGGCTCACGGTCGCGCGGGTGCAACCCGAGGCTGCGAACGGAGGCGCGCTTCTTCTCGATCACGTCGATCGCGCGGTTGAGGCCAACAGTCAGCAGGTCGTCGTCGGCATCGAGCGAGCCGAAGATGGCACCCATCTTGACGTAAGGGCCGTAGCGGCCGAGCCCGGCCTCGATCGGCTCGCGCGTCTCGGGATGGATGCCCACGATGCGCGGCAGCGACAGCAAACCGAGCGCTGTCTCGAGCGTCACGGCCTCGCCGTCGACACCCTTGGGCAACGACGTGCGACGGGGCTTGGCCTTCTTGTCGGCGGGATCCGGCTCTCCCTGCTGCACGTAGAGCCCGTAGGGTCCTCGTCGGATCGTGACGTCCTCGCCGGTCTCGGGATGATGGCCGAGCGTGCGCAAGCCTTCGCGCAGGCTGTCCGTGCCGCTCTCGGCTCCGTTCTCGACGGCGAGACCCCGCGTGTAGCGGCACTCGGGATAGTTCGAGCAGCCGATGAAGCTACCCTGCCGCCCGAGCTTCAGGCCGAGCCGGCCGTTGCCGCAGGCGGCACAACGGCGCGGGTCCGAGCCGTCGGGACGGGGCGGGAAGAAGTGTGGGCCGAGATCCTCGTCGAGCTTGTCGATCACGTCGGAAATCTTCAGCTCGCGGGTGCCTTCGACGGCCGCCGAGAAGTCGAGCCAGAATGCGGCCATCACCTCGCGCCAGTCCCGCGCCCGGTCCGAGATTTCGTCGAGCTGCGCTTCGAGGCCGGCGGTGAAGTTCACGTCGACGTAGCGCGTGAAGAAGCTGGTCAGGAAGGCGGTGACTAGGCGGCCGCGGTCCTCGGGAACGAAGCGGCGGTTTTCGAGCCGGACGTAGTTGCGGTCGCGGAGCACCGTCAGGATCGAGGCGTAGGTGGACGGGCGGCCGATGCCCAGTTCCTCCATCTTCTTGACCAGGCTCGCTTCCGAGTAGCGCGGCGGCGGCTGGGTGAAGTGCTGCTCGGCGGTCACCGCGCTGCGCGCCAGCGGATCGCGCTCCGACATCGGCGGCAGCATCCGGCTCTCGTCGGCATCCGCCTCCGTGTCGTCGTTGCCCTCGCGATACAGCTTGAGAAAGCCGTCGAAGGCGACGATCGATCCGGTGGCGCGCAGCCTGACCGAACGGTCGGCCGTGGCTGCCTCGACCGCGACCTGGTCGAGTTCGGCCGACTGCATCTGGCTCGCGACCGCACGCTTGTAGATCAGCTCGTACAGGCGGAGCTGGTCGTGGTTGAGGCGGCCGGCGACGTGCTCGGGCAGGCGCGCGACATCGGTCGGGCGGATCGCCTCGTGCGCCTCCTGCGCGTTTTTGGCCTTGGTGCTGTATTCCCGGGGCGCCGCCGGCAGGTAGTCGGGTCCGAAGGTCGCTCGCACCTGTTCGCGGATCGCATCGATCGCCTCGCGGGCCATCTGCACGCCGTCGGTTCGCATGTAGGTGATCAGGCCGACGGTCTCGCCCCCGCCTTCAGAATTGGCCAGCTCGATGCCTTCGTAGAGTTGCTGGGCGGTGCGCATCGCGTTCTGCGCGCCCATGCCGAGCTTGCGGCTCGCCTCCTGCTGCAGCGTCGACGTGGTGAAGGGCGCCGGCGGATTGCGCTTGACGCGGCGGCGCTCGACCGAACCGACCGCGAACTGGCCGGCCTCGACGGCGGCCTTCGCGCGTGCAGCCTTGGCCGCGTCGTTGAGGTCGAACTGATCGAGTTTCTTTCCGGCGAGGTGGGTGAGGCGGGCGGTGAACGGTGCGCCGGCCGGCGTCGCCATCGTGGCCTCCACCGTCCAGTACTCGCGCGGCTTGAAGACCTCGATTTCGGCCTCGCGCTCGCAGACCAGGCGTAGGGCCACCGACTGCACACGACCCGCCGAGCGGCTCCCAGGCAGCTTGCGCCACAGGACGGGCGAAAGCGTGAAGCCCACGAGGTAATCGAGCGCGCGGCGTGCGAGATAGGCCTCGATCAGCGGCTGGTCGAGCTCGCGCGGCTGCGCCATTGCGCGCTGGACCGCGCTCCTGGTAATCTCGTTGAAGGTGATCCGGCGGACGTCGACACCCCGCAACGCACGCTTCTCGTCCAGCATCGCGCGCACGTGCCACGAGATCGCCTCGCCTTCGCGATCGGGATCGGTTGCGAGATAGAGGATCTTGGCGCTCTTGAGCGCCTTCGCGATCTCGGCGACCTGGCGCTGGCCACGTTCGTCGGCCTCCCAATCCATCGCGAAATCATCGTCCGGGCGGACCGACCCGTCCTTCTCGCGCAGGTCACGGACATGGCCGAAGCTCGCCAGCACGGTGAAGCCGCCGCCGAGATATTTGTTGATGGTCTTTGCCTTGGCGGGACTTTCGACAACGACGACGTCCGACATTCGTTGGCACCGACCTGTTTTGGTGATCCCGAGCGGCGCGCAGGAGACCCGGAGAACTGGCAGCGGTGCAGGTCCGCGTCAATGGCAGCGCCTTGTTATCTAACGCAGACCCGGCCGCCGGGCAGGGCCATGACCTTTCCCGCCAGTTCGAGTTCGGTCAGCGCGGACGCGACCAGGGCGGGCGAGAACTGGCAGCTTCTGACGATGTCGTCGATGTTCGTGGGTGTCGGACCCAGCAGTTCGAGCACGATGTCGGCGACCGACACAGGATCGGGCGGCGGCGCCGGCCGGGGGCGCGCGGCGGCAGTGAGTAGTGTCGCGGAGCCCGCCGTGTGCGGAAGATCGGCCAGCACGTCGGCTGCGTTCTCGCAGACATGCGCGCCCTGGCGCAGCAGGTCGTTGGAGCCTCGCGAACGGGGGTCGAGCGGCGAGCCCGGCACCGCGAACAGCTCGCGACCGTTGTCGCGCGCGACCGTTGCGGTGATCAGGCTTCCCGAATGCGGCGCCGCCTCGACCACGATGCAGCCGAGCGACAGGCCGGCGATGATCCGATTGCGCCGCGGGAAATGGCGGCTGGTCGGCACGGTGCCCAGCGGCTGCTCAGCCACCACCGCACCACCGGCCTCCACGATCCGGGCCTGCAGCGACGCATTCTCCGGCGGGTACGGCCGGTCGAGACCGCCTGCGATCGCGGCGATCGTGGCGCCGAGTGCCAGCGCGCCACGGTGCGCGGCCGTGTCGATGCCGCGCGCCAGGCCGGATACCACCACGACGCCTGCAAGCGCCAGCTCGGCCGCCAGCGCTTCGGCGAACCGCCGTCCATTGGCGGAGGCGTTGCGCGCACCCACGATCGCCACCGACCTTGCCCGCAGCAGTTCGGTCCGGCCGAGCACAGCCAGGACCGGCGGAGCGTCGTCGAGTGCCGCCAGCGCCGGCGGATAGTCCGGCTCGTCGAGCAGGAGGAAGCGGCCGCCGATCCGGGCGAGCGCGTCGGCCTCGCGCGCGACGGTGTCGGCCGTCGGCACGTGTTTGCGCAGGGTGCCTAGCGCTTCGGCGGCGCTGCCGAATCTCGCCAGCAAGCGGCGGTAGGTCACCGGGCCGACGCCTTCGGCGCGCGCGAGCCGGATCAGGTCGAGGCGGTCGGTCATT
>CAXTSH010000005.1:0-3817 GCA_964246925.1 uncultured Acetobacteraceae bacterium
GAACCTCCGCGTGGCGGAATCAAAATCCGCTGCCTTACCGCTTGGCTACGCCCCAATCACCAGACCCTGATAAGTCCGCTTCACAGACGTTCGCAAGTGCCGTGGCCGGTGGATCGGGCTCGAACGTGCAAACCTGTCCGAGACTGTCCCGACGTACCACCACACGCCAGAGCTGCGGGAGTTCCGGCTTGGCGAGCGCGTAGATCCAGGCGGCGAGGTTCTCCATGGTTCCGGCCCCGAGTCCCTCGACACTGTCGAGCAGCCGATGGTCGAGCCGCTCACGCAACGTCAACACGGTGGCATCGACCAGTCCGAGATCAAGCAGCATTCCTGTTGCGGGATCGGCCGGTCCGCGCAGCACCAGCTCTGCCCTGTACGAGTGGCCATGGACCTGGGCGCTGCCTTCGGCGTCGACGCTACGCCGCAGCGTGTGCGCGGCCTCGAACCCGAAGCTCTGGCTCAGCTCGATCACGGAATGCCGAGTATCTTGTGGTTCTGCACGCTCAATCGCCAGCGCGGATGCGCCAGGCAATACTCGATCGCCGCCCGCGTGGCGCCCGAGCGGTCCGGACCATCCATCGGCTGCAGCAGGAAGTGCCGGAACGCCAGCGAGGCGAACCGCTCCGGCGGCGCGTCCGCCTGCGGATAGACCAGTTTCAGCTCGTCACCCCCCTCGATCGCGAGCGCCTGACCTGCCTTTGGACTGACGCAGATCCAATCGATGCCGGCCGGAGGTTTCACCGTCCCATTTGTCTCCACCGCGATCTCGAAGCCGCCCGCGTGCAGCGCCCGGACGAGCGTCTCGTCGACCTGCAGCAACGGCTCGCCGCCGGTAAGCACCACGAGGCGGTTCGCGCCAGCCGTCCAGAGCGAGCCGACCAGCGATGCCAGTCCGGGCGCGTCGTAGCGGCCGCCATTGACCCCGTCAGTGCCCACGAAATCGGTGTCGCAGAATGAACACGTCGCCGCCGCCCGCTCCTCCTCGCGACCCGACCACAGATTGCAGCCGGCAAACCTGCAGAACACCGAGGCCCGGCCGGCGTTGATGCCCTCGCCCTGCAACGTGAGGAACACCTCCTTCACGGCGTAGGTCCGAGAACGTGTGACCCTGCGAAACAGCGAATTCGTCATGGCAGCGCTCTAGACGCTAGCGAGGTCCGGGGCCAGCCCCTTTGCGCTGGCGCGAAGGGACCGATCCAGGAATGGAACCTGCCCTCAGGCCTCCGGGTCCGACACCACGACCGCCTCGAGCCCCGGCTCCACCTCCGGTGTCGTCTCGACCGGCGTTGCCTGCAGAGCGGTCTCGTAGCGCCCCACCCGGTCGAGCGCTCGATCAAGCGCCGCCATGGTTCCGGCCAGGTCGGGACTGTCGTCGCGCTCCCAGCACCGCAGTGTATACAGCCACACCCCCAGCAAGCCGTTGATCCGGACCACCCCCCGCAAGCCGCTCGCTTCAAGTCCGGCACCCTCGAGCATCCAACGCATGCTCCGCGACGTTGCATCCGCCAGCAGCAGCGCCAGCGGCAGATCACCCGGCAACGCTCGCAACAACGCGATGACGCCGCCGCGATGCTGTTGCAGTACGTCGAACCGTCGCATCAGCATGTCGAACAGCCGCTCGCGCGGGCTGGGGGCTGGCGCCCCATCGAGGCCGTCGCCGCCCGCTTCCGCCAACGCGGCCTGGTCGGCCAGCGAGCCTAGCCGCAGCAGCAGGGCTGCCGGCCCGGGAAAGCGCTCCCGGGTGCGATCGAGCGGCAGCTCCGCCGCCCGCGCCGCTTCGGCAAGGTTCAGATGGCGCCAACCCCGCGCCGCGACCTGCTCGAAGGCGCTTGCGATCAGCGACTGATCGAACTGCGTCGCATTCGCCCCGTCGTCGCTCATCCCGTTGCTCCCGCCTGGCCGCCGACAGGTGACGACGCGCACGGCGCTATCAAGACGCGAGCTCTCGCGAGCGCTCGACCGCCTGAGCCACCGCCTCGTCCAGCAGGTCGACGAGGCCACCAGGGCGCATCAGCACGGCCAAGGCCCGCTCAGTCGTTCCGGCCTTGCTCGTCACCGCCTCCCGCATCAAGCGAGGATCCGCCTCGCTTGCCGCAAGCAGAGCTCCAGCGCCAGCGATGGTCTCGCGCGCCAGCAGCCGCGCGATCTCGGCCGGCAGCCCCGCACGCCCAGCAGCCCGCTCCAGCGCTTCGGCCAGCAGGAACACGTACGCTGGACCCGATCCGGACACCGCAGTCGCCGCGTCGAGCAGCGCCTCGTCGTCGAGCCAGGCGACCCGCCCGACGGCGCCGAGCATCCGGCTCGCCGTCGCTGCCTGCGCCCCCGTCACTTCCGGGGACGCGAACGCGGCCGTCACAGCACGGCCGACCGACGCCGCCAGGTTGGGCATCGCCCGCACCCAGGCAACCCCTGCCTCACGTCTCATCGAGGCGATCGTCCGCCCGGCCATGATCGAGACGAACATTGCCCCCGGAAAGCGTGCGCCGAGGCTCGGCAGCACGTCTCCTGCCATCTGCGGTTTGATCGCGATCACCACCGCCTCGGGCGCGAAGCCGGCCGGAACCGCCTCGATAGAGCTCACGATTTCGTGCGGCGCCTCGACGGAGGTCCCAGCCGGATCGACAACCACCGAAGGCGCCAGTCCCGTTTTCATCCATCCGGCCAGCAGCGCCGAGCCCATTTTTCCGCAACCGACGAGCAGCAGCGCCGGGATCGGCGTCCCCGACGCGCCGGCCGGGACCGTCAAGCTACGCTTCGCCCGCGCATTCCAGCATCGCCGCCTCGATTGCCTCGGCCGCCGGTTTTCCGCCCCAGAGGACGAACTGAAAGGCCGGGTAGAACCGTTCGCATTCGGTGATGGCGATGTCGACCATGTCCTCCAGGCTCTCGCTCGAAGCGCCAGGCGTGCCGCGCAGCAGGATCGAGTGCCGGAACAGCGGCATCCCGTCATCCTGGTCCATCCCGAAATGGCCGAACCACAACCGCTCGTTGGCCAGCGCCAGCAACTCGTACAACTCGCGTCGGCGGGGGGCCGGCACCTTCAGGTCGAATGTGCAGGTGAAGTTCATGGCGCTGATCTCGCGAGACCAGCTGAAGTAAAGGCCGTAGTCGCACCATTTTCCGGGTGCCTCGGCCGCCATTTCGGAGTCGCTCCTCCGATCGAAGGCCCATTCGTTGGCGGATACGATCTGCTCCATCAGATCGATCGGGTTGGCGGCATTGTCGCTATGGGAAAGGCTCAGGGCGGACATGCGGGTCTCCCCATCTGGAGGAAGGCCTTGAACCGGATGCTCAACAGATTCGCGCAACCGGCCGTCAAAGCGTATGGGTCAAGCGACTTCGCTGCAAGTCGCGTCAGCCAAGGTCCATCGCCGCTGGCGCCTCCATGTCGGCCGGCGGTCCGCCCAGGCCACCATCCTCGTGGTCGTGCGGTATTTCGCTGACGGCGTCCCCTTCCAGCGCCTGCACGCGTCGCTCCAACGCCGTGATCCGCAGTGCCGCGTCCTCCTGTCCGGCACGTGCGTTGGCCGCCATCTCGAGGGCGGCGTCGAACTCGTCGCGTCGCACCAGCTTCATCGAGCGTAACGCCTCGTCGATCCGCGCCCGCACCAGTTGCTCGACTTCATCGCCAATCCCCGACAATGCCGACAGCGCCCCGCCCGCCACTCCGGCAAGGTCATCGATGAATTTTGGCCTGCTCATGATCTTGCCCCTTTCATCCCGCCGGCCGGGGGGGGGCCCCCGCCCGCGCGCGCCGAAAAATCACCCCAATATTATGGTAAACCGCCGCGCCCGGTTGAAACGGTGCCACCACCCA
>CAXTSH010000005.1:3827-55142 GCA_964246925.1 uncultured Acetobacteraceae bacterium
CCCCCCCCGCGGGGGGGGGCGCCCCCCCCCCCCGGCGCTCGCCTATAAGTCACGCCATGATTCTGGTCACCGGCGGAGCCGGTTTCATCGGGTCCAACCTCCAGGCCCGCCTCTATGCGCGCGGCGCCGACACGATCGTCGTCGACCGGCTGGGGTCCGACGGACGATGGCGCAATCTGGCAGCCCACCCCCCCACTCGCCTGGTCGAGCCGGACGAACTCCCAAGCTTCCTTGCCGGCCGCCCAAGGCTGGACGCGATCGTCCATCTCGGGGCGGTAAGCGATACCACTGTCCGCGACGCCGATCTCGCCTGGCGCACCAACGTAGCCCTTCCCGAGGCTCTGCTCGATTGGTGCGCCGCAGCCGACACGCGCCTGCTCTACGCCTCGTCGGCCGCGACCTACGGCGACGGGATGCTTGGCTTCGACGACGACCCGCGTCTGCTGCCCAGGTTGCGCCCGCTCAACCTCTACGGCTGGACCAAGCATGTCTTCGACCGCCTCGTCGACAAGCGTGCCCGCACCGGCTGCGCGCTGCCGCCGCAATGCGTCGGCCTGAAGTTCTTCAACGTCTATGGTCCGAACGAATACCACAAGGGCCACATGGTCTCGGCCGTCAAACGCACCTACGACGAAATTGCCGCCGGGGTTCCGGCGCGCCTATTTCGAAGCGACCGTGCCGACGTCGCCGACGGCGCTCAGGCGCGCGACTTCATCCACGTCGACGATGTTGTCGACGCCATTCTCTGGCTCCTTGCCACCCCGCAGGTCAGCGGTCTCTTCAACGTAGGCACCGGCGTCGCGCGCACCTACCTGGAGCTCGCGCACGCGGTTGCCGACGCGGCCGGCCGCGAGCGGCGGGTCGAATTCGTCGACATGCCCGAGACCGTGCGCGGCCAGTATCAATCCTACACCGAGGCCACCACCGGCCGGCTCCGCGCCGCGGGCTACGTCGGCCGGTTCCGCACGCTGGAGACCGGTGTGGCGAGCTACGTCCGCGATCATCTCGCGCAAGCCGACCCGTATCTCTGACCGGACCCGCCGATGCATCCGCTTGTCTTCCCCGACTTCAGCCCGGTGCTGGTCTCGATCGGACCCTTCGCCATCCGCTGGTATGCGCTCGCCTACATTGTCAGCCTGCTGATCGGCTGGCGCCTGATGCGTGGTCTCTGCCGCCGGCCGCCCATGGTCGCCGACACGCTGGAGGTCGACGACTTCCTCACCTGGGCCGTGCTCGGCGTCGTGCTGGGCGGCCGTGCCGGCTACGTGCTGTTCTACCAGCCCGGCTTCTTTTTGAGCCATCCGCTCGCCATCCCGCAGGTCTGGCATGGCGGCATGAGTTTTCACGGCGGCGTGCTCGGCGTCGTCGTCGCCATCGTGCTCTACACGCGCGCTCGCCGGATCCCGACGCTGCTGTTTGCCGACCGTCTCGCGGTCGTCACGCCGATGGGTCTCGGCATCGGCCGGTGTGCCAACTTCATCAACGGCGAACTCTGGGGCCGCGCCGCACCTCCGTGGTGGCCCTACCCGATGATCTATCCACGCGTGGACGCCGTTCCCCGCTTCCCGAGCGAGCTCTACGAAGCCTTTCTCGAAGGTGCAGTTCTCTCGCTCGTCATGTGGCTTGCCGTCGCTCGTCCCCCGTTGCGCGCCCGCGCCGGCTTCCTCACCGGCCTCTTCCTCGCCGGTTATGCCGTCGCCCGTTTCACCGCCGAGTTCACCCGAGAGCCCGACGCCTTTCTCGGCATTCTGGCGTTCGGCCTGTCGATGGGACAGCTCCTCTGCCTGCCGATGTTCGCCGCCGGGATGGTCTTCATGCTCGCGGCCCGCCCGCTTTCCGTCCCGGCGCACGCGTGACTTCTCCCCGCTCGACTGAACGCCTGGACCACTTCATGGCCCGTGCCAACCGGGCCTACTACGCGAACCACGATCCGTTCGCCGACTTCACCACCGCCCCCGAGATCAGTCAGGTCTTCGGTGAGCTGCTCGGCGCCTGGGCTGCCACGGTCTGGGACGCAATCGGCTGTCCCGATCCCGTCTTTCTCGTCGAGCTCGGTCCCGGCCGCGGCACTCTGATCGCGGACGCGCTCCGCGTGATCGATCGAACCGCCCCCCGCTTCGCCGCATCGCTGCGGCTCCACCTGGTCGAAACCTCCCCCCGCCTCCGATCCGTCCTGGCCGGGCGACTTCCTGCCGCCAGGCTGCACGGCAGATTGGCCGACCTGCCCGACGGCCCCACCATCCTTCTCGCCAACGAGTTCCTCGACGCTTTGCCCATCCGCCAGTTCGTCCGTCGCGGCGACGGCTGGACCGAGCGCCACGTCGAAGACGGCTCCTTCGTCGAACGACCCGCTTCCGACCCGCCGACCGCCCATGACGGCATGGCAGAAGGTGGCGTCATCGAACGCAACGAGCCGGCGCTTGCAATCGTCGGTGCGCTCGCGCGGCGCGCGGCCGCCGGTCAACTCGTCGCCCTTCTGATCGACTATGGCGGCGACCAAGATTGGCGCGACACGCTGCAGGCGCTCCACCAAGGCAAGCCGAGCCCGCCCCTCAAGCATCCCGGCGATGCCGACCTCACCGCCCACGTCGATTTCGCCAGCTTGCGTCGTGCCGCCGAGGCGGTCGGCGCCCGCGTCCACGGCCCGCTCGCTCAGGGCCTGTTCCTGACCCGGCTGGGCCTCTACGAGCGCACTCGCCAGCTCGCGGCTCGCGCTCCCGCCCTGATCGACGCCGCCAACCGGCTGGCCCAGCCCGAACGGATGGGCGTCCTGTTCAAGGCGCTCGCCATCACGCCGCCCGCATTGCTGACCCCGCCGGGCTTCTCCTCGCCATGACCGGAGCCGAGAGCCTCGACGCGCCCAACCTTGAAGGTGTCTCCCACGGATTCTTCACGCGCCGCGGCGGCGTCTCGTCCGGGCCCTACGCCAGCCTCAACTGCTCGCTTTCGAGCGGCGACGATCCTGAACATGTCGCCGCCAATCGCGCGCGCGTCGCTGCGCGACTGGACCTCGCACCCGACCGCCTCCTCGGCCTCTCTCAAGTGCACGGCAACGAGGTCGCGCTCGTCCATCAACCCTGGACGGCCGGCGCCGGTGCACGCGCCGACGGCCTCGTCACCCGCACGCCAGGCCTGGGCCTGGGCATCATCACCGCCGACTGCGCGCCGATCTTGCTGATCGACCGCAAGGCCCATGTCTGCGCCGCTCTCCATGCGGGGTGGCGCGGCGCGCTGGCCGGCATCATCGAAGCGACCATCGAAAGCATGGTTCTGCTCGGTGCCGAACCGGCCTCGATTGACGCAGCCATCGGACCCTGCATCGACCGCTCGAGCTACGAGGTCGGCGACGACATGCGTGACCACGTCCTCGCCGCCGATCCGTCCGCCGCCGCCTGCTTCGGTGTCGGCAGTCGTCCCGACCACCACCAGTTTGATCTCGCCATCTATTGCCGCCTTCGCGCGCTCGCCGCCGGTCTCGTCTCCATCACTTCGCTCGATCTCGACACCCTGACCGACGAGGACCGCTTCTTCAGCCATCGCCGCCGTACGCTTGCCGGCGGCGGTCCGATCGGCCACCAGATCTCGGTCATCCGCCTGTGAAGGCGATCGCTCTGGCCGCCTCCCTGCTCATCCTGCTGGCCGGCTGCGGCGACCTGCCGATGCCGTTCAAGGACCGGCCGGGTGCGACCGCCTTGCGCCTCGCGACACCGCCGCCTGCACGCCTCGCCGTTCCGCCCCCCACCAAGGCGCTGCTCGCCAGCGATGGTGCCGGTCTCTGGGCCAGCGACATGGCAGCAGCCCTCGACGACCAGGAGGTCCCCGCCGAAGCGATCAATCCCGTTCGTGGCGACTGGCGCCTCGTTCTCACAGCGACCTTGACCGGCAACCAGGTCATTCCTGGCTATACCGTGCTGAACCCGCGCGGCGTCGTGCGGGGACAGACCGAAGGCAAGCCGGTCGCCGCTGCCGCCTGGGCCAACGCCGATCCCGCTACGCTCAAGCGGGTCGCCATCGACGCAGCACCCGACGTGGCTGGCATGCTGACCGGCATACAGGCCGCCATCCGACAGGCCGATCCGAACAGTCTGATGCACCGGCCCGCCCGCATCTGGCTGACCGGTGTCACCGGCGCGCCCGGCGACGGCGATCGGGCATTATTCGCCGCCATCCGTGTTCAGCTCAGGAGCCTTGGCGACATCGTCCAGAGCACCGGCACAGGGGCCGACTTCACCCTGACCGGCACCGTCGGTGTCGCCATTCCGAAGGACGGTCAGCAGATCGTCGAGCTTGACTGGCACGTGCTTGACGCGATCGGCCGCGAAGCCGGCAAGGTCAGCCAGCTCAACGCGGTGCCGGAACATTCTCTCGACGGCGCCTGGGGTGACGTGGCACAGGCGGCCGGCATGGAGGCCGCGTCCGGTGTGCATGACGTGATCGTCAGGAATTCCGGGCGCAACGACAAGCCTTTGGCACCGCCCGCCGTCGGGGGTTAGGATGCTCTCCCGCCTCAGGAGCCGCCCGATGCGTCGAGCTCTCTTGGTTGTCCCTCTCTGCCTTGCCGGATGCGGCCAGAATAAGGCCGACCAGGCCATGCAAACCGAGAAGACCGAAATTGCGGCGTGCCGTACCACCTACCCGGCGAACCGCAGCGGCATGTTCGGCGCCCTGGTCCGCTGCGAGATGGGAGCTGCCGCCAACTACGTCGAGGTGACCGATCCGTCCGAAAAGTCGCGACAGGAACGTCTGGCCAACGATCTGCAGGCCAAGGCCGATCAGGTCGACAGCGGCCGGATGACCGCCCAGGATTGGCAGTTGGAGGCCGCGGACGCGGTCCACTCGCTCAAGGACGCCAAACACACTGCCGAGGCGACCTCGGCGGTTCTGTAGCAACATCCACCGGCGATTGCCGCAATCATGTCCCGTTGCTAACACCGCACGCGTTCCCGAGGAGAGCTGGCGTGAAGATCGTAGCCTGCAACAGCAACAGGCCGCTCGCGGAGGCTGTTGCCGCCTGTCTCAACCTTCCGCTCTGCCGCGCGTCGGTCCGCCGTTTCGCCGACATGGAGATTTTCGTCGAAATCCAGGAGAACGTCCGCGGTGAGGACGTCTTCGTCGTCCAATCCACCTGCTACCCGGCCAACGACAACCTCATGGAGTTGCTGATCATGCTCGACGCGCTGCGTCGCGGGTCGGCGCGCCGGGTCACCGCCGTCGTCCCTTACTTCGGTTACGCCCGACAGGATCGTAAATCCGGCCCACGCACGCCCATCTCGGCCAAGCTCGTCGCCAACCTGATCACCGAGGCGGGTGCCAATCGCGTGCTGACCATGGATCTGCATGCCGGGCAGATCCAGGGCTTCTTCGATATTCCGGTCGACAACCTCTTCGCCGCCCCGCTGTTCTCCCGCGACATCAAGGCGCGCTACAACGGTCGCGAACTTGTCGTCGTCTCCCCGGACGTCGGTGGCGTCGTCCGCGCTCGCGAACTGGCCAAGCGCCTGACCGCCGACCTCGCCATCATCGACAAGCGCCGCGAGCGCGCGGGTGTCTCCGAGGTCATGAATGTGATCGGGGACGTCGAGGGGCGCGACTGCATTCTCGTCGACGACATCATCGACTCCGGCGGCACGCTGTGCAACGCGGCCGTCGCCCTGATGCGCGACGGCGCCCGCTCCGCCAGCGTCTACTGCACCCATGGGGTGCTGACCGGCGGCGCCGTCGCCCGCGTCGCCGCCTCGCCGATCGAGATGATGACCATCACCGACAGCATCCTTGCCACCGAAGCCGTACGCCTCGCGGAGAACGTCCGCCAGATCAGCATCGCCCAATGGCTCGCCAACGCCATGCGCGCGATTTCCGACGAAAGTTCCGTCAGCTCCCTTTTCGACTGATGCCGATCCCTCGACGGCCTTTCCTCTACCTCCGCCACGGCGAGACCGACTGGAACCTGGCCGGCCGTGCCCAGGGAGCCTCGGACGTCCCGCTCAACGACCGCGGCCGCGAGCAGGCGCGTGACGCCGCCCGCGTTCTCGCCGGCCTTGCGATCGGCCCGATCGTCGCCTCGCCGCTCGGCCGCGCCCGAGAAACCGCCGCCATCGTCGCGGACACGCTCGGCGTGGCGTTCACGACCGACGACGACCTGCACGAGGTCGCCTTCGGCGAGCGCGAAGGCCAGACAATGGGCGAATGGTATGAGGATTGGATCGATGGCCGCTACACGCCGCCGGGCGGCGAAAGCTTCGAGGCGTTGTCGCTGCGCGGCGCCTCGGTCCTCGGCCGCCATCTCGCCGGGGCCGAGGACGCACGCCCGACCCTGTTCGTCGCCCATGGTGCCCTGTTCCGAGCCATTCGTGGCGCACTGGGTTTGCCCATCCATGTGCGCCTTGCCAACGGCGCTCCGCTCGAGTGCCGCCCCGAGGGCGAGGGCTGGCAGATCGCCCTGTTGCAGAGTGGCAACAACGGCGGCGCGTCGTCCAACTAACCGCGGCAAAACTCTGTGAAACTCAGATCACACGTGCAATCAAGGT
Source organism: uncultured Acetobacteraceae bacterium (assembly GCA_964246925.1). Taxonomy (GTDB): domain Bacteria; phylum Pseudomonadota; class Alphaproteobacteria; order Acetobacterales; family Acetobacteraceae; genus CAXTPV01. The sequence goes on from CAXTSH010000005.1 coordinate 10,355, forward strand.
CCATTCTGACGGGCCGATCCGATGCCACCACGTCCACGGCGCACGCTTCTTGCTGCCACCGCCCTCGCGCTGACACTCTCTCCGACCCTTGCCCATGCCGCGGACGCCAACGAGATTGCCGGGATCGAAGCCCGCATCCGTCACCTTCAGGCTGAACTCGAAGCGGTCAAGCAGGGTCTCGCCCGCCGGCGCGCGGCGGTCGCTGCCGCCGAGCAGGTCGCCGCCGAGGCTCGCGCCGAGGCACGCGACGCAGAACGGCGCGCCAACGCTGCCGCGACCGCCGCCTATGCCAACCAGACCCGCTTTGGCCCGTCCGGACCGAACGTGTCGCTCGCGACCGGCCTCGGCCCCGCGCCACCCTCTGCCGCGATCAATGGTCTCGGCGGTCACAACATCGGCACGGCCGGTCAGCAGAAGGCAACTCCGCTCGGCGAATACGGCCGTTTCCAGCTCGGCGGCCTCACCATCCAGATCGGCGGCTACATCGACGCCACCGCGATCGTTCGCACGCGCAACCTGACCAGCGACATCAGCACGACCTGGAACTCAATCCCGTTCCCGCAGAGCCCGACCTATCACGAGCCTGAGTTCCGCGGCAGCGCCCGCGGCTCCCGGCTCGCCCTGCTGCTCGAGGGCCAGCCGTCTGCGGTCAGCCGCGTCGACGGCTATTTCGAGACCGACTTCCAGTCCGCCGGCATCAGCTCGAATTCAAACCAGAGCAACAGCTACACGCTGCGCATCCGGCAGGCCTACGCCACCTATGACAACAGCAACTGGGGATTCCACGTTCTCGGCGGTCAGGCCTTCAGCCTCCTGACCCTCGACAGGATCGGCATCACTCCGCGCCAGGAGCAGATCCCGCTGACCATCGACAGCGGCTACGTGGTCGGCTTCAACTACACCCGCAACGCCCAGCTCCGTTTCGCGGAGGACTTCCTCGACCGGCGCCTCTGGGCCGCGATCTCGTTCGAGAGCCCCCAAGCCACTTATTACGTCAACAACGCCAACAGCACCGGCGTCATCGGGGGCACCGTCAACTACTACAACGCCGGCGGTTCGCTGCTGAACTCGACCGCCAACTACTCCGACGACATCGCGCCCGACGTGATCGGCAAGCTCGCTTTCGATCCGTCCTACGGTCACTACGAGATCGACGGGGTCGCCCGTTTCCTCCACGACCGCGTCACCTCCACGGTCGTCGACGTGTCGGGCCACGACAACACCGTGCTCGCCGGCGGCGGCGGCGGCGGTTTCATCCTTCCGCTCGCCGGCAGTCAGCTGACCTTCCAGGGATCTGGCTTGGTCGGCCAGGGCATCGGCCGCTACGGCACCGGCCAGCTGCCGGATGCCACCATCGGTTCGAACGGCAGCCCCCTGCCGCTTCCCGAAATCGAGGCTCTGCTCGGCCTCGTCTATCATCCGAACCGCGACTGGGATCTCTACGCCTACGCGGGCACCGAGCAGATCGGTAAACGTTCCTACAACGAGCGCGATGGCAAGACGCTCCTGAGTTTCGGCTACGGCAACGGCTACTACTCTGACGCCGGTTGCAACACCGAGGGCTCATCGCTGGCCTGCGTCGCCAATACGCGCGGCCTTGCCTCGGGCGCGCTGGGCGCCTGGTGGCGCTTCCTGCACGGAGATTTCGGTACCCTTCAGGTCGGTACGGAATGGTCCTACACCCAGCGCACCGCTTTCAGCGGCACCGGGGCGACGCGCGGCTCGACCGTGACGCCCAAGACCGACGACAACGTCATCATGTTCTCGTTCCGCTACCTGCCGTTTCTTTAGAGTAGCGTCGTACCCGGTGAGCGTCGCTCAGAAGGCTCGACGACGACCCGGCGCGGCGATCGATGTCTCCGGCTTGGGCAATGAGCTCTCGGAGTCGACGAACCGTGTCGCCCGCCTGATGAGGTTATGGCGGATGATGCCGTGTCGGTTCGGATTGGCGGGGGGTATATCCGGGTCCCACTGGATGCGGCCGCTCATGAAATCCGCCACCGAGCAATGATTGACAAATTCGTGCAGCCCGGCAAAGCGTTCCTGGTCTTCCGCCGTGGTTAGCAGCAGGACTGGCGTTTCCATCGCGACACAGGGCATGGCACAATGAAGTCGTGTGGTCACCACCGCATGGGCTGCCGCATACGCCCCCAGCAGGGCTTCAGCCTTCTCCAGCCGGACATGGGGAGAGTGTTCGACATGTCCGCTATGCCTGGTGAGAAGAAGATTTTTTGATGTCTTGCCGGCAACATGCCCGATGATCTCTGGCGGCACGTCGTTGAGGATCACGTTACCGGACTTCTCCACGTCCGGCCTGGGCAGCGTCATGGTCAAACAGCCGGAGAAATAGGCGTCCAGGCCAAGAGACTTGAAGAAGTCCAGGGTGTCGAGGTCTCGTGCCCCGATCGGACCGTGATTTGCGAGGAACGACACGATCTTCGGGTCGGAGAACCTGGTCCGCGCAGCCGGCGTAACGTGCATGGAAATCGGAAGGATTCGCAGGCCGTCGGCGACCGCGAACCTGTCTGGATAGTGGCAGAACCACCCGTTGAATATGACCTTGACAACTTCGTCTTCTTTATCTGTTCGAAACGACGCGATCCGCTCCCGATCGATCAGATAGTCGATGTCGGTCAGGAAGCGCCGGGCAGCCAAGCTCTGGATCTCGTCTCCGATGTTGTCGGTGCCTTCATAGATAAGCAGTCCGTACGAGGTCTTCTTGGTGGCGGACCTGATCAGTCCGATGCTCGGCGATTTGACCAAGACAACCTCATTTGTTTTCTGACGCGGCGGCGCACCGGCGACGTTCAGGCGATCGATCGGGTGGCCCACCATCGTAGGCAAAAGAGCGCGTTTGGCACGTCGAGAAATGTGAACCTTTGATGTCACGAACGAGATTGTGTCATGACGCATCGAAGAAGCGCCAGCGAGCTCCCGCTGGACCAGGGAGGCTATCGTGCGCTGACGCAGCTTCGGCAACACGACCCCGGAATTCGGCATTGGAAAGGTCACGCTTTGAAGCGTTTTCTCCGCGCGGCTGCCGCTCTTTTCGCGAGCGCCACTCTCGCGCACGCCGACGACGACCGTGCGCTGATGCGCACCCCGACTCTGCATGGGTCGAGGATCGTCTTCGTCAGCCACGGCAATCTTTGGCAGGTTGGCCGCAACGGCGGAACCGCCGCGCGCCTGACCGCCGATCCGGGTCAGGACATCATGCCGCGCTTCTCGCCCGACGGGCGCTGGATCGCGTTCACCGCCGGCTATCAGGGCAACCAGGACGTCTACGTGATGCCCGCCGGCGGTGGCCCTGCGCGCCGGCTGACATACCACTCCGACATCCTGCCCAAGGTGCCCACCCGCTGGGGGCCAGACAACCTGGTCCTCACCTGGACACCCGATTCGAAGTCGATCGTCTTCCTCTCGCGCCGCGATGCCTGGAACCCGTCGGTCCAGCAGGCCTTCACCGTGCCGCTCGCCGGCGGCCTGCCCACCAAGCTGCCGCTCGACACCAGCGGCTTCCTGACCTACGGCCCCGATGGCCATACCATTGCCTACAACCGCTGGATGCGCGATTTCCGAACCTGGAAGCGCTACGACGGTGGTCTCGCCCAGACCGTCTACACTTACGATTTCAACACCACAAACCTCATCCGGATCACCAGTTGGAAGGGGACAAACACCTCGCCGATGTGGTTTGGCCGCAAAATCTACTATCTCTGTGACGACGATCAGGCGCGACGACGCAATATCTGGGTCTACGATCTCGACGCCAGGCAGGCTCGCCAGATCACCCATTTCACCGACTACGACATCGAGTTTCCCTCGCTGGGCGACAGCGGCATCATCTTTCAGAAGGCGGGACAGCTTTATGTCGTCGATCTGCCTTCCGAGAAGGTCCACGCGCCCGACATCACCGTCCCCGACGACGGCACCCGGAGCCAGCCACGCACCGTCAAGGTTGCGGCCCTGATCCGCGACGAGGACGCAGCACAGCAGACCGACTTCGCCCTGTCGCCCAACGGCCGCCGCGCCGTCTTCTCGGCGCGCGGCGATATCTTCACCGTCCCCGCCGAGCACGGCGCCATTCGCAACCTGACACGCAGCAGCGATGCCGACGCGGACCATCCCGCCTGGTCGCCAGACGGCCGGACCCTTGCCTACACGACGGATGCCGGCGGCAGCCAGCAGGTCGTCACCCGTCCCGCGACCGGCGGTCCGCCGACCCCGGTCACCCATTTCCCAAGCGGTTTCTTCTACACGCCCGTCTGGTCGCCGGACGGCAAGCATCTCGCCTTCTCCGACAACACCCACACGCTCTGGGTGGCAGGCCTTGACGGAACACCGCCCACCAGGATCGCAACCGATCCCTACGAGGAGATCCACGACCAGAGCTGGTCGCCCGACGGGCGCTGGCTCGCCTTCAGCCTGCGCCGCCCCACCGAAGATCGACGCTCGATATGGCTGCACGATACGCAGACCGGCAAGTCGACGGACGCCAGCGACGGCCTGGAGAACGACCAGGCTCCGGTCTTCACGACTGACGGCAAATATCTCGCCTTCGTTTCCGCCCGCCGCGAGAACCCGACCTTGTCGGAAAGCGAGCACGATTTTGCGACACTGAAAACAACCGGCATCTATCTCGCCCCGCTTGCCAACGATACGCCGTCTCCGTTCGCGCCCCGTTCCGACGAGGGCGCCTGGCACGACGACAAGCCTGACCACCCGGCGCCCTACAAGCCTGTCGCCCTGGCGCCGATCCGCATCGATCTCGACGGCCTGCTCGCTCGCGCCGTCCCGTTGCCGATCGAGCCCGCCACCATCGTCTCGCTCGACGCGACACCCGGCAAGCTGTTCTATCAGACGCAGGCCGCACAGACGGTCGGCGGTCATCTGCCCGGCGAGAAGTCAGCTCTTCACGTCTTCGATCTCGCCGATCGCAAGGATGCCGTCATCGTGGACGACATCGACCATTACGCACTCTCCGCCGACGGTGCAAAGGTGCTCTTCAAGCACGGTTCGGACTACACCATTGCCGACGCCAAGCCCCAGCACGGCACCGAGGGTCAGCACAAGCTCGATCTTGCGACCATGCAGGCCCGCATCGATCCACGTCAGGAATGGTCGGAGATGTTTGGAAATGCTTGGCGCCTCGAGCGCGACTTCTTCTTTAGCACGAAGATGAACGGCGTCGACTGGCAGCGGGTGCACGACGCCTATGCCAGGCTGGTGCCGCTCGTCGGCTCGCGCGACGACCTCGACGATCTGATCGGCCAGATGCAAGGCGAACTCGGCAACTCGCATACCTATGCCGGTGCCGGCGGCGACATGCAGGATCCGACGCCTGCGGTGCCCACCATGCTGCTTGGGGTCGACTTCGCCATCGACGGCGCCAGCGGCCGCTACAAGTTTGCTGCCATCTATCCGGGCGACAACACCCGTCCCGACTACCGCAGCCCGCTCACCGAACCTGGCCTGAACGTGCACGAGGGTGACGTACTGCTCGCCGTCAACGGCCAGGATCTCAAGGTCCCCACCAACCCTTACAGCCTGTTGGTGGGCGTTGCTTCGCCCGTCACGCTCACGATCGCCAGCTCCCCCACCGGCAAGCCGCGCGACATCGAGGTGGATCCGATCAAGAGCGAGCTTGACGTTCGTGAACTCGCCTGGATCACCCGCAACCGCCAGATCGTGGACCGCCTCTCGGGCGGCCGGATCGGCTACGTCTACATGTCGGACATGAGCAGGAAGGGCCTCGAACAGTTCGTCCGCCAGTTCTACCCGCAGGCCGACAAGCAGGCGATGATCCTCGATGACCGCTTCAATGGCGGCGGCTTCGTCGATCCGCTCGTGTTGGAGCGTCTGCGCCGAGTTCTGGTCGGCATGGATACCGACCGCGAACGGGCGCCAACAAGCGTTCCCGGAACGGTTCTGAACGGTCCCAAAATCTGTCTGATCAATCACTGGTCTGCGTCCGACGGCGACATCTTTCCCGCCAATTTTAAGGCTTACGGTCTTGGCAAGCTGGTAGGCGAGCGGACCTGGGGTGGAGTGCGCGGCATACGCGGCGAATGGACGTTGCGCGACGGCGGCGAGATCACGATCCCCGAATTCGCCCGCTACGGCCTGAACTCGCAGTGGGTGATCGAGAACCACGGCGTCGATCCCGATATCGCTGTCGAGGACACACCAGGCGACCTGCTGGCCGGTCACGACAGGCAGCTCGAAACCGGCGTGGCGACCCTCCTCGCCGAACTCGGCGGGCGGCCCCGCACGCTGCCGCCGCCGCCGCCGCTGCTGCCCGCCTATCCACCGGGCGACTAGCCCATGCGCGCGGGCACCGGACCGGCTGCTATCCTGGGCTTGCTGGAAGCGCTCAATGCCGAGCTTCTGGCGCATGACCGTGCCACACAGACGCTGGAGCGTTGGTATCATCAGCGAGTTCTCGGATCGCCAGGTCGCGTCGTTGCCGCCGACGTCCAACGAGGGAGCCAACAACCAGACGCCAGACTGCAGCGCCTGTTGCGCGTGCGGGCGACGGACGCTCTTTGCCTTCGCCGAGTGACGCTGACATGTGGCGGGATTGTGCTGTGCCATGCCGAGAACCGCTACGTTCCAGGGAGGCTGACACCCGAAATCAATCGGGCGCTCGCGGCCACCGACATTCCGTTCGGCCGCGCCGCTGACGGTCTGCACTTCCGGCGCAGGACCTTGTCGGCCGAGATCCTGTTTTCACCCCAGATTGACAAGGTGCCCTACGAGGTGCTCAGGCATCGCGTGATCCTCGATCTGCCGGACGGAACGCCGATCGGCGAGGTGGTCGAAACCTACACCTGTGCAACCCTCGGTTTTCAGGTCCCGCAGAAAGTGCGAAGCACACGCTCCTCCGGCCGAGCCGGCAGGGCGTAGTGCTCCAAGTCGGGCCTGTCCTCGAACGGGCGGGACAGAACGGCGAGCAGTTCCTCGAATGGTTCGAAGTCCTGTCGAACGGTCGCGGCCGCGAGTGCTGCCTCCACAAGGTGGTTGCGTGCGATGAAAGCCGGGTTCGCCATCCGCATCCCGTCCGCGCGCGCCTCGGCAGGCAGTGCCTCCTCGTCGAGCCGCTGGCGCCAGCGCACCGCCCACTCATCGTAGGCGCCAGGATCGTCGAACAAGGAACGCACCAGATCACGGTCCGGCCCGAGCGTCGCATCGCACAGGCCGCGAAACGTCAGCGTGAAATCCGCGCGGTTCGCCGCCATCCGGCTCAGCAGGTCATCGCCCAGCGCGCGGTCGCCCTCGCGTTCGGCCCGCAGACCGAGCTTGCGTTGCATTCCGCGCTGACGGGCGGCGGCGTAGTGCGGCCCAAAGGCTGCGAGCGCCTCGTGAGCCGACCCGAGCGCCGTTTCCTCGTTCTCGTCGAGAACAGGAAGCAGCGCCTCGGCGAGACGTGCTAGATTCCATAGCATGACATGGGGCTGGTTGCCGTAGGCGTAGCGGCCATCGAGGTCGATTGCGCTGAAGACGGTCGCAGGGTCGTAGGCATCCATGAACGCGCACGGACCATAGTCGATCGTCTCGCCCGAAATCGACGTGTTGTCCGTGTTCATCACGCCATGGACAAAGCCGATCAGCATCCAGGCTGCCACCAGCTCCGCCTGGCGCGCGATCACGCCATCGAGCAGCGCCCGGCAGGGTCGCGACGCCTCCGCCGCCTCGGGATAATGCCGTGCAATCGCGTAATCAGACAGCGTCCGCAGCCCCTCCACATCGCCCCGTGCGGCGAAATACTCGAACGTGCCGACCCGCAGGTGACTGGCGGCGACGCGTGTCAGCACCGCGCCCGGCAGCACCGTTTCGCGCAGCACCAGCTCGCCGGTGGTGACCGCCGCCAACGCCCGCGTCGACGGTACGCCAAGGGCTGCCATGGCCTCGCTCACAAGGTATTCGCGCAACACCGGCCCCAGGGCCGCGCGTCCGTCGCCCCTGCGCGAAAACGGCGTCGGTCCCGATCCCTTGAGCTGAATATCGCGGCGAACACCGTCGCGCCCAACCAGCTCGCCGAGCAGGATGGCCCGCCCGTCGCCCAGTTGCGGCACGAAGTTACCGAACTGGTGTCCGGCATAGGCGAGTGCCACCGGCTGAGCGCCCTCGACCAGGCGGTTGCCGGCCAGAATCTCGACTCCCTCGGCGCTCCCGAGCGTCGAGGGATCAATCGAGAGGAGTTCGGCAAGCGGGCGGTTCACCGTCACGATCCGAGGTGCTGCAACCGGCGTCGGATCGAGCCGTGCCCGAAATCGCTCCGGCAGGCGCGCGTAGGAATTGTCGAACGGCCAACGCACCCCGCTCGGCGACAGCGGCCGGGGTGTCGTTTCAAGCGAAAGCGGTGAAGTCATGGATGCCGAGATCGGACCCGGCGAGGGCCACGACAAGGGGCGCAGCCGCTGCCACCTGCGGCGGTTCCGCAACATGAGGAGACGCCCGTTGCGCCGAGGCGGCCATTGTCATCGTTCCGACACAGACATCACGCGCCACGCCACCTATCGAGAACCTGTCTGGCGGATCGGCAGACGGCTTCGGCCGGCGACAGGGATTTCCATGGCTGACAAGGCATCATTTCGAACCGGCCTCCTTGCCGCGACCGCCCTCTGCGGCCTGCTTGGCCAAGCCTTGCCGGCCCGGGCGGCCGACGATCAGATCTCGACCATCGAGCAGCAGATCAAGCACCTGCAAGCCCAGCTCTCCCGCGTGAAGAACGATCTCGCCGCCAGGCATGCCGAGACCGAGCGGGCCCAGCAGGCGGCGGAGCAGGCACGCGAGGAGGCGCGCGAGGCCAACCGCCGCGCCAACGCGCTCGCCGTCAGCGGAACCGCCGGCGCCCAGTCCTTCCAGGGTACGTCCGGCACGACCGGCCTCGGCGGCTACGGCGGAAATTACCCGGGCACGTTCTCTGCCCAAAACATTCCGACCAATGGGATCGGCCCGAACGGCGGCTTCGGCGCTCAGCAGGCCTCCGGCCTCGGAAAGTACGGACGTTTCCAGCTCGGCGGCGTCACGATTACCCTGGGCGGCTTCCTCGCCGCGGAGTCGGTCTTTCGCACCCGCAACATCGTGGGCGACATCGGCAGCTCCTACAACGCGATCCCCTATCAGCAGTCGCCGCTCTATCACGAGCCCGAGTTCCGCGGCTCCGCCAGGCAGAGCCGCTTGGCCCTCCTGATCGAGGGCTCGCCCTCGACCATCGTGCGCGTCGCCGGCTACTTCGAGACCGACTTCCTCTCGGCCGGCGTCAGCTCGAACAGCAACGAGAGCAACAGCTACACCCTGCGTCTCCGCCAGGCCTATGCGACGTTCGACCGTGCCGATTGGGGCTTTCACGTGCTTGCCGGTCAGGCCTGGTCCTTCCTCACGCTGGACCGGGTCGGCATGACACCGCGCCAGGAGAACATCCCGCTCACCATCGACGCGCAATACATCGTCGGCTTCAACTGGGCCCGGCAGTGGCAGCTCCGCTTCGTGAAGGACTTCGATCGCGAGATCTGGGCCGGCATCTCGTTTGAGGAGCCGCAGACCGTCTTCAACGTCACCACCCAGAACGTGGCCGGCAGCAACAATGTCGGCGGCGTGATCGGAGGCACCGACAATTACGCCAACACCGGCGGCAGTCTGCTCAACTCGACCGCCAACTACTCCGATGACATCGCACCCGACGTGATCGGTAAGCTCGCCTTCGATCCAAGCTTCGGCCACTACGAACTCTACGGCCTGGGCAAGATCATCAACGCCCGCGAGACGCTGACGGCGCCTGCGATCAACTCGGGCAACAACCGGACCGTGCTCGCGGGCGGCGGCGGCGGCGGGCTCTTGCTGCCCATCGTCGGCAAGACCCTCGTCTTCCAGGCGTCCACCCTGGTGGGTCAGGGCATTGGCCGCTACGGCTCCGGCCAGCTTCCGGACGCCACCATCAACCAGAACGGCACCCCGATCCCGATCCCGGAAGTGGAGGCGCTGTTCGGCCTCGTCTACCATCCGACGAAGGCGTTCGACCTCTACGCCTACGCCGGCACCGAGCAGGAGGCCAAACGCTCCTTCAACGACACGATCAAAGGCAAAACTTACGCATTCGGCTACGGCAACGGCGGCTTCATCGACACCGGCTGCAACATCGAAGGTTCGCCCGCCGCCTGTTCGGGCCAGACCCGCGGCCTCGTCGAGGGATCGCTCGGCGGCTGGTGGCGCTTCATGCACGGCGACTGGGGCACGCTCGAGGCCGGCACCCAGTGGGAATACATCCGCAAGACGGCCTTCGAGGGAACCTCCGTCGCGACTGTCGGCAAGCGAACCGTCGACTCGCCGACGTCACCCGAGACGGACGAAAACGAAATCCTGTTCTCGTTCCGCTATCTCCCTTTCCAGTAGAGGCGGCTTGCACCGCGCTCCGCCTTCCACTACTCCCTCCACCGCGTTGGCACCCCTGGAGGCCGGCGTTTATTTCGGAGGATTTCCACGTGACCGAATACACGGTTCTCGCGGCCTCCTCGCGCGCGAGTGCTGGTAAGGGGGCAGCGCGTGCGACGAGGCGGGCAGGATTGGTTCCTGCCGTCATCTACGGTGCGAAACGCGAGCCTGCGTTGGTCGCACTCGACCCGCGGCTGATCGTGCGCGAAATGCAACGCACCGGCTGGCGTTCCCGTCTCTATGAGGTCAAGGCCGGCAACACGATCGAGCGCGCTCTGATGCGCGAGATCCAGCTTCACCCGGTCTCCGACAAGCCCATTCATGTCGACTTCCACCGCGTCGCCGCCGGCGAGCCGGTCCACGTCGCCGTGCAGGTCGGGTTCGTCGGCGAGGCTGACAATGTCGGCCTAAAGCGCGGCGGCATGCTCAACATCGACCATCACAGCGTCGAGGTGACGGTCGACCCCGACCACATTCCCGAACGCCTCGTCGCCGACGTCTCGACGCTCGACATCGGCGACGTCATCCGTTGGTCCGACCTCAAGGGCACCGAGGGTCTGACCCTCCTGCACGACGAGCTGGACATGGTGATCGCGACGATCGCTCCGCCGACGGTCGAGCCGCCGACGGAGCCCGAGCCCGAAGCGACCCCGACGGAGCCCGCCGCCGAGAAGTAGCCCTTGCTGCTCTGGGTTGGTCTGGGCAACCCGGAGCCCGGCATGGCGCGACAGCGACACAATATAGGCTTCATGGCCATCGACGAGATCGCTCGCCGCCACGGCTTCACCCCGTGGCGGCGGCGTTTCAAAGGCCTCACCGCTGACGGCATGCTCGCCGGCGTTCGCATCCTCGGCCTCAAGCCGCTCACTTACATGAACGACAGCGGCAGTTCGGTTCAGGCCGCCACCACGTTTTTCAAGATTGCTCCGGGCGACGTCACCGCCTTCCACGACGAGCTCGACCTCGTTCCTGGCAAGCTGCGCGTCAAGCGCGGAGGCGGTCCTGCCGGCCACAATGGCCTGCGCAGCATGGACCGGGTGCTCGGTACGCCCGACTACTGGCGAGTCCGCCTCGGCATCGGCCATCCTGGCCACAAGGACCGCGTCACCGGCCACGTGCTCGGCGATTTCAGCAAGGCCGACCAGGACTGGCTGCCTGCTTTTCTCGACAGAGTTGCGGAGCACGCGCCCTTGCTGGCCACGGCGAAGCCAGAAGACTACATGACCCAAGTCGCAAGGGGCATCGTGCGAGGCACGTGTTCGACATGACACCCCTTGACCCCGCTAAGGGCAGTCGCCCTTAGAACGCGGGGTTTGGGGCCTGCGGCCCCAGCGGGGTCCAGGGGCAGAGCCCTTGGCCTACCTGAGGATTTCTGATGGGCTTCAACTGCGGCATTGTGGGTCTTCCAAACGTCGGCAAATCCACTCTTTTCAACGCGCTCACCGCAACGGTCGCGGCACAGGCCGCCAACTACCCGTTCTGCACCATTGAGCCGAACATCGGCCGCATCGCTGTCGCCGACCCGCGCCTGGAGCGCTTGGCCGCCATCGGCAAATCTCAACGCATCGTCCCCACCACGCTGGAGTTCGTCGACATTGCCGGCCTCGTCCGCGGCGCCTCGCGCGGCGAGGGCCTTGGCAACCAGTTCCTAGGCAACATCCGCGAGGTGGACGCCATTTTGGAGGTGCTGCGCTGCTTCGAGGACGACGACGTCACTCACGTCGAGGGTTTGGTCGATCCCGTCCGCGACGCCGAGACGATCGAGACCGAACTCATGCTCGCCGATCTCGACAGCCTCGAGAAGCGTGAACCGGCGCTGGTCAAGCGCGCCAGGAACGACCGAGAAGCGGCCACGCAACTGGCGCTGATCCAGCCGATCCTGGCTGGGTTGCGCGAGGGCCGTCCCGCCCGAAGCGCCGTCGCTCCGGGCGAACGCGATGCCGTTCGCCGCCTTCAACTCCTGACCAGCAAGCCCGTCCTCTACGTCTGCAACGTCGAGGAGGAAGCCGCTGCGACCGGCAACGCGATGTCCAGACGGGTCGCCGCTCGCGCCGAGGCCGAGGGTGCGCAATCGGTCGTCGTCTCGGCCGCTATCGAAGCCGAGGTCAGCCAGCTCGACCCCGCCGAGCGCGCCGAATTTCTGACCGGCCTCGGCTTGGCCAACTCCGGCCTCGACCGCGTCGTCGCCGCCGGCTACCGCCTGCTCGACCTGGTGACTTATTTCACCGTCGGCCCCAAGGAGACCCGAGCCTGGACGATCGAGCGTGGCACCAGGGCGCCGCGCGCGGCGGCCGCAATCCACAACGATTTCGAGCGCGGCTTCATCGCCTGCGAAACCATCGCCTATGACGATTTCGTCGCCCACAGCGGCGAAGCTGGTGCCCGCGAGGCCGGCCGGCTTCGCGTCGAAGGTCGCGACTATGTCGTCGCCGACGGCGACGTCCTGCTCTTCCGTTTCAACGTGTGACATCGGCGACATGTGGTGCAACCCGCAACCAGCTTCGACGATGGGATTGCCATGAAGAGAGCGATAGTCTCCGCAGCGATCGTCTTGTGCACATTCGTAACAGTCGGCGCCCGGGCCCAGACAACTGGCACCGCGACCACCGGCACCACAACGGGCGGATCCACCTCGACGGCGACATCGCCATCGGGCGCGTCGGGTCTGGCAAGCAGTTCGACAACTTCCGCAACCGTTGCCGGGGGTGGAAGTTCGTATGGTTCTTCCTATGGAAGCAGCGCCGGATCGTCCTCCGGCAGCACCTCTGGAACGACAGCGACGGGCTCGACCGGAACAGCGACCGGCTCCACCACGGCGGGCGTGGGCAGCGGCGCCAGCAGCTCGAACAGCTCGATCCTGTGCACGACGCCTTCGACCATTCCCGGCACGCTCACTGGCAGCGGCCTGAGCTGCCAATAGGGCAGGGGTTTCGTACGGTTGGCGAACGGAGCAACGTGCCGGCGATGAGCGACTCCGCTTCCTTCCTGGCCGATCAGGCTGCGGCTGCGAGGAGCGCCGCGCGCATGCTGGCGCGTGCGCCGGCGGCACAACGCGACGAGGCCATCCGCGCTTGCGCTGCAAAGCTCCGCGAGAATGCCGCCGACATCCTCGATGCGAATGCCGATGACGTAGCCTCCTTCCGCGGCAGCACGGCCCTTCGCGACCGCCTGAGCCTCACGCCAACCCGGCTGGACGCGATGGCAGTCGGTATGAAGACCGTGGCCGATCTCCCCGACCCGGTCGGCCGTGTGCTGGCCGATTGGGTCCGGCCCAACGGCCTCGCGATTCGGCGTGTCACCGTCCCGATCGGCGTCATCGGCATGATCTATGAGAGCCGCCCGAATGTCGGCGCCGACGCGGCGGCACTGACGATCAAGTCCGGCAACTCCGTCATCCTCCGCGGTGGCTCAGAAAGTTTTGGGAGCGCGCGCGCGATCGGAGCGGCGATCACGAGCGGCCTCAGGTCGGCCGGCCTCCCGGCTTCCTGTGTCCAGAACGCGCCGACGCCCGATCGTGCCTACGTCGCCGCCATGCTGGCCGCGATCGGCCGCATCGACCTCATCATCCCCCGCGGTGGTCGGTCGCTCGTCGAGCGCGTGCAGGCCGAAGCACGCGTGCCCGTGCTCAGCCACGCCGAAGGCCTGTGCCACACCTATGTCCATGAAGCTGCCGACCCTGACATGGCCGTTCGTCTGGTCGTCAACGCAAAACTGCGCCGCCCAGGCGTCTGTGGCGCAACCGAAACCCTGCTGATCGACGCGTCTTCTGCGCCTGCCCTCCTGCCCCGGATCGTCGGCGCCCTTCGTGCCGGCGGATGCGACTTCCGCGCCGACGCCGCCGCGCGCGCCATCATTCCCGACCTCCAAGCCGCCATCCCGGCAGACTTCCGGACCGAATGGCTGGACGCGGTGCTCTCCATCGCCGTCGTGAACGGCGTAGAGGAGGCCACCGACCACATCCTCCGGCACGGCAGCGGCCACACCGACGCCATCGTCACCGAGGACTCGCGAGCGGCACGCGCCTTTGCCGACGGTATCGACAGCGCCGTCGTCATGTGGAACGCGTCAACTCAATTCTGCGACGGCGCCGAGTTCGGCTTCGGCGCCGAGATCGGCATCGCGACCGGCCGACTGCACGCCCGCGGCCCTGTTGGCCTTGAGCAGCTCACGACCTTTCGCTACGAAGTGACCGGCCAGGGCCAGGAGCGCGCCTGACCATCGCCTCGCGCCGGCAGACCGTACCGTCGCGGTTCGGGGATCATCGCCGGATCACTGTGGGCTTGCTTGGTGGCTCCTTTAACCCCGCCCACGTCGGCCATCAACGTCTTGCCCAGCGTGCCCTGCACGCGCTCAGGCTCGACCAGGTCTGGCTTCTCGTCTCACCGGGCAATCCACTCAAGGTCGACGAACCGATGGCACCGGTCGCTGAGCGCCTCGCATCCGCCGCCCGCTTCGCGGACGGACGTCGCATCATCGCCACTGATATCGAGCGACACCTCGACACAAGATTTACCTGCGACACGCTGGCACTTCTCAAACGTCGCTTTCCCAACACGCATTTCGTTTGGCTGATGGGAGCCGACGGCCTGCGTGACCTCCCGCGTTGGCGGGGCTGGCAGCGCATCCCGCGTCTGGTTCCGTTTGCGGTATTCCCCCGACCTTCCTACAACCATGCGGCCCTTTCCGGCAGAGCCGCCCATCGGTTCGGGCCCTGGCGGCGGCGAATGAAGGAGGCGACGTCCCTCGCCCGATCGACGCCGCCGGCCTGGATTTACTTGACCGGGCGTGAGACGAGCATATCGGCGACCGCGCTCCGTGCGGCCAAAACAACGATCGAGCCCTGAACGCAGGGCAAGGGGATCGACCATAGCAAGGAAGCCCGTTGGAGAAGGTGGCGACCGCTCACTCCGCCGCGCGCCGCCTTTGCCGGCCTCGACCCTCGCCGAGGTTGCCAAAGCGGCACCGACACCGCGAAAGAAGGCCGCCGCCGCTGGTCCCAGACCCGTGCGAAGCTCGCGTGCTCCCGCAGAGCCGAACGTGCTGGAGCGCACCGTGACGATCATCACCGGCAGCCTCGCCGACGACAAGGCAGAGGACATCGTCGTCCTCGACCTGGCCGGCCGCGCCGCGTTTGCCGACCGCATGGTGATTGCGACCGGCCTCGCCGACCGTCAGATCACCGCCATGGCAACCCACCTGGAGGATCGGATCGAGAAAGCCGGGCTTGGCCGCGTCCAGATCGAGGGTGCCGGCGGATCGGACTGGGTGCTGATCGACGCGGGCGATGTCATTGTGCATCTCTTCAAACCCGAGGCCCGCACGCTGTATGGGCTGGAACGCATGTGGGGCGCCGAGCTCGACGACGCGCCAACCGGAATGGTGACCCTGTAGCCGCCATCCGCATCCTCGCTGTCGGGCGCACCCGCGGTCCCGAAGGCGACCTGTTCGATCGCTACGCCGGCCGCCATCGCCCGCCGCTCGCACTGATTGAAATCCCGGACGGCACCGGTGCGCCGGCCGAGATCAGGCGCCGGGAGGCGCGCGCCATTCTTGCCTGTCTGAAGCTCGACACCCTCATGGTGGCACTCGATCGCAGCGGCACTTCGTTGTCGAGCGAGGCTTTGGCCCAAGCGTTGAGCACGTGGGTGGAGACCAGCCGCGACATCGCCTTCGTCATCGGCGGCGCCGAGGGTCTCGACGGCTCTGTCCTCGAACGCGCCGCCTTCACCCTCTCGCTCGGTCCGCTCACCTGGCCTCATGGTCTCGCGCGCGCCATGTTGGCCGAACAGCTTTACCGCGCTCGCACCATTCTCGTTGGTCATCCCTATCATCGTGGGTGAACCAGAGATGAGGATGAGGCATCATCAAGCGACAGGGAGGACGACGACCATGGCCAATGAACAGATGCTTGCCCAGATCGCCGGCAAGGACGGCTTCATCGCCGCACTCGACCAGAGTGGCGGGTCGACACCGGGCGCACTTCGTCAATACGGCATCCCTGACAGCGCCTATAGCGGCGAGGACGAGATGTTCCGCCTGGTCCACGAGATGCGCGTGCGCATCATGACCGCGCCCGCGTTTACGGGTGAGAGGGTGATCGCCGCCATCCTTTTCGAGCGAACGATGGATGGTCGGGCGGAGGACAAGCCGGTCCCGACATTCCTGTGGGAGGATCGGCATGTCATCCCCTTCCTGAAGTGTGATCAGGGGCTCGCCGCCGAAAGCGACGGCGTCAGCCTGATGAAGCCGATCACCGGGCTCGACCAGCTTCTCGAGCGCGCGGTCAAACTCGGGGTCTTCGGAACCAAGATGCGTTCGTTCGCCAATCTGCCATCCAAGACAGGGATTGCCGCCCTGGTCGCGCAGCAGTTCGAGGTCGCTGCCAAGATCGCAAGGCACGGCCTGGTGCCGATCATTGAGCCGGAAGTCTCGATCAAGAGCCCCGAGAAGCAAGGTGCCGAGGCTATCCTGCGCACCGAATTGCTCGCGCAACTGGACGCGCTGCCGGAGGGGCGGCGGGTTATGATCAAGGTCACCATTCCCGACGTGCCGGATTTCTATGCGCCGCTCATCGCGCACCCGCGCGTCTTGCGCGTCGTGGCACTCTCAGGTGGATATTCCCGCGATGAGGCCTGCCGTCGTCTTGCGGTTCACCCTGGCTTGATCGCAAGCTTCTCGCGCGCTCTCGTCGAAGACCTGACGCACGAGATGAGCGA
Source organism: uncultured Acetobacteraceae bacterium (assembly GCA_964246925.1). Taxonomy (GTDB): domain Bacteria; phylum Pseudomonadota; class Alphaproteobacteria; order Acetobacterales; family Acetobacteraceae; genus CAXTPV01. The sequence continues at coordinate 27,505 of CAXTSH010000005.1, forward strand.
CGCCGCATTCGATGCCACGCTGGCGAAATCGATCGACGAGATCTATCGGGCGTCCACCAGGAAGCTATAACCGCCGCGAAAGCTCCGGCCGATCCTCTAGCGCCCCCAGCGCTGGTCGTACCAACGATAAAGGTTTTGCCGGAACGGAATGACCCAGATCGCGATCCAAAGCACGACGCTGACGGCGATGATGCACCATAGAAGCACCGCGTGTTCTCCTCTGCAGCCGTCGCGGCTATAACATGCCTCGTCTAGCATGCTTCGTGCCGACCGGGACCTGACGACGTGCCGCACCCACCCCGCCCAGCCACAGCCCTGGACGCCGATGCTGTCCGCGATGCCTACCGGCGCTGGGCGGTGGTCTATGACCGGGTCTTCGGCAGCGTGTCTGCTGCTGGCCGACTGCGTGCCGTCCGGGCAGTCAATGCCAGCGAAGGCGAGCGGGTGCTCGAGCTCGGCGTCGGCACCGGCCTCGCGCTGCCTCATTACGACCGTCGCAAGCGGATCACCGGTATCGACCTCTCCGCGGACATGCTGGCTCTTGCTCGCGCACGTACCGCGCGCCAGCATCTCGATCACGTCGAACGGCTCGAAGTTGGCGATGCCGAGAACACCATCTTTTCCTCGGCGAGCTTCGACATCGCGGTCGCCATGTTCGTGGCCTCCGTCGTCCCGAACCCGCGTGCGCTGCTTGCCGAGATGAAGCGCCTAGTCCGTCCGGGCGGCCTGCTCGTGTTCGTCAACCACTTTGCCGCCGAAGGCGGCGTGCGTCTTTTCATCGAGCGCGCCATGGCCGGCGCCTCGCGCACTCTCGGCTGGCATCCGGATTTCGCGCTGCAAGCCCTGCTGCCCCCCGAGGATTTCGCGCGCATCACGCGCGCGCCCGTCCCGCCGTTCGGCCTGTTCACGCTGGTGACTTTGAGGAACGGCCCCAGCTAGGGTCGACGCGTTGCTTGATCGGTCAGGCCGCGTCGGATACTCCCCTTCGACGGCTCATGAACAGGCGGCCTGGCGTGTCGACAGTGACGAGAACCTTCATCCACCGGCGCCTTGGCGCAGCGCTTGCCGCCTTCGCCCTGTCGGCCGCGTCAGGTGCCCGGGCGCAGGCACCCGCACCCTGGCAGATGGGTCTACAGGCGGCACATTCGCCGGTTCAGCGCGATGTCGTGGCACTGAACGACTTCATCCTTTACGTCATCATCGGCATCGTCGTCTTCGTCGCGTTGCTGCTGCTCTGGGTGATCGCACGCTACAATCACCGCGCCAACCCGGTCCCGAGCCGCACCACTCACAACACGCTGGTCGAAGTCGCCTGGACCGTCCTGCCGGTCCTGATCCTGGTCGCGATCAGCATCCCTTCGCTCAAGCTGGTCTATTTCGAGGACCGGACGTTGAGCCCGGACCTCACGGTCAAGGTCACCGGCCATCAATGGTACTGGGAATACACCTACCCCGATCGCGGCGGCATCGACTTCACCAGCTACATGGTGCCCGGTGACAAGCTCCCCACGGGCGAGAAAAACCTCCGCCAGCTCGCCGTCGACAACCCGCTCGTCGTCCCCACCGGCAAAAATATCCGCGTGCTGATTACCAGCGGTGACGTGCTGCACGCCTGGTTCGTCCCGTCCTTCGGCGTCCAGCGTTACGCCATTCCCGGCCGCGTGATCGAGACCTGGTTCAATGTCGACAAGCCGGGCGACTATTACGGCGAATGCAACCAGATCTGCGGCATCAACCACGACTCCATGGCGATCGATGTCCACGCCGTGACGCCGGCGCAATTCGAAGTCTGGCTGAAATCGGCCAAGGACAAATATAGCGCCCTGACCCTACCCCGGCGCTATGCGCTTCTCGACAGCGGCTCGTCCCGCTGACCGGCGAACGCAGGAGACACTAGACGATGTCCGCCTTTTCCCATGACGAAGCAGCCGAAATCCTGCACGGCCACGACGCGCACGACGCCCACGACCATGGGCCGCCGCACGGCTTCTTTCGCCGCTGGTGCTGCTCGACCAACCACAAGGACATCGGCACCCTCTACCTACTCTTCGCCATCTTCAACGGCATGTTTGCAGGCCTGTTGTCGATGTGGATGCGCGCCCAACTCATGCATCCCGGCTCTCACCTGGTCTCGTCCGGTCAGGAGTGGAACGCGATTGTCACTTCGCACGGCCTGATCATGATCTTCTTCACCGTCATGCCCGCACTCATTGGCGGCTTCGGGAACTGGTTCATTCCGTTGATGATCGGCGCGCCCGACATGGCGTTTCCGCGCCTGAACAACATGAGCTTCTGGCTTGCGGTTGCTGGCATGACGTTTGCGACCCTCGGCCTCGTCACCGGCGCCGGTTCAGGCGTCGGCTGGACTCTTTACCCGCCGCTGTCAAATTCGACCTACCAGTCCGGGGTGTCGACCGATTTCACTCTCTTCGCCATCCACCTGACCGGCATGTCCTCTCTCTTCGGCGCAATGAACTTCATCGTCACCATCCTCAACATGCGCGCGCCCGGCATGGGCCTGTTCAAGATGCCGCTGTTCGTTTGGGCCCAGCTCGTCACTGCCTTTCTGCTGCTGCTCGCGATTCCGGTGCTGGCCGGCGCGATCACGATGCTGATCTGCGATCGCAATTTCGGCACCTCGTTCTTCGATCCGCAGGGCGGCGGCGATCCGGTGCTGTTCCAGCACCTGTTTTGGTTCTTCGGCCACCCAGAGGTCTACATCCTGATCCTGCCCGGCTTCGGCATCATCAGCCATGTCGTCTCGACCTTCGCACGCAAGCCGATCTTCGGCTACATCGGCATGGTCTACGCGATGATCGCGATCGGCGTGGTCGGCTTCGTCGTCTGGGCCCACCACATGTTCGTCTCAGGCATCTCGGTCGACACCCGCGCCTACTTCATGGTGGCCACCCTCGTGATCGCGGTGCCGACCGGCATCAAGGTCTTTAGCTGGATCGCGACGATGTGGGGCGGCTCGATCGAGTTCAAGACGCCGATGCTGTTTGCCGTCGGCTTCATCTTCCTGTTCACCGTCGGAGGCGTCACCGGCATCGTTCTGGCCAACGCCTCGATCGACCAGTACTTGCACAACACCTACTATGTCGTCGCCCACTTCCACTACGTTCTGTCGCTAGGGGCCGTGTTCGCGATCTTCTCCGGCTGGTACTACTGGATCGGCAAGATGAGCGGCCACGAATACCCGGAATGGATCGGCAAGCTCCATTTCTGGACCACGTTCATCGGCGTCAACCTGACGTTCTTTCCGCAGCATTTCCTGGGTGCCGCCGGTATGCCGCGCCGCTATCCGGACTACCCGGACGCCTTTGCCGGATGGAACTACGTCTCCTCGGTCGGCGCCTTCATTTCCGGCGCCTCGACGCTGATTTTCATCGTCGGCGTCGCGATGACGTTCATGAGCAAGCGCAAGCTCGCCGACAACTATTGGGGCGAGGGTGCGACCACGCTCGAATGGTCGCTGCCCTCACCCCCGCCGCACCACACCTTCACCACCATTCCGCGCCTGCGCTGAATGTCCGACACACTGCCGAGCGTCGTCTCCGGTTCGGCCTACGCCGGAACCGGCGACTGGTTCGCCCTTCTCAAGCCCCGCGTCGTCAGCCTGGTTGTCATGACCGGCTGGATCGGCCTGTTCCTCGCACCTGGCCACCTCAACCCCGTCCTCGCGTTCACAGCCATACTCTGCATTGCGGTCGGCGCCGGTGCCGCCGGGGCGATCAACATGTGGTACGAGCGAGATATAGACCGCCTGATGCGTCGTACCGCCTCGCGTCCGGTCGCCGCTGGCCGCATCGACCCCGATGAAGCCCTGTGCTTCGGCGTTGTTCTCGCCGTCATGTCCGTCGTGGTCATCGCACTCGCCACCAACGCGGTCGCGGCCGCCGGGCTGGCGATCTCGATTGCCTACTACGTGTTCGTCTACACGGTCTGGCTGAAGCGCCGCACGCCGCAGAACATCGTCATTGGCGGTGCCGCCGGCGCCTTCCCGCCGATCATCGGCTGGGCCGCCGTCACCGGCCACGTCGCCCTGCTGCCGATCCTGTTGTTCGTGATCGTCTTCCTCTGGACGCCGCCGCATTTCTGGTCACTGTCGCTCTACGCCTGCGGCGATTACGGCCGCGCCGGCGTCCCGATGCTCCCGGTCGTCGCCGGTCGCCGCGCGACCCGCCGTCAGATCATGGTCTACACGCTGGTCCTTGTGCCGGTGACGCTCGCTCCCTGGGCGCTCGGCCTGACCGGTCCAGTCTACGGCATTGCCGCCGCCATTCTCGGCGTCGGCTTCCTTGCCGCCTCCGCCCGCGTGCTCCTCGACCGCCAGGACAACACCGGCCACAGCCTGACCAACGACAAACCAGCCCGCTTCGCCTTCCGCTACTCCCTCGCCTACCTCGCCCTCCTCTTCGCGGCGATAGCCGCAGATCATCTGTGATCCAAGGGCAGCGCCCCTGGCCTTTGCGTGGCTGATGACTTCACCAGGCGCCGCCGTGGACGCAACATCGCGATCCTCATCGCGCTGGTCTGCCTCTGTGTGCTGTTCTATGCCATCGCCATGGTGAAGCTCGCGCACGGCCAGGGAGCCTGAGGATGGACACGCACGCTGCCGCCACGGCCATCGCCCCGGACGAGGCCGGCTTTATCGAGCAACCCTACCATCTGCCCGCGCCCAACGCGCTCCCGATCGCCGGCGCCTTCAGCGGCGCCACCATCCTCTGCGGCATCATTCTTTGGGCCCACTTCGGCATCAAGGAGGTTTTCGGCCTCGGCATCATGGCGACGATGGGCGTCATGTTCTTCTGGTGGCGCACCGTCATTCGCGAGAGCCTCACCGCGGGGGTCATCTCGCCCCTGACCCGCCTGTCGCTTCGCTACGGCATGACGCTCTTCATCACCTCGGAGGTCATGCTGTTCGTCAGCTTCTTCTGGACGTTCTTTAACTTTGCCATCTTCCCGGAGAACGTCGCCGGCCAATTGGCCCCGCTCTGGCCCCCTATCGGCGTGCACACCTTCGACCCGTTCAGCACGCCGTTCCTCAACACCATGATCCTGCTGCTCTCCGGCTGCACCGTCACCTGGGCCCACCACTCGCTCATCGAGGGCGACCGTCGCTCGCTGATCATGGGCTTGGGACTGACGATCATGCTCGGCATGACCTTCACCGGCTTGCAAATCATGGAATATTCCAACGCTCCGTTCCGCTTCAGCGGCGGTGGCGTCTATCCGGCGATTTTTTTCATCGCCACCGGCTTTCATGGCGCCCACGTCTTCATCGGCACCTCCTTTCTCATCGTCTGCTGGTATCGCAGCCGCGCCGGCCAGTTCACCCCCACCCGCCATTTCGGCTTCGAGGCCGCCGCCTGGTATTGGCACTTCGTTGACGTCGTCTGGCTATTCCTCTTCATCTGCATCTACTGGTGGGGCGCCGGACCCACCTACCACGAGTAACGCCGGGCGGAACGCGGCGCCGGTCGTGGTGCCGCTTCTTCTCCTGGCGCTCACGGTCGGCTTGGGTGTCTGGCAAGTCCAGCGCCTGCACTGGAAAGAGGGCATCCTCGCCGCGATCGCGCGTGCCGAGGCCGCACCGCCTGCGCCGCTCGGCAACGCGCCGGTCAGCCAGTTCGAACGCGTGGTCGCGACCGGCACGCTGAGACCCGATCTCGCCGTATCCTACGCGACAGACGTGCGCGACCTGCGTAGTGGCCCGACATTCGGCGTCTTTCTCCTCGAGCCGCTGACCCGCCCGAATGCCGAACCGCTCCTGGTCAACCTGGGATGGGTCCCCGCCGACCCGCACGGCCGCCCATCGCTCACCGTATCCGGCACACATACCATCGACGGCTATGTCCGCGAGGCCGAGCACCCCAGCCTGTTCACTCCCCGTCCCGAACTCGCCACTCGTCAGTTTTACGCACTCGATCCGCCTGCCATCGGCGAGGCGATCGGTATGAAAGGTCTCGTCCCGTTTACTCTCATCGCATTGGGTCGCACCCAGCTCGACCGCTTTCCACAGCCGGCCGAGACGCTGCCGCGTCCGCCCAACAACCATCTCCAATATGCGATCACCTGGTTCAGCCTGGCCGTCGTCGTGCTCGTCGGAACCACCATCTGGTGGCTTCGATCCGATCCACGGTTCGCCGTATCGAAGTCAGCTTGACCCCTGCGAACGCCGTAGAGTGTCGGTGGGTATCGTTGAAACGGGTCCCGCAACTGAGCGCGTTCAAACGCCTGGTCGAACACGAGTTCCGCTTCGACGTCTTGGCCCGCAAGGCCGAGACGTTCGATGTCTTGCCTCCCGAATGCACTCGTTTCGTTTCCACGAGTTCCCGCCGGCTCGGCCGCCACGCCGCTTCCTCGCGGTGTCAGCCTCCCGCAAGGCTCCGCCTGACTCGCTCAGCGCGTTCTCAATGCTCGCCGTAGGCGCGCAAGCAGCGTGGTGGGTGCGGGGTCGTCTGCCCTGGCAAAACCCGCCCGCAGGGCATCGGTCTCGGCCCGTAATCGCCCGAGTTCGTCCTCTACCGAGCTCGCCCGCCGCAACGCGGCCGCCGCCGCCGCGCGCACTCGGACGAGTTCACGCCGAAGCGCTTCGCGATCGAGGTCGATCCCGGGCGCGGAGCGATCCGCGCCTTCGCCGAGGCTTGTCGGCCCGACCCGAACCTTCGACATGTCAGCCAAAGCCGCATGCGCCGCTTGCGCCGCTTCCGGCAGGGTCCCCTCGGGCAACCATGGGCGCAGCAGTCGGAACAGATACTCTGCATCCTCCACCAGACGCGGAAATGACGGCATGACGATCGGCACCTCCGCCTCGACCAACTGCTGCACGAGCTGATGAAAGCCCACCGCAAGCAGGCGGGCCTGGTCCACGACACTGAGCGAGAACACTACCCCTCCGGGAGTATACCCCCATGTCTCGTAGGGACTGTCGCGCAGGATCATCCACTCCGCCCGGGCATGGATTTCCTGCCGTTCCAGAATGGATCGGCTCACCGCCACCTCACCGAGGTCACGCATCGGCAGGATCGCCACCCGCAAGCCGACGTCTGGGTGGGCAAGCAGTTCGGTGATGAATTCATGGCTCCAAGGCGACTTGATGACGTCCGGCATCGACGCGGGGTCAATCAGCGGCGTGTCCTCGAACCCTGCGTTCGCCTCGTCATACCAGGTCGCCGCAGCACCGCGCCGTGCCAGATGCGTGTCCATCCCAAGCTCGGTGAGATAGCGGACCAGGAAGCTGGTGCCGGAACGTCCGGTTCCGGCGATGAGGACGTGCTGACGTTTGGCGGTGTCCACGCGATAGCCTTCAGGTATTTGCGCTTTAGCCGGGCTCGGACCCGACCCACAAGCTCGGCGCGTCTTCATGAGCCGGGGGCACTTGTCACGACGCAGAGCGTGTTGGACTGTCGTCCCAACGCGCCGCGAAGGGTCGCGACGAACGGAGGATCGGTCATGTCGAACATTGTCGGGCGTCGTATCGTCATGGCCGGGGGTGCGGGCCTCCTCGCCGCCGGTAGCGGTTTGCTGTCCCGCCCGGCGCTCGCCGCCACCAAGCCCTACAAGATAGCGCTGTCAAATTCCTTCATCGGCAACAAATGGCGCATCGAGATGGAGAACGTCTACAAGGCCGCGCTGCTGATGGAACCCTACAAGACCGACGTGCAGGGCCAGATCTTCAACTCGGGCAACGACGTCTCCAAGCAGTCCCAGCAGCTCTCCAACCTGATCGCCGAGCGCGTCGACGCCATCGTCATCGACGCCGCGTCGCCCACCGGACTGAACGGCATCCTTCGCCAGGCGACCTCGCGCGGCATCCTCGTCATCGCCTTCGACAGCGTCGTCACCGCGCCCTCGGTGCTGAGCGTCAACATCTCTCAGGCCGAACTCGGCAAGACCCTCGCCGACTACCTCGTCAAGAAGCTGAATGGCAAAGGCAACGTCATCATGGTCACCGGCGTCGCCGGCACCGAGGTCGACCAGGATCGCAACAAGGCCGCCGAAGCCGTCTGGGCCGCCAACCCCGGCATCAAGGTCGTCAACCGCTATACCGGCATGTGGGACAGCTCGACCGCCGAGCGCAACACCGCCGCCGTCCTGCCTTCGCTGCCCAAGATCGACGGCATCTGGTGCCAGGGCGGCACCGACGGCGTCTTGAAGGCCTTCATCTCCGCCGGCCGCACACCGCTGCCGTTCACCGCGGGCGAGTGCGAAAACGGCTTTCGCAAGTTCATGGTCGGCTACATGGGCCAGAAAGTCGAAGGCATCTCGATCGGCTCGCCTCCGTTCCTTTCCGTCATCGCGCTCGAGCTCGCCCGCCGCATCCTCGCCGGCGACTACCCGAAGAAGAGCATCAAGCTCCCCCTGGCGACCGTCACCAACGACACGGTCAAGGTCGGCGTCAACGTCTTCCCCGACCAGCCGGACAGCTTCTTTGACGACTTCACCGACAGCGGCGACCACGCGATGGTCAAGCTTTGCGTGGACGCCGCCCTCAGCGGTAACGCCTGCACCGGCGGACCGCTCGGAGTGAACCTGCCGAGCGCATGACGCTCGTCGGAGGGCCCGCAATCGAGGGCGTCGGCCTCAGCCGGGCCTACGGCGGTGTCAAGGCGCTCGACGATGCGTCTTTCGAGGCCCGTGCCGGCGAGGTCCATGCCCTCGTCGGCGAGAACGGTGCCGGCAAGTCCACGCTGATCAAAATTCTCGGCGGCCGCACTCGACCCGACACCGGATCCATCCGCATCAAGGGCCAAGCCGTGGCACTCACCGGCCCCGATCACGCCCATAAATTTGGTGCCTGGACCGTCTTCCAGGAGCTCACCCTGCTCCCCGCCCTCACGGTCGCCGAAAACCTCTTCCTTTCCCGCGAACCCCGCTCCCGTCGCACCGGCCTGATCGATCGCCGCGCCATGGAGCGCCAAGCCGACCAGCTCTTGGCCGACCTTGACATCCAGCACATCGACCCGCTCGCCGCCATCGAAGACATTTCGCTCTCCGAGCGCCAGCTCGTCGAGATCGTCCGTGCCATTAGCCACGATCCCGACATCCTGTTCCTCGATGAGCCCACCTCGTCTCTCGTCGAACGCGAGGTTGTCTGGCTCTTCGCCCAGGTCCGCCGTCTTCGCGCACAGGGCACCTGTGTCGTCTTCACCTCCCACCGCTGGAACGAAATAGCCTCGATTGCCGACCGGATCACCGTCTGCCGCAACGGTCGCGAAGTCGGGACCTTCACGCCCGACACCTTGGACGAGGACCAGGCCGTCACCCTGATGACCGGCCGTCGCGTCGAGACTCTCTACCCGCCCGTTCCCACGCTCGCCTCGACGGCCCCCATCACGCTCAGTGTCGAACACCTGTCGGCGCGCCGCATGCGCGACGTGTCCCTGACCCTGCACCAGGGCGAGATTCTCGGCGTCGGCGGCCTGGCTGGCCACGGACATCGGGAGCTCTTCTTCACCCTGTTCGGCGCCGATCACGCCACCGGAGGCAGCATCGAGGTCTCGGGCAAACGTGTCGCCATCCGTTCTCCCCGTGACGCGGTGCGACGCGGCATCGGCATTGCCCTGGTGCCGGAGGACCGCAAGACCGAAGGCCTTCTCCTGCAGATGAGCGTCCGCGACAACGCGACACTTGCCATTCTCAAGCGCCTATCCAAAGGCGGCCTGCTTCGCAACGCTCTCGAGCGACGCCTTTCCGACGACCTGATCGTCCGGCTCAAGATCAAGTCCGCCGGCCCTGCAGCACCCGTCGGGTCGCTCTCTGGCGGTAACCAGCAGAAGGTCCTTCTCGGCCGCTGGCTGCTCGCCGAACCGCAAATTCTTCTGCTCTACGACGTCACCCGCGGCGTCGACGTTGCCACCAAATCCGAGATCTACGCCCTCGTCGGCCGGCTCGCCGCCGAGGGCAAAGCCATCCTGTTCTATTCGAGCGACGCCGAGGAACTCGCCCACCTGACTCACCGCGTCCTCGTCATGCGCGAAGGCCGCATCGCCGCCGAACTCACCGGCCACACCACGGCCGAAGACATTGTCTCCGCATCGGTTCGCGATGCCGCCTGAAACCCAAGGGGCTCTGCCCCTTGACCCCGCCAGAGGCCGGGCCTCTGGACACCCCGCACGTCGCCCCAGGTGGAAGCACCGTCTTACCCAAGAGGCGGGCCTTGCTCTGGCTATCACGATGCTGGCGACAGCCATCATCCTCTACACTTGCATCTACTACGCGGCCCAGCATCGCTTCCCTGGCGGGTTCGAGCTGACCTCGTCAGTCAACTCGACCATGCCGCTTGCCTTCGCGGCCATCGCCCAGACCCTTGTGATCCTCACCCGCGGCATCGACCTCTCCGTCGGCGGCGTCGTCGACATCGCCAACGCCGTCGCCGCCATCACGCTCGGAAAATCGATCGCAAGCCAGATCGGCTGGTCACTCCTCATCCTCGCGATCGGCGCCGCCTGCGGCCTCATCAACGGCCTTCTCGTCACCGTCGGCCGCCTCCAGCCCATCCTCGTCACCCTCGCCACCCTCTCGATCTTCCAGGGCATCGCGATCCGCATCCTCCCCCAACCCGGCGGCCAAATTCCCGACGACTACACCACCATCCTCGCCAATCCCGACGCTCCCACCTCGCTCGCCTACCTCGTCCTGATCGGCCTTTTCTGGTGGGCGTTCCGACGCACCCGCCTGGGCGTCGGCATCTACGCCATCGGCAACGACGAGCCCGCCAGCCAAGCCAACGGGGTGCAGGTCCGCCGCACCCGAATCCTTGCCTACGTCATCGGCGGCACCTTCTCGGCTGCCGGCGGTCTCTTCCTTGCCGCCAGCGCCACCGCGGGCGACGCCACCACCGGCAACACCTATACGCTCACCTCGATTGTCGCCGCCGTTCTTGGCGGCGTCTCCCTGTTCGGCGGGCGCGGCAGCGGTGTCGGCGCCATCCTCGGCGCATTCATCTCGACGATGATCGTCAACATCCTCTTCTTCAGCCACATCGACCCGCTCTACCAATCCTTCTACGAGGGCGTCTTTCTTGTCATCGCCGTCGTCCTCGTCGCTGGCGTCGGCCGCCTCGCCAAGCGGGCCGCCTGAGCGGTGCAACGCTTTCTCGCCTCCGCCGAACGCCGCCGCATCCTTTATGCATTCGCCTCCGCGGTGGCACTGTTTGCCATCGGCGAGGTTGTTCGGCCTGGCTTCGGCTCACTGGCGGGGATCCGCGCTGTCCTGGTCGTAGCCTGCTTCGTAGGCTTGGTTGCCGCCGGCCAGACCTTCGTGATTTTGATTGGCGGCATCGACCTTTCGGTTCCCTGGATACTGAACTCCGCCGCCATCCTTCTGGTGGTCAGCTCGCTCGGCCACAACGGCCGGGCGGCTCCCGCCCTCCTTCTCACTCTGGTGATGGGTTTGACGATCGGCGCCCTGAACGGCGTCGGCATCGCCATCTTGGGCGTCCCTGCCGTCGTGATGACGCTGGCCATGAACGGCATCATGGAAGGCCTGGCCTTGGGCCTGAGCGGCGGCCTGACCTGCCAGGCCTGCGCCAGCTACGCCCCGCCCATTATCCAGGCCGCGGTCCACCATTCCATTCTCGGCATCCCGGCGATCCTCTATGTCTGGCTCGTTGTGATCGCTCTGGTCTCGGTCGCCCTGAGCCTCACCACCTTCGGCCGCGCCACCTACGCGATCGGCAACAATGCCCGTGCCAGCTACCTTGCCGGCCTCAATGTCCGCGCCGTCACAATCGCGCTTTATGCCCTGAGCGGCTTGTTCTCCGCACTCGCCGGCGTCGCGCTCGTCGGCTTCGGCGGGCAGGCAAGTCTCGGCATGGGTGACCCCTATCTGTTCCAAAGCATCGCTGCTGTCGTGATCGGCGGCGTCTACATTCTAGGCGGCCGTGGTCACTACATCGGCTCGGTCGCCGGGAGCATCAGCCTGGTCGCCCTGGTCTCCGTTCTTCTTGCGATGAACATGCCGGAGTACGGCCGCAACATCATCTACGGCGTCATCATCCTGGTCCTCCTGCTCCTCTACGGCCGCGAACCCGGCGAAGCGTAAAGTCGGCGAGATCATCATTGTGTCAGTGGTAGCCCTTTCGTCGCGGACCGACATCAAGCCGTAAGCCTGCGCAACCACCTTCGTGCGAGACAAGCAGAAGGTGCATGCCAATGCCGGTTTCCCGATCTCAGGACCGCACTGACCGTTCGGAAAATGTCGCAGGCGTCGTTGTCCGTCACGTGCTGCGCGACTTCGAAGTGTACGCAGCCGCTCATTCTGGACTGGCTTGCCGACCGTCATCTCCTCCCAGGTCGCGGTATCGGCAGGTTAATATCGACAGCCGTCCGGGAGCTACCGGCGGTCGTATAGAGATCTCCTCACCGGAACGTAAAAGTCTGACAGCAACCTGCAAGAAGCTTGGCTACCGAAGCCTCGTCATTCTCGTGGTGGCAGGAAGTTTTACTCTCTTCAGTTTGGCCTTCATCGACGCCTGTATCAAGGTCACCACGGTTCTGAACCATGTTGCATGACCCTTTGAACCCACCTGACACGATTTCGTTGCTAATCGCTTCACTCGGCATCGTGATAGTGCACTTGAGAGATGTCATTGCAGCGATCAATGGCGGATGTGATGGTCCCAACCTCCATCGCGCCAAACAACATAGATCCGTAAGCCAGCCGTCTCCCGGCAGTCAATATGCCGAAGCGTTCTCGAGGCGAGCGAACGTGATCCGATTAAGCGACGTTGCTGAAGCACGCGGCGAGCGCGTTGGCCAACATGACCGATCGCAACGGACGGTGGAGCACTAGGCGCGCGCCGCTGACGCTCATCTCGCCAGACATCGATTCGGACGATCTGGGAGTGACAAGAATGATCGGAACGGAGGGAACTGTGTGCCGAAATCGATCAACAAGCTCGCGGTGCTCGCGGTTTAGCTTGGGAAGATCGATGAGCAGCGCGTCGAACCGCCCGGGTGTGACCCGGCATGCGGTCAGGGCGACTTCGGCGTCGGTAAAGCCGACAGGCTCATAACCGAGTGCGGCGAGCATCTCTTCGTTATGCATGACGGTGTCATCTGGACTGAGCATCATCACGATCTGACCGGTCCCACGCTGCGTCGCGCTCTGCGGGAGTGTGGGAACGCGTGCCGCCGGCAACCAGACTGCAAAGACGCTGCCGCCCTGCAGTATGCTGCGCACATCTAGCGCGCCGCCGTGATCGTGAACAATTTCGCGGACAGTGGCGAGTCCAAGGCCGGTGCCGGCTGCCCGCGTGGTAAAGAAGGGTCGAAAGATGTTGGCGAGTGTCGCATCGCTCATACCGATGCCCGCGTCGACGACGCAGATGCGGACATACTCGCCGCGTCGAAGAGTATCGTGCGACAAGTCACGCGGCACCAGCACGCGCTCGGCCTCGACCTGGAGCATGACGCGGCCGCCCCCTGGCATCGCCTCGGCTGCGTTTCGAACCAGGTTGACCAACGTCTGCTGGATCTGAGCGGCGTCACCGCACACGTAGTAGTCGGGTTTTCGTGGCTCCATGACGAGCGAGATGTCGGCTGGCAGCAGCACGCGCAGCATGGACAAAGTCTCGCTCAGAAGAGCATCAATCGCGACGGCGCGGTGCTCGAGACCGCGACTGCCGAAGTCGAGGATACGACGAACCAGCTCTTGCCCTCGCTCGCCTGCCCGTCGAATCTCGCGGACATGGTCGGCCGTCGGAGCGTCGCCTGGCGTCAGATCGGCCGCCATTTCGGCCTGGCCCAGGACGGCACCGAGAACGTTGTTGAAGTTGTGCGCGATACCGCTTGCGAACGTCCCGATTGCCTCCAGGCGCCTCGCTCGGCCGAGCCGTGCCTCCAGCTCGAGCCGTGCCGCCGCGGCCTCCCGCCGTTGCAGGACGTTTCGTATCACTTCGCCGGCCATCCGCACCATTCCGGGTCCGCCTCGTGGCCAGGGTGATGCCGCGCTGACACGATCGAAAGCCAGCAGGCCTGCCGGTTCGTCGCCGGTACGCAGCACGATACCGCACCAGCCGGCATTGCCGGCAGCCCGGAGGGCTTCGCGCAGCGCTATTGCGGGGAGGTTCGTGACCGCGGGAACATCAATCAATTCGTCCGCATCCCTGACGGCTGCTAGAGCGGGTTCAAGCACAGTGCCGGGCCAAGCCGCTTGGATGTCGATCCCGGGCCGGCACCAGACGGCGGCGGCTTTGGGCGAGCCGAGCAGCAACAGGTAGGCCCGGTCTGCCCGGAGGCCGGATCCGAGCCGCGCGATCACCTCGTCGAGCACTTCGTCGTAGCGGTCGAAGGGCAACGAGATGAAGCGCGTCGAGATGCTGGCAATCAGGCGTTCCAGTTCGGTACGCTGAGCCAGCAGGCGCTGGCCGGCGCGCCACTGAAATCCGACGCGCACCAGCGTGATCAGCAGCAGAATGGCAACGCCGTAGAGCGCCAGGCGAGACCGGTCAGCCCGAACTTCCTCGGCCGTCCGCCTCGCGTCCTGGCTGGCCCTGATGTCCTGCCTGAGCTGGTAGGTCGAGATGGAGAACAGGTCTCTGATGTCTGCGCTCACGCCCGGGATCAGGTCTGACAGGAACCTGGCATGGACGGCCAAAAGATGGACCTCCTTGCCTGGCCAAGGGTTTGTGCAGACTTGGGCAAGCTTGTTGAGAACCTCCAACCGCTGCCGGACGATCTGCTGGCTTGGAACGGTCGGGTCGCGGATCAGTCGCAGGACCGCGTTGCCGGCGGAAGCAATCGCCGCGGCCGACGGAGGTGGAATGTCAGCATCAACGAGCTCGGCATCGAGGCCGTTGAACTGGAACAGTGAGTTCTGCAGCAGCGCGTTGTCGGTTTTGAACCGTTCCAGGGCCGATCCGTCACGCTCGACGACGGTCATCATCGCGTCGAGAAACTCGTGATCTTCTGGCCGGACTCGCGCCTGAGCGTGCAACTGAAGCGCAAAACGCCGCAGGTCGGCAATGTCGGTCACCAGCGGATCATAATTCTGCAGCAGGCCTGCCCGGGCTAGGAGCACGTCGCGTCTCAGCCCAGCTTCGCCGAGTGCCACCCGCGCCACATCGCGCTGGGCGAGCACGTAGTCCTCACCGGGCGGTCCCACGCTTTGCAGCATTAGCCAGGTCAGCAGCGTCACCAGCAGCAGCACAATGGGCGACGCCCGCAGAACGGCCTTCATCCTGGCGTGGTGACCGGCCGGCCGGCATTGCGCCCGGTCAGGGTGCGAAGGAACTCGGTGACCGAAGCGACCTCGCTCGCGGTCAGAGTTCGTCCGAGCTGGGCCGAAGCCATGCGCGAGATCGCCCCCTGCAGGGTCGGGATGCTGCCGTCATGAAAGTAGGGTGCGTTGGTCGCGACGTTGCGCAAGCTCGGAACCAGGAAGACCTGCCGCTCCGAAACGCCATTGGGATCGACGACACCCAAGCGCTCGAAAAGGTTGCCCCCGACTTCCACACCTTGATGGCAGGCGACGCAGCCGATCGACTTGAACAGCCGATAGCCGGCGAGCTCGCCACTGGTAAGCGCGCTCCCGTCACCCTCCAGATACAGATCAAAACGGCTGGCCGGTGTCAAAAGGGTGCGCTCGAAGGTTGCCACCGCGTCGAGCAACGATGACCAATCGGGACCGTGGCCATATACCGCTACGAAGCGCGCAGCCATGCTCCTGTCGATCCGAAGCCGTTCGACGACGCGCGCAGGTATCGCGTTCAACAGGCCTGCACCCTCAATCGAGCCAGCGGCCTGATCCTCCAGAGTCGCATCCTGGCCGAACCAGCCGAGGCGGGACTTCAGGGCAGCGTTGAAAACCGTGATCGTCTTGAAGACGTGCGACTTTGCATCCGGGCAACTGCTGCCGGCACCATTTGTGCGGAGGTCGTGACACGAAGCGCAGCTCTTCGTCTCGTCGCCGGAAAGCCGACGGTCGGAAAACAGGCGAGCCCCGAGCGATACGCGACCCGGCATGGCATGCATGGGTTGTGGTATCGGCATGATCGGTTCATCGAGCGTCGAAGATTGTCTTGCAGCGACAGGCAATGCCAGCATCAAAAGCAGTGTTGCAACATGTAGGACCGAGAGCAATATCTGACCAGTCTTCACGACTTCACCAGCCCCGGCCAAACGATTTGGTCCCCGTCATGCATGGATTGCAATGTCTGACAAATTTAGCCGAATCCTGATTGTCGATGACGATGCTGGAATGCAAAAGATGCTTTCCGATTACCTGTCGCAGAATGGCCTGTCCGTGTCGGTTGCCCCTGGATGGGCCGATATGCGGCAACTGCTCGATTCCGAACGGTTCAACCTGGTTATCCTCGACATGAAACTCGGTTCCGACGATGGGCTGGAAGTGTTGCGCGATCTCAGGTCGCGCTCGGACACGCCGGTCATCATCACCACGGGACACCGTCGCGATGAAATCGATCGAGTGGTCGGGCTTGAACTCGGTGCGGACGACTACGTCACCAAGCCCTTCAGCCTGCGCGAACTGCTGGCGCGGATCCGCGTCGTCCTTAGGCGATCCGATGTCACGCGCGTCGAAAGCACAATTGACAAAACATCGGATCCTGCCGAACGCACCCTTCGCTTCGGCCACTGGACGCTCGACCGGCGTTTGCGGCGTCTGGCTCATGGTGGGAGCCCGATCCCGTTGACCAAGGGAGAGTATGCGCTCCTCGTCGCCTTTCTCGAGGCGCCGCAGCGACCGCTGAGCCGCGAGCATCTGCTTGGGGCGACACGCGTGCACGAGGACGTATTTGACCGCAGCATCGATGTGCAAATCCTGCGGCTGCGGCGCAAGCTTGAGATCGATCCGAGCGCGCCCAAGGTCATCCAGACCGAGCGGGGCATCGGCTACGTGTTCACGTTGCCTGTCACGGTGGCTTGAGGCGGGTCGCGAGCGCTCGCCATCTCCCGGCTAGCCTTTCCCGATTGTCGTCCTCCCTCCTGTGCTGTCAATATTGTCAGGCCTCGGCGGTCGCCGCGGTATGGCTGGTCGCCATGTCATCCTGTCGACAAGTAGCGTTACGACGTTGCAAACTCATGTCGCTTTCATCGCGCTTCGGTTACCGCTGCAATATGGTCGACCAGCTTCACGGGACGCCGGCTCCATACCCGAGGCGGTGGCCCTTGGACAGAACGCCAAGCCTTTCGGCTCTCCGGGTCAGAGAGGTGCGATATGCATCGCGTTCGGCACCAATGCTTGGAGCACAAGCAGGAGGAGGAAGACGGCTATCAGTATGGCAAGGGCGCGACCGAACAGCTGAACGGCCGCAATGATCAGGACGACAGCGACGATGAGAAGTACCGCGTTTTGCGGCTGGCCTTCAACCCCAATCCGCGTCAGCCCGGCCCGCAGTGCCCCATCGATCGCAGCCACAGCGCTCAGAACAAGGTTGAGCAGGCCCACGATGAGAGACAGCACAACGTCCAGGGCTTCTTTCAAACGTGCTGCTCCAAGGCTCCGGCTCGCTCGACGCGTCCGGCAGATCGTCGTCCACGTTCGGCGTCTCTGCAAGGTCCAACGCTGCCGCTGATCGCTGACCAAAGGTCACGTTTACTCGGCTGATGCGCTCTCACTTGCCAACCAGTCCTTGCCCGGCGCTCCGATACGGTCGCTCACCCGTCCACCCGGATGACATTGTCATGACCGGACCGCCGTCACGACCGATGAAATCAGATCCCAAGCTTCGCCGCCGCTGGAGACGCCCTTACAATCGTTGCGAAACGATAAGGAACAGGCATGAAGCGCCTCGTCTTTGCCGCCATATCGGTCGCCATCGGCGGCGCGTCCATCATCGCCCGCGCGCAGGGTGTCGCCGCCACCTATGGCGCCTACAACGCGGGTGCCCTCACCCTTAACTCGGGCGCCTTCGCCCCGCTCCAGCTCGACCAGGCCGGCAACGTCAAGGTCGACTGCGTCTTCGGCTGCGGGAGCGGCACGACCGGGCAGGGGGCTCCTGCCACCGCGGCCAATGCCTGGCCGGTCACCCCCGTCCAGGGCGGCTCCGCCGTTTCCGCCGCAAACCCGCTTTATGTCCAGGACCCTTTCGACGGCACCGCCATCAACAACGCGACAATTCCGTCCGGCGGCTCAGGCATTCTCGGCTGGCTGTCGGCTATGTACAAACTGCAGGCGGGAACGCTGACCGTCGGCGGGACCGTCTCGGTGGCCGGAACCGTCTCCGTCACCGACCAGACGGTCGCCGCCGCGCTCGCCAACCCGCTCAAGACCGTCTCGTCAGGCATCACCGGCGCGCCCACCGTCGCCACCGGGACGATGTCCGCGAGCACCGCAGTCCTCGCCGCGGAGCCCGCCAACGTCAACCGGCTGCATTTCGCGGTGCTCAACCTTGCCGCTTCCGGCGGCGCCAGCCTCTACTGCACCGACGATGGTTCGGCGCCGACTGCGCTCAGCGCTTCCTTCATCGTCTACGCGCAGGGCTTTTACGAACGCGATACGCCGGCCTGGGTCCCGTCGGCAGCCATCAATTGCCTTCCTGCATCTGGCACAGTCAACTATCGCGCCGAGAGCTATCCGTGATGCGTGCCCTCCATCTCGCCCTCCTCGCAGCAGCGGCCAACACGCCTGCCTTCGCCGGTTCAAACGCTCCGCCGCCGATGACGCCGACCCCAGTCTCGATCGGAGCGGCGCCGCGCTGGGTTCCGGTCTGCGGCCGTGGCCGCCCGATCGGATCGGGTAGCTACGATGCCACCGACACCTATATTTTCGATATCAGCGCCTGCTGGGTGCCGGCGATCGGTGGCGTGCGTGCGCTCAAGCTCTCCTACATGGGTGACGACATTTCAAACGACGGCATCGTCGATCGCGTCGTCACCTTCACCGGAGCCGCGGCGATCAGCACGCCGACCGTGCAGTTCTCCGCCGTCGTGAATGCCGCCGTCGCCTCCGGCGCGACCTCGATACCGGTCCAGATTGCCATGGCCAGTCCAGGCAACGCGCTGTCGGTCGGCATGGGTGTCGCCGCCGCCGGCATCCCCTCCGGGAGCTGGATTGCATCGATCGTCCCCACCTACGTCTCCAGCAATCTCACCGGCTACGCCTTCACGTTCACCAACCTCGCCGGCACCAACACCACATCGGCCGCACTCACGGCCGGCCAGATCATCACCGTGACCGGCCGCAATTACGGCGCCACCTTCGGCAGCGCGCGGACCGTCACCATCCCGCCCTCCGATCATTTCGTCGACTCTGATCCGATCGGCATCTCGCTCGCGCCGCTGAGCGAATACTTCATCCGCGGTTCCTTCCAGGCGAGTGCGCCCGGCTTCCTCGTCGGCGACTATCCGTCACCCACCACCGGCTCGACCCGGTTGTCGGGCGAAGGCAGCCAGCGCACCACCACCGCACTGCCCGACCACACGCTCGATCAGGCCGTCCCCAGCAATTCCGGCGGCGGCTACTTCACCCCGTGGACGGTGCTGGGCCAGGTAAGCGTGCCGACGCCCTCGATCCTGATCGTGGGCGATTCGATCGCCGCCGGAACCGGAGACGCCGCCGACGCCTACGGCCGCATGGGCTACGTAGAGCGCAGCCTCGGCAACGCGGTTCCCTGGGCGTCGCTCGCCCGCGGCTCGACGACCGCGATCCAGATGACCACCCGCCCGCAGTTGCTTCAGCAGGCCGCCGCCGAGATCGGCGCCACCGACGTGCTGCTTGAGTACAACCGCAACGACCTCAATGCGACCGGCAACCCGCTCAGCGCCGCGACCACGGAAGCCAATCTGCTCGCCCTGGCTCAGCCGCTGGAAGCCGCCGGCATACGCGTCTGGGTCTTCACCTGCCCGCCCACTACAGGCAGCCAGGACGCCTGGGCCACCGCCGCCGGCCAGTTCCTGATCCAGCAGCAGACAACCACCACCGCCGCCCTGTCGCCCGGCCAGATCTCGGTCGGCCTGCTCTCCGCGTCCGGTATCCAGAACGGCGAGATGGTGGCCGCCTCCAACGGGCTGGCCGTCTTTCCCGACGGCACCACCGTCACCGTCTCGGGCAACACCGTCACTTTCGCCGCTGCCACCATCGGCGGTCAGGCCTCGGGCGGCACGCTGGTGTTCGGCACCAAGACCGTGGGCACGACCACCACCCCGATCGAATATCAACGCGAGCAGTACAACAGCTTCATGCGCGCGAACTGGAAATCTCAGGGCTATGCCGGCCTGATCGACATGGATGCCCAGGTCGAGGACCCCAACAATGTCGGCCTGTGGCGCACGGACCTCGGCGTCGCCTCCGCCGAAGGCATCCACCCGTCTCCGGCCCTGCACAATCAGCTCGTCAGTTCCGGCATCATCGCGCCGGCCTTGTTCCCCGCTCGTTAGGAGACCTCAGAGGTCTCACGCAGATAAGCCAGCAGCGTGTCACGGGTCGGCCGGAGTCCCTTGTAGTCCAACATGCTCCCGGACAACGCCTGCAACGCCGCGTGCAAACTCCGCGCGGCTCCCGGCATCGCCACGATCCGCTCCAGGGCTGTGCTGTGCACCCGGATCGCGAACAGTACCATTCCGCTCGAAGGCAGTCGCATCAGCGTCTGGCGCTCCGTCCTCAGGAACACACGCCCGGGCTCCCCCGAAAACTCGCGACGTTCGGGCTGGAACAATGCCCTCTCTCCGGACAGGCCCCAATTCAGCCTTTCGGCGACCTTGCCCGGCCGCAACGTCCGCATGAACCGGTCGACTGCGTCAGACAGACGTTCCGCGTAAAGCGGCACCGGCCCATGCACAGCGGTCAGCGGCCGGCCGATCTTCTCGCTCAACCGCCACCCGCTCGGCGCGCACAGCAAGGCTGCCCGCAGAGCGGGCCCACCGCCCGAGGCGGTGTCGATCAGGCACAAATCCTCCATCACCAGCCGCCCCGCCACCTCCAGCGGGTCGAGTGGCAGCGCCCCCAAGTCCCAATCCTCGCCAGTCAGGTGGTTGTGCAGAACGCTGTGGTCGCGCGCGAACCAGAGGGGATACCGGCGCGGCAGCAGGGCCGCCAGGACGTCCAGCACCTCCGCTCGCGCCGCCGCCGTTCCGGGCTCGATCGCGAACACCTCGCCATGGCGGGTGGCCAACAGAGTGCGTCTCTCGGCCATCTCCTCGGGGTAGCGCTCGTCGATCTCAACCAGCGCGTCAGGATCGAGGGCTTTCAGCCCCATCGTCATACGGAACGGCCCAGGGCCGAACGGAAGCCGGATCACCTCCTCCGGCAGCGATGGCGAGACCGCGTCAGCTTTCCTCGAAGCTGCGAGTCCGATACCAGTGCTCGTCCGCCCTTCCTTCCGGACAACCCTCACGCTCCCAAATCGCGTAGGCACGCTCACAGAACCGCTGATGCTGGGCTCGATGCCAGAATTCTGCCGCCCTGCCTTTCGGTCGCCCGGCTTCCTCCCACAGCATGTAGGCGCGCTCCCGCACCACTTGGTCCAGGGCCGCCTTGGTCTCAGCCATCACTCCATGCGGATCGCCGAACGGCGCCAGCGGCCCGCCACGGCTGACATGCATCTTCGCGCCCAGCGTGTGGAGTTCCTCGTTCGGCACGAGCTTGGCGTGCGCCGCCGCCTCCAGCGCCTTTCGCTTGAACGCCTCCTCTTCCGTCTCCATCGCCGGATCGTTCACCGTCACCGGAAACGTGTGCAGCCGCTGCACACCGTGCTTCTCGACGTCCACGAGCCGTTCCGGCATCCAGTCCTCCTCCTTGCAACGACGCGACTTCGGCGAGGTCATTGAACGCCCGAAATAGTACCGTCTGCCGTTGTCTCCGGCATCGAGCTCTCGTTGGCGTTGCTTCCCGGCTCTGCCGTGTCGTAGCCCGTCGCCGAACAGCGATGCAAGGAGGTTCATCTTTTTGCCGAGTGCTACCCTTGTTGGATCGCGGACAACACCCACGAGCCGTAAGGCCGTCGGACGAAGGTCCAGTACTCTGTCCGTATCGCCCGTCGCGATGGATCACCTCCCAGCACCCGTCCTGTCGCGTCGGTGTCGATGTCAATGGCCGAGAACCGCATCGCAACCGTCGCGTAATCCTCTTGGCCTTCACGCCAGGCCTCCGCCAGGTCGCCTTTCTCGAGTCGAACGTCGGTCGTGCTGTTGCGTACTCCCCGGCGTGCCAACTCCCGTTGCTGGTCGCCAAAAATCCCCACCATCTCAGGCGTCGCCACTCGTCCGAGCGCCGCCATGTCCGCCATCGTCCAGGCCCGCTGCACCTCGCGCAACAGCGCCTCGAATGCCGCGTAATCGCCGCGCCCGATCTCGATGGGTGCCAGTGGTGCCGTCGCGGACATCGGTGCATAGCTTGTGACCGGGCTCGAACGCAGCCGCCGCAGGAGCCAGCGCACCAGCAGCACCAGCAGCACCACTTCCAGCAGCACAACGAGCAGTCCGTGCCCGAACAGGATGCCAGCCAGTCCGGCACCCAGCAGCCCGACCAGGAACCCGCTGGCGAGCGGATGCCGCCGCGCGCCGCCCTGAAGACCCGGCCGCCCAAAAGGCGGTGTCACTGTTTGCTGGAACGGCTGCGCCCCAAACGGCGACGTTGCCGTCCGCGGCGGCGTTAGGTAGGTCCGGCTCCCCCGGCTCCCCACCGACGCTCCGCGTCCGGCCGATGCCCAGGCGCCCGCAGACACCATCAGCAATCCCGCCAGCAGCAGGATTGCTACGCGTCGCAAGCCGATCAGGCCCCAGCCACGGTCAACCCATCGATCCGCACCGTCGGGCTGTCGACCCCACGCCGAAGCACCAGATCATCCGCCGGCGTCAGCTCCCGAAACATATCCAACAGGTTGCCGGCCACCGTGATCTCGGCGACGGGCTCGGCGAGTGCGCCGTTGCGTATCATGAACCCTGTCGCCCCACGGCTATAGTCCCCGGTGATCCCGCTTACCGCCGATCCCATCATCTCCGTCACATAAAGGCCCTCGACGATGTCGCCGATCAGCTCGCCGACCGTGACCGAGCCCGCCGACAAGGTCAGATTGGTCGTCGATGGCGACGGCGGCCCGGACGTGCCCCTCGATGCATGTCCCGTGCTCGCCATCCCGAGCTGCCGCGCGCTTCGCCCATCCAGCACCCAGCTCCGGAGCACCCCGTCCTCCACGATCGAAAGCGCCCGCGTCTCCAAGCCTTCCCCGTCGAACGGCCGCGATCGCAATCCGCGCACCCGACGCGGATCGTCGACGACATTCACCCCCGCCTTCATGATCCGCTCGCCCAGCCGGTCCTTCAAAAAGCTCGTCCCGCGGGCCACCGCACTCCCGTTTGCCGCCCCTACGAGGTGCCCAATCAGGCTGGTCGCCGCCCGGGGATCCCACACCACCGGCATCGTCCCGGTCCGTGGCTTGCCAGGCCTCAATCGCGCCACCGCTCGCTCGCCCGCACGGGTTCCGATTGCCGCCGCCTCGTCGAGATCAACCAGATGCACGGTGCTGTGGAAATCGTAATCCCGCTGCATCTCCACACCGGCGCCCGCGAGCGCGCTCGCCGAGACCGAATGCCCTGTCCGCGCATAGGCGCCGCCAAATCCGTCCGAGGTTGCCAGCACGATCTCGCTCCGTCCGTAGCCGGCCGACGCCTCGCCCGACTGCGTCACCCCGTGGACCGCCAGCGCCGCCGCCTCCGCCGCCAGTGCGCGTTCGGTCAGCGAGGCGACATCGGGCTCTGCGCCGTCGTCCAGCTCCAGGCCCGACGCGTCCGCCGAACCACCTACTCCGGACAGCCCTGTAAATCGATCCTCCGGCACCACCCGAGCCATCGCCACCACCCGATCGGCAAGACGGCGGAACTGCGACGGCAACAGGCTGCTCGCCGAGACGATCGCCGCGCGCTGTCCTACGAACGCCCGCAGCCCGACATGCTGGCTTTCAGACCGTTCCAGACTGTCCGGCCTGCCGTTCCGAACTGACACCGACATCGACAGGTTGCCGACGAACACCGCATCCGCCGCGTCCGCTCCCGCCCGGAGTGCGGTCGCGACCAGCTCCTCCACCAGACCCGCTCGATCGCTCATGCCGCAAGCTTCTCAGCGATGTCCGCCAGGCCGGGCACGCTCCCTGCCGGTCCCAGCGCCGCCAGTGTCGGGCGCCCACGAAACAGTCTCGCCGCCGCCCGCCGCACGTCGTCCATGCTGACCGCATTGATCCGGGCAACGGTTTCTGCAGTCGGGACGGTGCGTCCGAACACCTGCATCTGACGGGCGAGCTGCTCGCACCGCGACCCGGTGCTCTCAAGCGACATCAGCAGCCCTGCCTTCACCTGAGCCCGCGCCCGATGAAGCTCCTCGGCGGTCACGTGGTTCTGCACCGAAATAAGCTCGCCAAGCGTCACCGGCACCAGCTCGGCTGCTTCCTTGGCGCCTGTGCCGGCGTATATTCCGAACAATCCTCCATCGAGGAATGGCGCGTTAAATGAGTAGATCGAGTAGACCAGACCACGCTTCTCCCGGATCTCCTGGAACAATCGCGACGACATCCCCCCGCCCAGCAGAGTGGACAGCAGCAACACTGCAAAGTAGTCCGGATCGGCATAGCTCACCGACGGAAACCCGAGCACCACGTGCACCTGGTCCAGCTCGCGCTGCTCCCGAAACTCTCCGCCCTCATACGCCCCAGCCGGTGCCTCGTCCGGCATCATAGATGGCAGGTCGCCGAAATGCCGCTCCACCAGCCGCACGACCTCACCGTGTTCGAGCCGCCCTGCTGCCGCCACCACCATGTTTCCCGTCGCATAGTGCCGCGTCATGTAGCCGGCGATCGTCTCTCGCCTCATCCCGCGGATGAGCGCTTCTGTGCCCAGTGTTGGCCGTCCCATCGGCTGGCCCGGGAAGGCAGCCTCCTGGAAATGGTCGAAAATGATGTCGTCGGGCGTGTCGTTGGCCTGGCCGATCTCCTGCAGGATCACGCCTCGCTCGCGCTCGATCTCTTCGGGCGCGAACACGCTATGGCTGAGGATGTCGCCGATGATGTCGACGCCAAGGGCCAAATCCTCGTGCAGCAGCTTGACGTAGTAGGCGGTCTGCTCTCGTGCCGTGTAGGCGTTGATCTGACCGCCAACGTTTTCGATCTCCTCGGCGATCCCTGCGGCCGTCCGATGCGTCGTACCCTTGAACGCCATGTGCTCAAGGAAGTGCGATACTCCGTTCTCGCTGGCCTGCTCATTTCGCGTTCCCGATGCGACATAGGCTCCGAACGAGACCGTCTCGACCCGGTCCATTTGTTCGGTCACCACCAGCAGACCCGAGGGCAGGCGGGTAAGGTTGATCAGGTCGTCCATGAAATGTCCTCGATCTGAATTCAGTCAGGCTGCGTTTCGCCTGGTGTGCGCGCGCACCTTCGCCTCGACCTCGTCCAGCGAGTTGGCCACCAGGTCGAACCGTTCGGGGCGCGCGAACAAGTCCGAGAGATGGGGAGGAAGCGCCACCGACGCACCGGCCCGCCGGCAAGCATCCGGAAACTTTGCCGGATGAGCGGTCGCCGACACTACCATCGGCACCCCTTTCACCCGGTTCGCCCGTCCCGCGGCAATCCCGATTGCGCTATGCGGGTCGGCCACATACGAAGACGTCTCGGCAAGCCGCCGCATCTCCGCAACCGTCGCCTCATCCCCGAGCGTGAACCCGCGAAAAAGCCTCCTCGCCTCACGCCAGGCTGCCTCCGGCACTGCCATCCGCCCAGTCTCGCCAAATCCGACCATGGCTCCGCGCAATGCTGCCGGATCGCGTCCCAACAGCTCGAACAGCAGACGTTCGAAATTCGAGCTGACCTGGATATCCATCGACGGCGACAGGCTTGGCTCGACGCGAGCGACGCTCATGTCGTTGGCCGCCACCCATCGCGCGAGAATGTCGTTCCGGTTCGACCCCACAACCAGGGTTTCCACCGGCAGGCCCATCCGGCACGCCACCCAGGCCGCCAGCACGTTGCCAAAATTTCCTGTCGGCACTGCGAACGACACCGGACGATCCGGCGCTCCCAGCGCCAGGGCCGCGTAGGCGTAGTAGGGGACCTGTGCCGCAATCCGCGCCCAGTTGATCGAGTTCATCCCCGACAGCGCCATTTCGTCGCGAAATGGCCTGTCCGCGAACATGGCTTTGACCAGCGCCTGGCAATCGTCGAAATTGCCGTCCACCGCCAGATTTGCGACGTTGGCTGACAGGACCGTGGTCATCTGACGACGCTGCACGTCGCTCGTGCGCCCGTGAGGATGAAGAATGACCAGCTCGATCCCCGGTCGGTCTCGGCATGCCTCGATCGCAGCCGACCCCGTGTCACCCGAGGTCGCGCCGACGATCGTCACCCGCCGGCCATCTCGCCGCAGCACATTCTCAAACATTGGCCCGAGCAACTGCATGGCGAAATCCTTGAACGCCAGCGTCGGCCCGTGGAACAGCTCGAGCGCGAACAATCCTTCGTCGATCTGCACCAGCGGTGCGACCGCCGGGTGCGTGAACCTGGCGTAGGCCTGCTCGCACAGCGTCTCGATCGCACCTCGTTCGAAGACGTCACCCGCGAACAACGTGACGATCCGCGCCGCCAGCGCGTGATACGGAAGGCGCCGCATCGCGCGCCATTCCGAACCGCTCAGCGCGGGCCAGACCTCAGGCACGAACAGCCCGCCATCCTCGGCCAACCCTGCGAGCAGCACGCCCACGAAATCACGCGGCGCGGCCCCGCCGCGTGTGGAAATGTAGCGCATTGGTGCAGCGTAGCAGGCCGAGCCAGGGGTTCCATCCCCGCACCCCATAGACCCGCCAGATGGACGGCGTTGAGCACCCAGCCACGGCTGTTATCGCGGTTCTTGGGTCGCCGACCTCAGTTCAATGTGGGGCGCAGACCAAGGCTCGCCCAAGTCCGAGCCGTTACCGCAACTCGCGATCCGGCGCGTCGCCGACGATGCCCGGCGTCGACAGATCCACGCCGCGCGGGGCCTCGGCCACCTCCAGCGTAACCTCGTGGAGGCGCCCGGTCGTGCGCATGCGCCGCGACGTGCTCGGCGCGAACGCCACCCTCGTGCCATCATCCGGGCGCGCATAGATGAAGCCGAAGGTCGGATAAATACTGCCGTAAGTTTCGCGATTCCCAAGGGCGACCCGCACCGCGCTCCAGTCGTTCTCCGGCGAGACGTCGATGACGTTGACGCCGCGCGACACACCTCGGCTGTTCCAATGCGACTGGTCAATGGTCACCATGCGGCTGTTGACGATGGCGCTGACGACCGCGACGTGACCGAGGCGCATACGCTCGTTGGCGCGGAAATTCAGCACGCTGCCGATCTCGGGTGCGTTGCCCCGCGCATAGCGGCCGGCTGCGTTGTCCCACCAGTTCACGGCATTGCCGGGGAGATCAATCCCGGTGTCCGCGCGCGCGAAGGCGACGCACTGAATGACGTGGCCGCGAACGAGCGCATAACGTGCATGCTGACGATGATGATGTCTGCTGGGCCACGCGTCGGCGACCGAGGGCAAGGTGACCGTCATGAGAGACGCGACCAGAACGGCCGTTCCAACGCCAAACCGAACCATTCAACGCCCTCAAGTCACCACTTTGTGATGTAAGGGTCTGCAACTCAATAGTGATTTGAGCAACCGCCAACCGGATGAGATCGGGTTTACAAGCGAGCAATTGCGTAACCAGCGGG
>CAXTSH010000005.1:55242-67946 GCA_964246925.1 uncultured Acetobacteraceae bacterium
AACCGCCAACCGGATGAGATCGGGTTTACAAGCGAGCAATTGCGTAACCAGCGGGTGTTCGCGCCGGCTTCTTGGGATTTCGGTCCTATTTGGTGCTGACAAGCATGATCTCGACCAGCAGATCGGGATGCGCGAGTTCCGCCTGAACGCAGGCGCGCGCTGGCGCCAGGCCGTCCGGCAGCCATTCCTGCCAGATTGTGTTCACCGCCTCCCGGTCGGCGATGCGCTTGAGCCAGATCTGTGCCTGGAGCAATCGGGTCCGATCGGTGCCGTGCTCTTCGAGGAGCGAGTCGGCTTGCGCCAGGACGTCCCGGGTCTGCGCCAGGACGTCGCCGGCCGCATCACGGGCGACTATGCCGGAGGTGAAGATGAAGCCGTGATACTCGACGGCCCTGGACAGGACCGGACTCGGTTCGGTGCGGACGATACGGCTCACGCTTGGTCTCCTCTGATGCCGCTGTCAGTGCGCGCCCTGAGGACCAAAGCTGTCCCCGCCCTGCGTGCTGCTGGTTCGGCGATTGATGCAATCTTCGACGGCAACCTCGTGTGCATACTGGTCGCTGAGACCCTGGTTGGGCGGCACGATGGTGCCGCCCGCGGAGAACGGGGTTGTCGCCTGATCGTCGCCCTCGGACAGCAGCACCCGATGTTGCTCGTCGTAGGCGTGATTGGCGAGCGCCCGGCAGGCGTCCTCGGTCGACAACTCGGCTTCTGATTTGGGCGCTCCAAAATGGCAGCCGCCGAGACCAAGCAGGAGAGCAGCAAGGGGCACACATTCACGCGCTGTCATCGCACTCCTCATCCGACGCCGAGACAGGCGCGCAGGCCGGTTTCGTCGAGCAGCCCCTGCTCCGTCAATGGCAGTCGTCCGGCAGCCTCCAGCAAGGCTGGGTGCAACTCCGCCCCGTCCGACCGCAGCGAGCAGAACGCTGCCATCCAGGGCGCACGCGCGATCAGCTCCACCAGGCCGAGCAGCCGCAGGCACAATGAGAGCCCGGCTCTCGTGGCAAGGCCGCAGCTTCGGTCAACCGCGCTGGCCCAGGCGCGGGCGTCCGGGTCGGCGAGCAGGAGGTCAGTGCAAGCACCGCCCTCGCACCGAAACCGGAAGGCGCGGATGACCGCCCAACGCTGCCAGTCGGTGCCGGCGAGGTGAGACACTGCCCGCGCAGCATCCCAGGCTGCCTGCAGTTCGCGTCCTCGCACTGGCGGCAGTTGGCTGGGGGCGACCGGAACGAGATAGGTAAGCCGCCCGTCCGCTTCACCGACCGTGATGGGGCCGCACTCGCTCAAGGCGATGCGGCAAGCAAGGCACGCGCGCCGGCAAGGGCCGCCTGCGTGTCGATGTCGATCAGCACGCCGCGATCATCCGTGTGCAGCTTCACCAGGTCGCTGGCGCGCTTGCGGAGCAGCAATCGTCCGCCCTCATCGCCATTAAGCCGGGCGAGCGCTGGCAGATGCGCGCGATGCCACAGCACCGGGTTGCCGCGGCACCCGTCATGGAACGGTGCCACGACCGGACGCTCGTTCGTCGCAGCGCGGAAGGCGGCGAGCAACCGGTCGATCGTTTCGGTTCGCACCAGCGGCATGTCGGCGAGGCAGACCAGCACGCCGGCGGCCTGTGGCGGGACACGCGCCAGGCCGTCGGCCAGCGTCGCGGACAGCCCGCAACCGTGCCGCGTGGTCATCAGAACGGTGGCGCGCGAGGCTGCCTGCGTCACCACCGCGGACACGCGCGCGGCGTCGTGACCAATCAGGACCAGGATGTCGTCGACGGTGCTCGCCTCTAGGCGGGCGAGCATCATCCCGAGCACGGTGGAACTGCCGAACGTCGCCAGCAGCTTGTGTGCGGGCGCCATCCGGCTCGAAAGGCCGGCTGCGAGAACGAGTGACAGGACCCGGGTCACGCGCGCGAGGCGGCGCGGCCTGAGCGGCGGACTGCGACGATCTCCGCCAGGATCGACAGCGCGATTTCGGCGGTGGTCACCGCACCGATCGCCAGCCCGACCGGACCGCGGATACGAGCGAGTGCGCTCTCCTCCACTCCGATGATGCGAAGCCTGGCGAGCCGGCTCGCGTGGGAACGGCTCGATCCGAGGGCGCCGACATAGAACGCCTTGCTGGCGAGCGCCGCCACCAGCGCCGGGTCGTCGAGCTTGGGATCGTGGCTCAGCGCTACCACCGCCGTCATCGCGTCGGGAACAAGCTCGGCGATCGCCGCTTCCGGCCAGTCATGACGGAGAACCAGACCGGGAAAGCGCTCGACGGTCGCGAAACTCGTGCGCGGATCGATCACGGTAGGCTCGATGTCGAAAGCGGCCGCCAAGGGTGCCAGTGACTGGGCAATATGGACCGCGCCAACCAGTAGCAGGCGACAGGGCGGCAGGTGCAGATCGAGAAAATAGGGCTCACCATCAATCTCGCTCCTGGTCGAACGGCCCCCGCCAAGCGCAGCGTCGGCTGCCCGTGCCAGAGCCGGGTGGACGTCACCGTCCGGAAGCAGCCACTGAACACCGTCCGACATGCGGGTCGCGAGTACCGTCGGCCGCTTGCTGCGACGGCGCTCGATCAGTCCGGCGAGCGTCTCCGGGGTCACCGGTGCGCGGCCAACGGCTCGATCATGATCTCGATCTCACCCCCGCAGGCGAGTCCGACCGACCAGGCGCGCTGCTCGGCAACATCGAAGCTGGCCAGCTGCATCGTTCCGGCGTCGAGCACGTCGAGTGCACGCGCGGCGATCTCACTTTCTATGCACCCGCCGCTGACCGAACCCGCCATCCGTCCGGATCGAGTAATGACCAGCCGGCTGCCCGGGGGACAGGGAGAACTGCCCCAAGTGCGCGTGACGGTGGCGATCGCCACTTCCTCGCCCTCGGCGAGCCACTCGGCAGCCGTTGCCAACGTATCGGCCGGTAACATCACACCGTTCACAGGATGCCGACGACGAACAGCACGACCAGCATGAACAGCGCGCCCCCGATCGTCGAATCGCGTGGCATCGCGGCCAGCGTCCGGACGATCACCTGCAGCGGCGACCGCTCCATGCTGGCGGCCGACGGCAAGGCATCAACGATCGCCGCGGCGGCGCCGGCAGCACCCTGGGCAGCGACCGGCGACGGCGTCGCCGCTCGCTGCCCGATATGTGTCAGCACATGATCGATCGCAGCTTCTATCTGCGGCCGCTCGCCGTCGGTCATGTCGGCCGCGACACGCCACAGCAGGCGGGTGAAGACACCATCTTCCGCGAGAGTGATGTCGGCCCTGCCGGCGAACCCGCGTTCGGCGTCTGCGGGCGCGGCCAGATGAAGCACCGACTGCGCCGGGCTGCTGCCGGCATCCGGCATAACGCGCGTGCGCCAGGCGGTCTCACCGTCAGGGATCGTCATGTCGTAACTGCCGTCGCCGAGGTCGGCGATAGTGACACCTGGCGGCAGGCTCTCGGCCAGCGTCGCCGTGTCGGACAGCGCGTTCCACACCACATTGCGCGCTGCCGGTAACCGGCGCTCACCAGATAAGTCCATTGCGCTCTCCCCTGCCTGGCTTCCGCCCGTCCAGCGTGAGATCAAATATGAGAGCCGTCGAGCCGGATAGGAGGTCGTCCTTGGGTCAGTTGCGTGTCGAGGTCGTTCCGGTCACACCGTTGCAGCAGAATTGCACGCTCATGTGGGACACCGACGGGATGGCGGCGGCGGTCGTCGACCCGGGCGGCGACGCCGCCATGATCGCCTCCCGCGTGACCTCGCTTGGCCTGAAGGTCGAACGCATCTTGTTGACCCACGGCCACCTCGACCATGCCGGAGGTGCTGCCGAGCTGCACGACCTGCTCGGGGCGCCAGTCGAGGGCCCCGACCGGCGCGACACCTTCCTGCTCGACAGCCTCGAGGAGGACGGCAGGCGTTGGAATTTCGAGACCCGGCGCGTGACGCCGCAGCGCTTCCTCGCAGAGGGCGAAACGGTCACCGTCGGCGCGCACCGGTTCGAAATTTTGCACGTGCCAGGCCACACGCCGGGTCATATCGTCTTCGTGGCGCGCGACGTCCGCTTCGCGCAGGTCGGCGATACGCTGTTCAGCGGATCGGTCGGGCGGACCGATTTTCCCTACGGCGACCATGAGGCGCTGATTGCGGGGATACGCGACAAGCTGCTGCCGCTCGGCGACGACATACGGTTCGTGTGCGGGCACGGTCCGGCGTCGAGCTTCGGTGACGAGCGCCGGCGCAACCCGTTCCTCGGCAGGCCGGGCGATCAGCATTGACGCCCGAACGGGTCTGGCCTCACGATCGCTGACAGGATCGCACCGGGGCCGATCAACGTCCCTCCTCAAAAGTCGATCCGACGGGAGAGTTCAAGATGCGGGTTCGTCTCTGGGCGGCAATCCTCGGGTTGTTGGCGTCCACCTCCCTGGCGCGCGCCGATGAGACGATCCGTATCGCCTACATCGATCCGCTGAGCGGACCATTGGCCGAGACGGGGCAACTCGGCGAGCAGCATTTCCGTTTCGCCATCGACCGCGCCAACGCGGCTCAGGCTGCCGGTCCCGGCCGCAGGTTCGAGCTTGTGCCGATGGACAACGAGGTCAACCCGGTCAAATCGCTCACCCTGCTGCACAAGGCAATCGACGACGGCATCCGCTACGTCACCCAGGGTAACGGTTCCGCGGTCGCCTTCGCGCTGGTGAGCGGGATCGAGAAGAACAACAAGCGCGACCCGTCCAAGTCGATCCTGTTCCTCAACTACGCCGCCGTCGATCCGGGGCTGACCAACGACAAATGCTCCTGGTGGCACTTCCGCTTCGATGCCGACAGCGACATGAAGATGAAGTCGCTGGCTGACTACCTCGTCAGCCAAAAAGACGTTCACAAGGTCTACGTCTTCAACCCCGACTACTCCTTCGGCGTATCGGTTCAGAAGGCCGCCGAGACGATGCTGGCCAATCGCCGGCCGGACCTGACCATCGTCGGCGCCGAACGGGTGCCACTCGGCAAGGTCAAGGATTTTACTCCCTACATCGCCAAGTTTCAGGCTGCCGGCGCCGACGCGGTGGTGACCGGAAACTGGGGTGCCGATCTGCAACTCCTCGTAAAAGCCGCGGCCGACAGCGGCTACAAGGGCAGGTTCTTCACCTACTATCTCGGTGACCAGGTCCTGGTCGCCGCCGCCGGCCCTGGTGCCGCGGGGGACGCGCAGATCAGCGAATGGGCGAACAACGTGCCCGGCGTCGACGACGTCGCCGACGCATTCCAGCAACGTTTCCACCGCGGGTTCTACTATTGGAGGGTCGTCAACGAGATCGACATGCTCGCCGCTGCCATTAAGCAGGCGAACTCGACCGATCCCGCCGCCGTGGGCAAGGTGCTCGAGACGATGTCCCGCCCGACCCCGCTCGGTGCGTCGATCATGCGAAACGACAATCACCAGCTCTTGCAGCCGATGTTCATCAGCGAACTCGAACCTGGTCTCCCGCACACCTTCCCCGACTCCAAGCTCGGCTTCAAGACGATCAGCCGGATCGAGCCGGACCAGACCAAGTTGCCCACCACCTGCAGCTTCAAGGACAAGCCCTAGCGCGTCGTGACCGAATCACTTGCCCTCGTCGCGTTGAACGGCCTCGTCTACGGTCTCCTGCTCTTCATGCTGTCCTCGGGACTGACGCTTATCTTTGGAATGATGGGCGTCCTCAACCTGGCGCACGCCAGCTTCTACATGCTGGGCGCCTATTTCGCCTTCACGGTCAGCCTGTTCGTCGGCTTCTGGCCGGCCCTGGTCGTGGCTCCCGTCCTGGCGGGTGTCATCGGCGCTGCCGTGGAGCGCTGGGGACTTCGCCGTGTGCACCGCCACGGCCACATGGCGGAACTGCTCTTCACCTTCGGCCTCGCCTTTGTCATCGGCGAGGTCGTCCCGCTGGTCTGGGGCCGCAACCCGGTCGACTACCGGGTGCCTGAGGCGCTCGACTTTCCACTGTTTCATGTCGGCCACACCGCCTATCCGGCCTACCGCGTCTTCATGATGGCGGTTTCGCTCGCGATGTTTGTGGCGCTCTTTGCCGCCCTTTCCAGGACCCGGCTCGGCTTGATCGTCCGCGCCGCACTCACCCACCCCGACATGGTCTCGATGCTCGGCCACGACGTGCCGCGCGTCTTCACCCTGGTTTTCGGCGCCGGCTGCGCGCTTGCGGGTCTGGCTGGCGTCATCGCCGGCAACGCCTTCACCACCCAGCCCGGCATGGCCGGATCCCTGGGCGCGATCGTCTTCGCCGTCGTCGTCATGGGCGGCCTCGGTTCGATCTGGGGCGCGTTCGTGGCGTCTATCCTGATCGGCCTGATCCAAACCGTGTCGATCAGCCTCGATCTGCCGCTCTGGAAGGTGCTGGGCTCGCTCGGCCTGTCAATCAATCCCGACGGCACGCTGACCGATTTGTGGAACCTCACGATCGCCCGCGTTGCCCCCACGGTGCCTTACCTTCTTTTGGTCCTGATGTTGGCTTTCCGCCCCAGGGGCCTAGCCGGTTCGAGGTCTGCGTGAAGGAAGGCCAGGGCGTCGTGCGAAAGCACGCCCTGAGGCGTGACGCCCTGGACCCGCTGGGGACGTCGTGCGGAAGCACGTCTTCTGGCGTGACGGCCCCAAACCCCGGTTTCCAAAGGCAAGGCCTTTGGCGGGGCGGGGGGGGGGGCCCCCCCCCGCGCCCCGGGGGGGGGGCCCCCCGGGCCGGCGGCAGAGCCCCCCCCCCCCCCCCCCCCCGCCCCGCCCCCGCCGGGCGGGGCGCCCGCCCCCCCCCCCCCCCCCCCCCCTTCTCGCCTGGCTTCTCGCCGCCGTCGCGGCCGTCATCGCCCCCTACCTCCTGACCAGCGGCTTCGGCCTGTCGCTGCTCTGCCGCATGGGCATCGCCATCGTCTTCGCGCTCTCGTTCAACATGCTGCTCGGCGAAGGCGGCATGCTCGATTTCGGCCATGCCGTGTTCCTCGGCTTCGGCGGCTTCGCCGCCATGCACCTGATGCAGGCAGCCGGCAACGGCTGGTGGATCCCCGCACCCCTGCTGCCACTGGCCGGCGCTGCCGGCGGCCTTGTCGTCGCCCTCCTCGCCGGGTCCGTCGCCACCAAGCGCGGCGAGACCGCCTTTGCCATGATCACCCTTGGCCTGGCCGAACTGTTCGCCGCCGTGGTGCTGATGTTCCCGTCCGTGTTCGGCGGCGAGGAAGGCATTACCGGCGACCGCTCCGACGGCCCCAAGTTCTTCGGCTTCGATTTCGGCAGCCAGTTCCACGTCTACTTCCTGATCGCCGCCTGGGCCTTCCTGTGCGCGTTCCTGATGTGGCGCTACACCGCAACCCCGCTCGGCCGCCTGGCCAACTCCGTCCGCGACAATCCCGAGCGCGTCGGTTTCATCGGCTACGATCCCGCCCGCATCCGCTTTCTCGTCTTCGCCCTCTCCGGCCTGTTCGCGGGTGTGGCCGGCGGCCTGCAGGCGCTCAACGACGAGATCGTCACCTCGACCAACATGTCCTCGGAGGCCTCCGGCTCGGTCCTGCTGATGACCTTCATCGGTGGCGTCGGCACCTTCTGGGGCCCGGTGCTCGGCGCCATCCTGGTCACCTTCCTCCAGGTAGCGCTCTCCACCATCACCGATGCGTGGCAGCTCTACGACGGCCTGCTCTTCATCGCTGCCGTCATCTGGGCCCCGGGCGGCCTGTCCGGGATCATTCTCGCCCACGCCCCTCTGGTCCGAAGCGGCCGCGTTGCCGCCCTGCTCCCGTCCTACGTCTCGCAGGTGCCAGGACTGATCCTGGCCATGGGTGGCATCGTCTTCCTGGCCGAGCTCGCCTTCCGCCTGCAGGCCGTCCGCAACGGTGCCGACGCCGGCCGTATGCTCGGCATTGCTGCCCAGCCACACGCATTGTGGCAGTGGGCGATCGGCGTCGCCCTGTTCCTCGCGGGCGCCCTGCTGCTGCGACGCACCTGGCCTGCCGCCCGCGCGAGCTGGCAGGCCCAGGTGGCCGTCCCCGTATGACCCCGGCGCTGAGCGTCCGCGACCTGCGCAAGAGCTTCGGCGCGACCGAAATCATCAAGGGCACCACCCTCGACGTCGTCTCAGGCGAGCGGCACGCCGTCATCGGGCCGAACGGCGCCGGCAAGAGCACGTTCTTCCACCTCGTGAGCGGGCGTTTCGCGCCCGACAGCGGTCGCATTCTGCTGCACGGGCAGGACATCACCGGGCTTCCGCCGCACGTCATCAGCCGCCGCGGCTTGTCGCGCTCATTTCAGGTGACGTCCCTGTTCCCGCGCATGACCGTCTTTGAGAACCTGCGCAATGCCGCGATGCAGGCGATGGGCGCCGGCCATACTTTCTGGCGCGCTGCCGACGGCTTCGGCAGGCTGAACGCTCGCGCCGAGGCGATGCTGGACCTGATGGGGCTTGGCCCAAGACGGCACGTGCTGGCGGGTGCGCTCGCCTACGCCGATCAACGCGCGCTTGAAATCGGCGTGACGGTTGCGGGCGGCGCCAACACAGTGCTGCTCGACGAGCCCACTGCCGGCATGAGCCACGCGGAAACCGAGCGCGCCGTGATGCTGATCCGGAGGGTGACAGAGGGCAGGACGCTGGTGATGATCGAGCACGATCTCGGCGTCGTCTTTGACCTTGCGGACCGGATCACGGTGATGGCCGACGGTCAGGTCATCGCCTCGGGGAGCCCCGCCGAGGTGCGCGGCAATCCCGCAGTGCGTGCCGCCTACCTAGGCACGGCGGCCGACCTGCTGTGCTGAGCTCCATGCTTGCCGTTCGAGACCTCGACGCTTGGTATGGGAAGAGCCAGGTGCTGCGCGGCGTGGAGCTGCAGGTGGGCCGTGGCGAGATCGTCGCCCTTCTCGGGCGCAATGGCGCCGGCCGCTCCACAACGCTGAAGGCAATCATGGGCGCCGTCGTCCGCACCGGCAGGGTCGTGTTTGCCGGCCAGGAGATCGGCAGCCTGCCGCCCCATGCGATCGCGCGTGTCGGACTTGGCTACGTTCCGGAAGATCGGGCGATCTTTCCAGACCTGACCACGGCGCAGAACCTGCGGCTTGGCGAAAAGAAGGGTCCGGGCGGCCCGTTCGCACTGCCCGACGCCTACGCGCTCTTCCCTCGTCTGGAGGAGCGCGCTGCCGCCCCCGCAGGTGCGCTGTCCGGCGGCGAGCAGCAGATGCTGGCGATCTGCCGTACCCTGATGGGCAACCCTGCGTTGCTCATGGTCGACGAGCCGACGGAGGGATTGGCACCGCAGATGGTCGAACGCGTCCGCGATCTGCTGCTGGCGGTCGCCGAGCGCGGCACGACGATCCTGCTGGTGGAACAGAAGCTCGCCATCGCTCTCGCCATTTGCCGCCGGCTGTATGTCATGGGACAGGGTCGCGTCGTCTTCGAGGGCACGCCTGCCGATCTCGCGGCCGACGCCCGCGTCAGACGCGAGTGGTTGGAAGTCTAGGGCGAGAGCAAACATGCTGGAGATTGAGACCGTCGCTGACATGGATGATTACGTCGGCCGCGAACTCGGCACGAGCGAGTGGACAACCGTGACGCAATCCATGATTGACGCTTTCGCCGACGCCACGGGCGACCACCAATGGATCCATGTCGACGTCGCTCGCGCGAAGGCGGAGCTCCCCGGCGGCAGCACCATCGCGCACGGTTTCCTCACTCTTTCGTTGCTGCCGATGCTGTCGGAAACCGTCTACCGCATCCGCAGGCGGTCGCGCGGGTTGAACTACGGATCCAACAAGGTGCGCTTTACCAGCCCCGTTCCTGCCGGCTCTCGCGTCCGGGCCCGCCTCCGGCTCACCACGTCGGAACCGTTGAACGGCGGCCGCCGTCTGACAACACAGGCGACTGTCGAGATCGAGGGCCACGACCGGCCGGCGCTGGTCGCCGAGACGCTCGCAGTTGTCTACGATTGATCTCAACCAAAGGGAGGACACCCATGGCACTGGTCGTGACAATCGCCGACGGAGCGCGGGTCGGCATGACGGAGGCGGAAAGGGCGGTCCGCACCGACCTCGCCGCCGCCTACCGGCTGGTCGCCCTCTACGGCTGGGACGATCTGATCTTCACTCATCTGTCAGCGCGCGTGCCCGGGCCCGAGCACCATTTCCTGATCAATCCCTACGACCGGATGTTTGAGGAGATCACCGCGTCATCCCTGGTCAAGATCGACATCGAGGGCAATCCGGTCGATGACCCGTCATCGATCACCAACCGTGCCGGCTTCGTGATCCACTCCGCGATCCACATGGCGCGCGACGACGCGCAGGCCGTCATGCACCTGCACACGCCCTTCGGCCAGGCCGTCTCGGCGATGCGATGCGGCCTTCTTCCACACACCCAGACCGCGATGATCGCCCACGCCGACGTCGCCTACCACGACTACGAAGGGATCGCGACCGACCTCAGCGAGCGCGACCGTCTGGTCGCCGATCTCGGCACGCGCAACGCGATGATCCTGCGCAATCACGGAACGCTTGCCACCGGCGGCAGCGTCGCGGAATGTTTTGTGCGGCTCTACTTTCTGGAACGTGCCTGCGAGGCCCAGGTCCATATGCTCGCAGCCGGCCGCGACGGTTTGGTCGACCCGCACGAAGGCATCGCCGACAAGGTGGCGGCCCAGGCCGCGCCCACTTCGACGGCAAAGCTCGCACGCGGCCTCGCTTGGCCCGCGCTGCTGCGCAAGCTCGACCGCATCGATCCGGGATACCGGAACTAGGGCGAGTTGATCGACAAGGTCGTCGCGACCGCCTCAGCGGCACTGGCCGGTGTCGCCGATGGCGCCACCGTTCTGGTCGGCGGCTTCGGCGAGTCCGGCACGCCGAACGCCTTGCTGGGTGCTCTGCTCGCGCACGGTGCTGCCGGGCTGACCATCGTCACCAACAACGCAGGCGCGGGTGAAACCGGGTTAGCGACGCTCCTTCGCCGTGGGCGCGTCCGCAAGATCGTCTGCTCGTTCCCGCGCTCGGCCGGCTCGGTCGCCTTCGAGGAGGTTTATGCGCGCGGCAAGCTGGAGCTTGAACTGGTGCCGCAGGGCACCCTAAGCGAGCGCATACGCGCCGGCGGCGCCGGGATCGGTGGCTTCTACGTCAAGACCGGTGTCGGCACCCGCCTTGCCGAAGGCCGCGAAACGCGCGTGCTTGATGGTGAGACCTACGTCTTTGAGCGTCCGATCAGGGCCGACCTCGCCCTAATCAAGGCCGACCGTGGCGACCGCTGGGGCAACCTCACCTACCATGCGGCGGCGCGCAACTACGGTCCGGTGATGGCGCCGGCGGCGAAGCTCACCATCGCCGAAGTCAGGCAGATCGTTCCTCTCGGCGCGCTGGATCCCGAGCACGTGATCACCCCCGGCATCTTCGTCGATTGCGTCTGGCAACGACCCGAAGCAGCGGCTGCCTGATGACCGAGACACGCAACCGGATCGCCATGCGCGCAGCACTCGACCTGCCGGATGGCGCCTACGTCAATCTCGGCATCGGCATCCCCACGCTGGTCGCGGACCACCGGCCGCCTGGCCGCGACATCATCTTCCATAGCGAGAACGGCTTGCTCGGCGTTGGACCTTACCCGACGCCGGAGCAACTCGATCCCGAGCTCATCAACGCCGGCAAGGGGCCGGTGACGCTGCTGCCTGGGGCTGCGATCTTCCACCACACCGACGCCTTCATGATGATCCGCGGTGGCCACCTCGACTACGCCCTGCTTGGCGCCTTCCAGGTGGATGAGAACGGCGACCTCGCCAATTGGATCACCGACAGCGAGGCGCGCGCGCCTGCCGTCGGTGGTGCCATGGATCTGGCCGTCGGCGCACGCCAGGTCTGGGCTCTCATGGAGCACGTCACCCGCGACGGCAGACCCCGCGTGCTCGAACGCTGCACGTTTCCGCTGACCGCGTCCGGCGTGGTCACCCGCATCTACACGGAGCTGGCGGTGATCGACGTCCATGACGGTCTGCACGTCCGCGAGCTCGCTCCCGGGATCAGCTTGGATCACCTGCAGTCAGTGACCGCCGCTCGGCTGATGCGCGGCTAGCGCATGTCCTGCTCCCTGTTCGTCGAGAACGACATCTTCAGACGGCCGACGCACAAGGCGCCGCATCCGCTCGCCATCCCGCGCGTGTCGACGGCGGTCGATCTGGCACGCGCGCTCGGTTGGCTGACGACGGAAAACACCGTTGGCTCGACGATGGCGACGGAAGCTCAGGCGTTGCGATTTCACGACCCAAACTATCTCGCGTGTCTGGCGCGCGCCGAGCGCGATGGTGCGGTCACGCCCGGCGAGGCGCTCCGTTTTCGCCTCGGCGTCGAAGGCAACGGGATTTACCCGGACGTCTTTGCCCGGCCGATGATGGCGGTCGGCGGAACGCTGCTCGCCTGCCATCTCGCCCGCGCGCGCCGGATCGCCGTGCACCATCCGGGTGGCGGGACGCATCACGCCCGAGCCGACCGGGCGTCGGGCTTCTGCTACCTCAACGACGCGGTCCTCGGGCTGCTGTCATGGCTTGACGCCGGGCTCGACCGGCTGGTCTATCTCGACATCGACGCGCACCACGGCGACGGGGTCGAACTCGCCTTCCACGACGACCCGCGCGTGCTCACCATCAGCGTGCACGAGCAGGGCCGCTGGCCGCGCACCGGCGGAGCGAGCGATCGCGCCGGAGGTGCCGCGCGCAATCTGCCGGTGCCGGAGGGCT
>CAXTSH010000005.1:68046-69844 GCA_964246925.1 uncultured Acetobacteraceae bacterium
GGAGCGAGCGATCGCGCCGGAGGTGCCGCGCGCAATCTGCCGGTGCCGGAGGGCTTCAACGACAGCGAAATGCGTTGGCTGATGGACCACGCCGTGATGCCGTTGCTCGCCGAGTTTTCACCGCAGGCCGTCATGCTGCAGTGTGGCGCAGACGCTTTGCAGGAGGATCCGCAATCGCGTCTCTCGCTGTCCAACAACGCCCATTTCGAGGTTTGCCGGCGGCTGCTGGGATTGGGCCTGCCGCTCGTCGTGCTGGGCGGCGGCGGCTATAATCCGTGGGCGGTAGCGCGAACCTGGGCTGGTGTCTGGGGCGTTCTGAGCGGGCAGGCGTTCCCCGCCAACCTGCCGCAAGCGGCCTGCGACATCCTGTGCCGGCTCGATTGGCATCTGGCCAGGCGGCGCCCGCCGGCACCGCGCATGCTGACGACCTTGCGCGATGCGCCGCGCGAGGGCCCGGTACGCGACGAGGTTCGCAGCCTCGCGCGCCGAACCTTGGAGAGAAAGGCTGCATGATGTGGACGATCCGAAGGCGGGCACTGCTCGGCGCAAGCGTTTCCGGCCTGGCCGGCTGGACGGCCGCGCGCGCTCAAGGGACCGGCGAGCCGACCGGTCCGCAACCTCGATTGGCGACGCAATCGCTCACCATCTCCACCGCTGACGGCAAGGTGCACGATTTCTCTGTCGAGGTGGCGAGAACACCTCGGGAACAGGAACTCGGACTGATGTTCCGCACTGCGGTAGCATCCCGTGAAGGCATGCTGTTCGTGTGGGCGCGCGCCCAAGTCAGCCGTATGTGGATGGAGAATACGGTGGTGCCGCTCGACATGGTCTTCATCGATGCGGATGGGACTGTGGGGTCGATTGCCGAGAACACCGTGCCGCACAGCCTCGCCATCATCTCGAGCACCGGGGTGACCGTGGCGACGCTCGAGCTTCAGGGCGGCGTGACCGAGAAGCTCGGCATCAGCGTCGGCGACAAGGTTGCGTGCAAGGCACTGGCTGCGGGCTGATACGCACGCGCTTTAGCGCTTGCCCGACCCATCGCCGTCGCGCAGCGTGTGCGGCGGCTCCTGCGTATGCGCCTCCAGGAACCAGAGCTGCTTGTCGAGGCCGCGCGAGACCTCGGTGAAGATGTCGGCGGTGTCTGCGTCACCCGCCTCGGCCGCCTGGTCGATGCTGGCGCGGACGGCATTCGCTGCGACCGAGAAGCGGTCAATCAGTGCCGCCAGATGGTCCTGGATGGCGTAGATGTCGGTGGGATAGGGCGTGAGCTGACTGTTTCTGGTGATGTCCTGCGTGGTGCCGTAGGCGGTGCCGCCGAGCTGGGCGACCCGCTCGGCCATCTTGTCGTTGAGATCGTCCTGCTCGTCGCGGAAGCCGTCCAGCATCTCATGAATGCCGATGAACTGGATCCCCTTGAGGTTCCAGTGCGCCTGCTTGGTGATGAGCGAGAGATCCAGGCCGTCGGCAAGACGGGCGTTCAGCAGCTCGACGGCGACCTGCTTGGCGTTGGCACTCAAATCGTTGCGCGAGGGATGGTGTGTTGTTCGCGGGCTCCTGGCGGACATGGTTCCTGCTCCTTCATGGTGGCGATGCAACGCCGTGG
The DNA here is from genome assembly GCA_964246925.1 of uncultured Acetobacteraceae bacterium. Lineage (GTDB taxonomy): Bacteria > Pseudomonadota > Alphaproteobacteria > Acetobacterales > Acetobacteraceae > CAXTPV01. The sequence goes on from CAXTSH010000005.1 coordinate 69,653, forward strand.
CCGGTGCCCGGTTCTAGCTTGGCACCGCGGGTGATTTTAGCTGTTGACCGCCCGGCTGAAGACTCCTAAAACCCCGCCTCGCCCAACGCTCAGGCAAAGCTAAGTGATTGAAATCGCTAGCTTCTGGCTGGAGGGCATGTTCTTTGACAATTTCATCGGATGGAAGGGATATGTTGGCGGCGTCCTGCTGTT
>CAXTSH010000006.1:0-27150 GCA_964246925.1 uncultured Acetobacteraceae bacterium
GGCCCAGACCCTTCGGTGGGCAGACCTAATAAACCTCCGGGTCCTCACCGTCATACAGCGGCGGCGATTGCGGGGCGATATGGTGGCAAGGTTGTCGTCTCGCCTTTCCGCCGGCCTATAGCTCACCTACCGAGTGACCACGACGGCGGAACGACAGATCGACGCCGTTTTCCTCGACAGCGCCTGCAAGCTTGGCCTTGAAGCGCGAAGCGGCAGATCGATACGGAAAGATGATCCCGATTTGTGATTGTAGCGCCGGGTGAGCAGCCTGTCTTGTTTGGCTCGATCGCGGTGCCCGCCTGGTCCGAGCTGCCGGCAGGGCTGACGTTGATCGGACGCGAGACTCGTTCCTGTAGCGGACGAGAAGCGGACGGCTTACCAAACATTTTACCTGAAACTCATTCCGACTAACCATCATGCCCGCATGACAAGCGCCGCCCTTGCACGCCCCCGCACCTGTCTGCGCCAGCCAATCCCTGAGATCGAGAGGGCTGCCGAGCGACTGGATCACGCCGCTGCTGCCCATGTGCGCGGCGACAAATACGTTGCCGAAGAGTTGCTACGGCTCGCGAACGACGGCGTCGTCTGGACCTGGCTCGACGAGGTCTGGGGCAAGACGTCCCCATACAACCAACGGCTCCGCTCGTTAGGCATGGCGCCGTTGCCCAAGACGTTGCGGTGCAGGCCGAGAGATGCAACCACCACTACGAAGCGGCTCATACACGAGCGCGACGGCTACTATTGTCGATTCTGCAAGATCCCTGTCATCCGAAGCGAGGTGAGGCGCTACTTTCAGTTCCATTATCCCGAGACGGTTTCCTGGGGATCAACAAACGAGACGCAGCACGCAGCCTTTCAATGCATGTGGGCGCAATATGATCACATCTTGCCCCATGCGATGGGCGGTAGCAGCGGCATCGAGAACGTGTATCTCACCTGCGCCGCCTGCAACTACGGCCGAGGGAACTATCTTCTCGAAGAGTGTGACCTCATCCACCCCAGTGACCACCCGCCACGAGTCGGACCTTGGGACGGCTTGGAACGCGTTCTACGCCTCGGAGCGGCGCACCCAGCATAGCGACGGGTTCCAATGTTGCCGCTTCCTTGTCCGCTCCGAAGAACGAGCGGGCCCCATCATCGAAAAATCGGTTGGGGAGCTGGGGACTGAGGCGAAGACTGACGTGCCGACTTGCCATGAGTAGTTGTGATTGCTGGTGCGTTTATCGGGCTCACACGCTGCCGAAACTTCCTGGCCCGAACCGATGAGCGGGCCGCCGCACGTGCCGGTGTGGCGATCGAGCGGCAACTGCTCCAGGAGACCCATCCGGAGATTGGGCGCCCGCTCTATGAGCAGCCCGAGCTCCGCGAGCTTCTGATCGACTTCGGTGACGCCGGTTACGTGGCTCTCTACCGGTGCACTCCAATGGGAAATGTCGAGGGCAACGCCCCTCGACCAGGTCCCCTTTGCGCTAACCGCCGGGCCTGAGCCCAAAATCCTTCAGCAAGCAGCAGACCTCACATATCGAACGTCTGCGGCAGGATCACGAGATCCCGGATCGTCACTCCCTTGGGCCGCGACACCATGAACACGACCGCTTCGGCCACTTCCTTCGCCTCCAGCAGCGCCCCCGCCTCGATGTTCGTCCGCAGCCGCTCCGGATCCCAGTCTTTCAGCAACGGCGTATGCACCGGCCCCGGCAGCACCGCGCCCACCCGCACCCCATGCGGAATCATCTGTCGCCGCACCGTGTGCACGAAGGCCTGCACGGCATGCTTGGACGCCGTGTAGATCGGCTCCGCCACGACCGGCACCATGCCCGCGATCGAGCTCGTCACCACCACGTCGCCAAAGCCCTGGCGCATCATCGGCCCGAGCGCCGCCCGCACCGCCCGGAAGGTCGCCGTCACGTTCAGGTCGATCATCGTCTCCCAGCGCGCCGGATCGCCTTCCCACACGTTGCCGCCCACATACGACCCCGCATTGGCATGAAACACGTCGATCCGCCCGTGCTCCGTCGCGATCCGCTCGACCGCCGCTTCGACGGCCGCATAATCGAACAAATCCACCGTCACCGGCACTGCGTGCGACCCGAGCGCCTCCCGCGCCGCCGCCAGCGTCGTCTCGTCCCGGTCCAGCAGGTGCACCACTGCCCCCTGCGCCACGAACGCCCGCGCGCATTCCAGCCCGATCCCCGACGCCCCACCAGTGACAGCCGCGATCTTCCCCTCAAGCGACGCGCTCATGTGTTCTTCCTCCCTCACGTCTGGCGCCTTGGCCCGGCACGCCACGGATGTCTGGTGTCCTGCCCCCGAAGGTCGCCGCCTCTCGCAGCGAACGTAGGGGATCAGCAGGCCACTTGAAAACAAGGAGCCGGTGTCCCGATCCCGATCGCTGCCACGGGCAGGGCACTTCGGGACACTAGGCCCGCTCCACGAAGCTGTCCTTGATCCGTTTCGAGCCGGCCTTGTCAAAATCGACCTCCAGCCGATCCTCGTCGGCGGCGACGACCCGGCCATAACCGAATTTCTGATGGAACACGCGAGCGCCGACCTCGAACGGATCAGCCCGTGGCGCCCGCTCCCCCACTTCCCAGGCCTCCACCGTCTTCGGCCGCGCCGCCACCAGCGGGAACTGCCCGAACACCGGCGCCATCAGCCGAGTCTCGCGCGCCAGGGCGGCAGAGCCGACATGTTCGACATGGTCCTCGGGCAGCTCGTCGACGAAGCGGCTCGGGATGCTCGACTGCCAATTGGCGTAGATCCGCCGGTTCGCCGCATGGCTGATCATCGCGTGCCGTCGTGCTCGTGTGATGCCCACGTAGGCCAGCCGCCGCTCCTCCTCCAGCGCCGCATTGCCGCCCTCGTCCAGCGACCGCTGGCTCGGAAACAACCCTTCCTCCCACCCAGGCAGGAACACGTTGTCGAACTCCAGGCCTTTCGCACCGTGCAGCGTCATCAGGCTGATCCGCGCGTCGGCGGCCTCGTCGGTCTCCATCACCAGCGACACGTGCTCCAGAAACCCGCCCAACGTCTCGAAATCCGCGAGTGCCCGAACCAGCTCGCGCAGGTTCTCCACCCGTCCGGGCGCTTCCGGCGACTTGTCGCGCCGCCACATCTCCATGTAGCCGCTCTCCTCGAGCAGCGACGCGACCACGTTCACATGCCCGTCGCGCGACAACGCCTCGCGCAGCCGCTCGAACAGCCCGAGCAGTTCCCCCAACGTCTCGCGCGGCCGTCCGCGAAGACCCCCCGACGCCAGCAGCAGCGACGTCGCCACCGTCATCGGCACGCCCCGCTCGCGCGCGGCCACGTGCAGGGTCTGCAGCGCCGCTTCACCCACGCCACGCCGTGGCAGGTTGATGATCCGCTCGAACGCCAGATCGTCCGACGGCGACACCATCACCCGCATGTAGGCGATCGCGTCGCGTATCTCGGCCCGCTCGTAGAACCGCAGGCCGCCCACCACTCGATACGGCAGTCCCAGCGTGATCAGCCGTTCCTCGAACGCGCGCGTCTGAAACCCGGCCCGCACCAGGATCGCCATCTCGGCGAGCGAGGCGCCCGTCCGTTGCAGCTCCTCGATCCGCTCGCCGACCGTCCGCGCCTCTTCGTCGGAGTCCCAGACGGACGCCACACGCACGCGGGCGCCCGTGCTGTCGATCTTGCCGGGACGCAAAGTCTTGCCGAGCCGGCCGCCGTTATGCGCGATCAGCGCGGAGGCCGCCGCCAGGATCGGTGCCGTCGAGCGATAGTTGCTCTCGAGCCGGATGATCGTCGCCCCGGGAAAATCAACCTCGAAGCGCAGGATGTTCTCCACCTCCGCGCCGCGCCACGAATAGATCGACTGGTCGTCGTCGCCGACGCAGCACAGGTTCGGCGCACCGTCCGGCCGCTGCGCCAGCAGCCGTAGCCAAAGATACTGCACCAGGTTGGTGTCCTGGTATTCGTCGACCAGGATGAACCGGAACGCACGGTGATACTGGGCGAGCACATCGCCGCGTGTGCGCAGGATCTCGGTGACGTGCAGCGGCAGGTCGCCGAAATCCGCCGCGTTCAGCGCCGCCAGCCGCGCTTGGTAGTCCGCATAGACCCGCCGCGCGCCACCGCCGCCGAACTCGGTGTCGTCGGCCGGCGTCACCCGGGCGGGCGTCAGCCCGCGATCCTTCCACCGCTGGATGACGCCCATCATCTGCGGCGCCGGCCAGCGCTTGGTGTCCATCCGGGCGGCCTCCATCACCTGCTTGAGCAGCCGAAGCTGATCGTCGGTGTCGAGGATGGTGAACGACGGTGTCAGACCCACCTGCTCGGCGTGGCGCCGCAGCATGCGCGCGCACAGCGCGTGGAAGGTGCCGAGCCAGAGCCCCTCGACCGGCCGCCCCAGTAGCGCGCCCACGCGCTCGCGCATCTCGCGCGCCGCCTTGTTGGTGAACGTCACCGCCAGCACCTGGCCCGGGCTTGCACGCCCGGTCAGCAGGATGTGCGCGAACCGCGTCGTGAGCACCCGCGTCTTGCCGGTGCCGGCGCCGGCCAGCACCAGGAGCGGCCCGTTCAGCGTCTCCACGGCCAGCCGCTGTTCCGGATTTAACCGGTCGAGATAGGACTCCATCGGCCTGGGACACTAGCAAGCGGGGTGGCACCCCGCACCCCGCCATCCCGAGTCCCTGCGGCGTTGGCTTCGGAGCGATCAGCGCTCGCGAGAACCGTGCGTGCCTGCCCCACGAACGCCTTTCCGAGGCCGCCTGCTCGCGCCGTCCCGGCGAACCACCCGCCTCCTCCGCGCGACCGAGCGGCCGGCCGCGGTGGCGATCGCCTCCGCCGCAGTCGCCGGTGTGACCGCGCTCGATATCGTCTGCGCCCGATCCCTCGCCGGCGCTGATCGCGTCGATCCCGATCCCACAATCTGACGCTCCATCACCATCGGTCTGCCGCAACCGTCGCTGGTGGACCTCTGCCGCCGTCCGGATACGCTGGCCCGCATGGCCGCTGCCGTCGCCACCGCCGCTCCGGCAGCCGACGGCGCAAGTGACTGGGTGGTACGCGGTCCCGGCCGCCGCCTGGCGGCCTGGACCATGGGTCCCGCCGAGACAGTGCCGGGCGGCGTGCGCTGGTCAGCGCACGACAGCACCCGACCGCTGATACGCTCGGTCGAAGCCTCGTTCCGCCAGCACCCGCGGACCGCGGTTCGGTCATGTCCCTCGAACTCCGTTTCGCACCGGCCGGCGACACGCCGGGCCTGCTGGCGGGCAAGGTCGGCCGCACGCTGCTCGACACCGCGCTGCATCGCTTCAAAAGCCTTGCCGAGACCGGCGAAATCCCGACCACCGAGGATCAACCCGCCGCGCGGGCCGGCGCGCGCTGAAGGAGCTTCGATGCGCGCACTCTGCTGGAACGGCGTCAACGACCTTCGCGCCGAGACCGTCCCGGACCCGGAGATCGTCACCCCGCACGACGTCATCCTGCGTGTCACCGCGTCCACGACCTGCGGTTCGGATCTGCACTTCACCGACGGCTACATCCCGACGATGAAGCAGGGCGACGTGATCGGCCACAAATTCATGGGGGAAGTGGTCGAGGTCGGTCCCGAAGTCGCACGCGTTCGCCGCGGCATGCGCGTCGTGGTCCCCTCGTTCATCAGTTGCGGACGTTGCTGGTATTGCCAGCACGATCTGTTCTCTCTTTGCGACAATACCCATCCGAAGCCGGCCTTGCAGGAACCGCTGCTCGGCTACGCCACCGCCGGCATCTACGGCTACACCCACGCCTTCGGCGGCTATGCCGGCTCGCACGCCCAGTATGTCCGCGTGCCGTTCGCCGACGTCGGTTGCTTCGAGGTCCCCGACGACGTCTCCGACGGCCAGGCGTTGTTCCTGTCGGATGCCGCACCCACCGGCTTCATGGGAGCGGATTTCTGCAGCATCCAGCCCGGCGACACTGTAGCCGTCATGGGGATGCGGCGGCGTTGGCCTGATGGCGCAGAAGAGCGCGTTCCTGCTCGGCGCCGAGCGCGTCATCGGCATCGACCGTCTGCCGGAACGGCTGCGCGCGGCGCGCGAGCAGATCGGGTCCGAAACGCTCAACTATTCCGAAGTCCACTCGATACCGGACGCGCTCAAGGAGTTGACCGGCGGACGCGGCCCGGACAGTTGCGTCGACTGTGTCGGCATGGAAGCGCACGGCACCGGCCCGCAATACGCCTACGATCGCGTCAAACAGGCCTTGCGCCTGCAGACCGATCGTGGCCAGGCGCTGCGCGAGGCATCATCATGAACAAGGGCCTGACGCTGCGGACCGCCCAGCAGCACGACCAGGCCTACGTTCCGCGCCTGCTCGAGTACGCGCAGAGGGGACAGCTCGACGCCTCCTCCCTGGCCACCCATCGCTTCCCGCTCGAGGACGGCGCCCGCGCCTACGACATGTTCAAGCACAAGCAGGATGGCAGGCTGCGTGCGGTCTTCACCCCCAACTGAGGAAGGGGCTTTGCCTCAAATCCCACCACGGGGCTCGGGTCGCTGTTGGAAACCGGTGGTTCCCGAACTCAGCGCTGGTGCACCAGCGGCTGTCCAGCGACCGGACTGCGGCCCTTGAGAACGTAACCGGCTCTCAATGACCCGATATACAGGTCCTTCAGGTCCGCGCCGCCCCAGGCAACATTCGTCGGATGATCGAGAGTGTCACCGCCGGCATCGGCGACCACCGTCGCCACCACGCCGGACGGCGTGATCGCGACGATCTTGTTCGCCGCCGGCAGGCAGACCCAGAGGTTCCCGTCCGCGTCCAGCCCGACGCCGTCGGTGTAGCCGGGATCGCCCTGCAGATCGATGGGAGGTCCGTCGGCCTGAGCATCACCAAAGGTCGATTGCCCGAGGCGCGGCCCATACCGCTCGCCCTCACCCAACGTGCCGCCTGGCAGGACTTCGAAACGCAACACATCGGCGCCGCTCGTCTGCGCGCAGAACAGCCAGCGCTCGTCCGCCGACAACGCGAGACCGTTGGCAAATCGCAATCCGCTCGCGACGATCTCGGCTGAACCGTCCGGCCGCAGCGCAAAGATGAAGCCGTCTGGCCGCCCGTCCAGAGCCTCCGGCCAGGTCGGCGCCCACGTCGAATGCGAGCACCAGATCGTTCCGGTGCCGTCGAGCACCGGATAATTGCTCGACGTCAGCCGACGGCCGCCGATCTCCGCCACCAGCGTCTCATGTCTGCCGGTTGCCGGGTCGAAACGCTCAAGCGGTCCCGGCTGCTGATCATAAATCCCGAAATTGGCGATCAGGATCCGTCCTTCGGCGTCCATGTTGATGCCGTTCGGCGCGCCCCCGCTCGGTCCCATGCGGGTCAACGAGCCATCCGGATGGATCTCGGCCACCGAGCAGCGATGGTCGGAGACGAAGACCCGGCCGTCCTTGCCCACGACGACATCCTCCGGCCGCTCGACGCCCAGGCCGACCTTGCGGAAGTCCGCGATCTGCATCCATGCGTCCATCTGCTGTCTCCCTGACCAGCCCGCCCGGATCCGGTGATCTTGGTCGTGCCAAGAGCACATGGTAGCCTATGTCGCCCGCAACAGGACGAAAACTTGAGCAGTCACGGGCCGGCCGAGCGCTCCAAGCCGTCCCGCTTCGACCGACGCAAGGAGGAAATCCTCAACGCCGCCGGAGCCTTGTTCAATCGGCACGGCCTGCGCGACGCGACGCTCGCGGTGATTGCCGCCGAGATCGGCCTCAACCTCAAAAGCCTCCGCTATTACTTCGAGCGGCGGGAAGATCTCGTCGCGGCGGCGTTCCTGCGCTCGATCGATCTTTACCGCCAATTGGTGCAGGACGCCCTGACGGAGGACGACGCCTGCTCCAGGATCAGACGTTTCATCAGGCAGTATTTCGCGCTGCAGGCGAGCGTGCGGACTGGCGAACGGCCCGAATTCGTTCATTTCGGCGACCTCCGCGCGTTGACCGAGCCGCATTCCGCCGTGGTGCTGGCCGAGTACAACCAACTGTTCAGGGCGATCCGCAAGCTGTTTCGGACGCCAGCGCGCCATTGGGAACCGGCCAAGCTCAATGCCGCCACTCACATGCTGCTCTCGCAGCTGCACTGGTCGGTCGTCTGGATGAACAACTACCTGGTCGAGGATCTGCCGCGCGTCGCCGACCGCCTGAGCGACGTGCTTCTGCGCGGTATCGCCGCCCGCTCCATGGATCTGTCGCGCTTCGTCGCGTCCGTGCCCCCGCAGGCTATCCAGGCCGATCGGCTGTCGCAGGAAGCGTTCCTTCGCACGGCGACGTCGCTGATCAACCAGTTCGGCTATCGCGGTGCCTCCGTCGACCGGATCTCGGCCGAGCTGAAGGTGACGAAAGGCGCATTCTATCACCACAACGAAACCCGCGATGGTCTGGTGGTCGCGTGTTTCGAGCAGACGTTCGCGCGAACGCGCCAGGCCCAGCAATCGGCTCTTCGCAGCGAGCGGGACGGCCTCTCGCGGATCGTCGGCGCCGCCGTCACCCTCGTGACCAGTCAGATGCTGGACACCGGCACCCTGCTACGCACGTCGGCACTGACCGCGATCGGGCCGGAGCTGCGCGCCCGCATGGCCGACAGCATGGCGCGACTGACGTCGCGCTTCGGCGACATGGCCAATGACGGCATCATCGACGGCTCCGTCGTGCCCTGCGACGTCCGCATCGCCGCCGAAGTGATCGGAGCCTGCATCAACTCGGCCGAGGAGCTGGCGCTCTGGGTCACCGGCGCCACTGCCGACACGGCCGCTGAGCTCTATGTCCGGCCGCTGCTCGTCGGCATCCTTGCCGACAGCACCTGATCGAACCGCCTCGATAACAAGCGCGGATGCAGACGGTAGAGCCATGCGGCACGTCGACTCTGGCGTGGAAAGATGATCGTCGCCCGATTGGCCTGCACGCCACGCCAGATGATGTCAGCCGCATCTTCCGCCGGCACGGCATCTGCAGGCGGAGACTGGACGGTTCGCTCGCCGAGGATCGGCGTTCCCCAGATCGCTGATCGCACCGCGCCCGGGCACACCACGCTGACCTTCACGCCGTGACGTGCCGCTTCGGTCCGCAACGTATGCGACAGCCCGACAACGGCATATTTCGTCGTATTGTAAAGCGTCTGTCCCGGCCATGGAACCAGTCCGCTGATGGAGGCCGTGTTGACGATGTGTCCGTTGCCTTGTGAGACCATGATCGGATATGCGGCGTGCACACCATGCACGACGCCCATCAGGTTGAGTTCCACGATGCGTCGCCACAGCGCCAAGCTGGCGTGGCGCACATCGAGGTTCCCTCCGACGCCCGCATTGTTGAACAGATAGTCGAGTCTGCCATGCTCGGCTGCGACCCGCCCGACGGCCGCCTCTACTGCCGCCGCGTCCGTGACATCCAGCCGGATCGCCTGCACCACCGCGCCCACATCAAACCGCGCCGTGGCTTGCCTGATCGCGGAATCATCGATGTCGGCGAGCACGACACGGACCTTTCGAGCGGCCAGGTGCCGCGCCAGTGCGAACCCGATGCCCGAAGCACCGCCGGTGATCATCGCCACCGGGTTCTCAACCATGGAGATGGCAGGCCACGACCTGTCCCGGCGCGATCTCGCGCAACTGCGGTGCCACCGTGCGGCATTGCGGCATCGCCGACGGGCAGCGCGGATGCAGCCGGCAGCCGGATGGAGGGTGCAGCGGGCTCGCAATCTCGCCGGCCAGCAGCGTGCGGCTCCGTCGGGCTTCGACGCGTCGGTCGGGCACCGGCACCGCGTCGATCAGTGCTCGGGTGTAGGGATGCAGAGGGTCGTCGTAGAGCAGGCGCTTTGGCGCGACCTCGACGATCTCGCCCAGGTACATCACCGCGATGCGATCACTCAGGTGGCGAACCACCGCCAGATCGTGCGCCACGAACAGGTAGGTCAGCCCGAGCCGCTCACGCAGTTCTTCCAGCAGGTTGACGATCTGCGCCTGGATCGAGACGTCGAGGGCCGACACCGGCTCGTCGCAGACGATGAAGCTCGGGGACGCCGCGAGGGCACGTGCCACCCCGATGCGCTGCCGCTGTCCTCCGCTGAACTCGTGCGGATAGCGGCTGGCCATGCCCGGATCGAGCCGCACCAGTCCGAACAGCTCGGCGACTTTCTCCCGCCGCTCCGCTGCATTGCCGAGCCGATGCACCAGCATCGGCTCGGCAACCGTGTCGCCCACCGTCATGCGCGGATCGAGCGAGCTGAACGGATCCTGGAAAATCATCTGCATGCGTCGGCGCACCTGCCGCAATGACGCCTCGGACAGTGCTGTCAGATCCTCGCCCTCGAACACGATGCGCCCGGCAGTGGGTGTCACCAGCCGCAGGATGGCGCGGCCGAGCGTCGACTTGCCGCAACCGCTCTCGCCGACCAGACCCAGCGTCTCGCCCTGCCGGATCCGGAGATTGACGTGATCGACCGCGCGCACCACGCCGCCGCGCCTCGCGCCGAACCAACCGGCCGGAGACGGGAAATGCACGTCGAGATTCTCGATCTCAACCAGATCCCGAGGCTCTACAATCCCCGCTTCAGGCATCGATGTCGCGGATGCAGGCGACGCTATGGCCCTCGCCGACGGGGCGGGTCGGCGGCACCGCAGCTCGACAGGCATCGATGGCCCAGCGGCACCGAGGATGAAATGCGCAACCAGGCGGCAGGTGCAGCGGGTCGGGCGGCTGGCCCTCGATCGGCACCAGCTTTTCCGCCACTGGGCGGTCGAGCCGCGGCACCGAGTGCAGCAGGCCGATCGTGTAGGGATGCCGAGGTTGCGCGTAGAGCGCGTCGGCCGGTGCGGATTCGACGATGCGGCCCGCATACATCACGTGGACACGGTTCGCGTAGCGCGCGACGACGCCGAGATTGTGCGTGATCAGCAGCAGCGCCGTACGGTGTTGCTGGACCTGCGCACTCAGCAGATCGAGAAGCTGGGCCTGTACCGTCACGTCGAGTGCGGTGGTGGGCTCGTCGGCAATGATGAGGTCGGGCGCGCACCCGCTCGCCATCGCGATCATCACGCGCTGACGCATGCCGCCGCTGAACTGGTGCGGATAGGCCGATACCCGAAGCTGCGGATCGGCGATATTGACCGAGGCAAGCAGCTCGACGGCACGCGCGAGCGAAGCGGCCGCCCCGAGCTTCCTGTGCAGGACCAGCGGCTCGGCCACCTGCCGGCCGATCGTGTGCACCGGATTCAGGCTGGTCATCGGCTCCTGAAAAATCATCGCGATGCGGTTGCCGCGCAGCGCCCGCACCTGCTCGGCGTCGATCTGCAGCACGTCCCTGCCCTCGAACAGGATCTTTCCGCCCGTGACGCGGCCGGGCGGATCGGCAATCAGGCGCAGGATCGCAAGCGCGGTCGCACTCTTGCCGCAGCCGCTTTCGCCGACGAGTGCGGTGATCTCGCCCCGCTCCATCTCGAACGACGCATCGTGCACGGCGGCGACGACGCCATGCTCGGTCCTGAACTCGATCGCCAGCCGCTGGACCGCGAGCAGCGCCGTCATCGCGCGCCGTTCACAAACGCCCCTTGAGCCGCGGGTCGAGCGCATCGCGCAGGCCGTCGCCAACGAAGTTGAAGGCAATCACGGCAAGCGACACCATCAGGCCGGGTGCGATCGAGAACAGCGGTACCGATTGCAGATAGGTGAAGCCGATGCGCAGCTCGACACCCCAGCTCGCCGTCGGCGGCTGCACGCCCACGCCCAGGAACGACACTCCGGCTTCGACCAGGATCGCGCCGCCAACGGTGATCGATGCGGTGACGATGATCGGCGCCAGCGCGTTCGGCAGCACATGGCGCCACATCAGGCGCAGCGGCGGCACGCCGGCCGACCGCGATGCCTCGATGAACGGCAGCTCGCGCACGTAAAGCACCGTGCCGCGGACGATGCGCGCAAATCCGGTCCAGCCGAACACGGCGAACGAGAGGATGATGTTGGTGATGCCAGGCCCGAGTGTCGCCGCCATCACCAGGATGAAGATGAGCGGCGGAAAGCAGAGGAAGGCGTCGGTCACCCGCATGATGATGCTGTCGACGAGACCGCCGCGGAAGCCGGCGATGAGCCCCAGGACGACGCCGATCGCCGACGATGCCGCGGTGCTGACGATGCCGACAAACAGCGACACGCGCGCGCCATAGATCACACGGGACAGCAGATCGCGTCCGAGATTGTCGGTTCCGAGCCAGTGTGCCCGGGTGGGTGGGGCCAGCACGGCATACAGATCCTGGTGATAGGGATTGCAGGGAGCCAGGAACGGCGCGAAGACGGCCATGGCGCACATCAGCCCGATGATCGCCAGCCCGACCATCGCGAGGCGGTGGCGCAGTACCGCCCGCAGCAGCAACAGACCAGCCGAGCGGGAACGTGGCGGCACGATGGCGGCGGCTGTGACGTCGCTCATGGTGCCTCGGCTACGACCGCACCCGTACGCGCGGGTCCAGAGTGCCGTAGAGGATGTCGACCAGGAGATTGACGACGAGCACGTTGACGGACACTGCGATCAGCATCGCCTGCATCACCGGAAAATCCTTCTGGAAGATCGCGTCCACACTCATCCGGCCAAGGCCCGGAATGGCGAAGATCACTTCCACGAAGAACGCGCCGGCCAGCATTCCGCCCCACGCGAGGCCGATGGCGGTCACGACCGGGATCATCGCCGGCTTCATCGCGTGGACCATCACCACGGCGCGCTCGGTCAGACCCTTGGCGCGCGCGGTGCGGATATAATCCTGGCTCAGCACCTCGAGCAGACATGATCGCACGAAGCGGGCCAGCAATCCTGCCGACCCGAACCCGAGCACGAAGCTGGGCAGTATCATCCCGCGGATGTTGAGCCACACGCTGACCGAGAGCGGCGTATAGCCGGATGGCGGAAAGATCGGCACCGCCACCGCCAGCAGGTAGATCAGCACGATGGCGAGCCAGAACTGCGGCAGCGAAACACCGAGCAGGGCGCCGGTGCTGAGCACCATGTCGAGAGGCGAACCGCGCCTGACGGCGCTGACGATGCCGACCGGGAAGCCGATCGCAAACGCCCAGACCGTCGCCCAGCAGAACAGCTCCAGCGTGATCGGCACGCGCTGCAGGAACATCTGCAGCACCGGCTGGCCGGTGCCGAGCGAAACGCCCCAGTCGCCGCGGACGAAGTTGCCGAGCCACACGACGAACTGCGTGCTGAGCGGCTGATCCAGCCCGAATGCACGGCGTACGCGCGCAACCACCGTCGGGTCCTGCACCCCGACCGTGCCGCTCATCTGCGCCATGATCGCGTCGCCCGGGAGCAGGCGCGCCAGAACGAAGACCAGCAGCGTCACGATCACCAGAATGACGAGAGCCTGCGCCAGCCTGACGAAGATGAACCGGGCCATCGGAGATCAGACGCTGTCGCTCTTGCCGTCCTTGAACCAGAGCGGGTGCGACCAGTTCCAAACCTCCTTGTATTTGACCACCCCCTCATTGTCGTAGCCACGCAGGCTGTTGCGCATCGCAACGACCGTCTGCTCCCACCACAGCCATGCATCCTCGCAGTCGTCGTAAAGGACGCGCTCGAGCTGCCAGTAGATCTGCTGGCGCTTGGCAGGGTCGATCTCGCGACGGCCGGCCTCGATCAGCCTGATCGCCGCTGCATTGCGGCTGCGGCCATAATTGAAGCCGCCGTCCGGCATGTAGAGACCGGTCGCCATCAGATCCGGGTCATAGATGTAGGTCCAGCCGCCCTCGGCGAGATCATAGTCGGCGTCCTGCACACGTGCGGTCGCGGCCACCGGCGCCAGCAATTCGACGTCCCATGTCACCCCGACGTCGTCCAGCATGCTCTTGATCGCCTCGGCGACCGTCTGGCCGTTGGCGGTGTTGTTGTAGAAGCCGCGCACGGTCAGGCCGCCGCCATGCCCCGCTTGCCTGAGCAGCAACTTCGCCTGGCCAGGATCGAAGGCGACCGGCTTGAGGCTCGGATTGTGCGCCCAATGGTCCTCCGGATACATGCAGCTGGCCAGCCGTGCGAGCCCGAACTGGGTGCCGACGATCAGCGCGCGTCGGTCGATCGCGAGGCTGAGCGCACGTCGCACACGAACGTCCTGGCAGACACCCTTCGTGCAATTGAAGCGGAGCGCATTGACCGCATTGAACGGCTGCACATGGACCGCCAGATCGGGATCGTTCCTGATGCCTGCATATTGCGACTTGTCGACGCCCACCAGCATGTCGATCTTGCCCGCGCGCAGATTGGCAAGACGCACGGCGGGATCTGGAATGATCGTGACCAGGACATCGTCGAAATACGGCATGTCTGGATGCCCCGAGGCCTTGGCGAACCACCAGTTCGGGTTGCGCTTGACACGCACGAAGTTGCCGGGGCTGGCCTCGTCGAGGAGATACGGGCCGGTGCCGACCGGGTGAGTGTCGCAATTGTCCGGACCGTTCCTCAGCGCGGCAGGCGAGATCATGTAGCCGGGCACGTTGGCAATGATGCCGGGAAACGCTGCCCACGATGTCTTGCAGTGCCAGCGCACGGTCAGATCGTCAACGACTTCGATGGTGTCGAGCGGCGCCAGCCAGCCCACGTCCCATGCTCCGCTCTTCGGGTCGCGTATCCAGTCGATGACGAACTTCACCGCGGCGGCGTCGAATTTGCTACCGTCCTGAAACGTGATCCCGTTCCGCAGCTTGGTCACCGCGACTGTCGGACTCTCGAACGCGAACGTTTCGATCAGCCAAGGCACCGTCGCACGATAGCTGCCGTCCGTGATGACCAGCTTCTCGTAGAAATCGTTCATCGTCAGCCAGTCGAGCACCGGCCAGTGATCGGGTGTCATCTTGCCGATATATTGCTCGGCCGCGATCCGTAGCGTGCCGCCGCGCACTGGCTTGTCCGCCTCGTTCCAGACCGCCCAGGGCTGCGCAAGCAGGGCGGGCTCGCCCACGGCCTGGGCCCGACCCTCGTCAAGCAGCGCCGAACCGAACGCGAGCAGCCCCAGCATGAAATCGCGACGATCGATCGTCGGGGTCATGGCGTCGCTCCCCTCAATGCAGCGTCTCGCCGGCCAGCGTCATGCCCCGCGGCTCTCACCGGCTGGTTCAGCCGGCGGCTCGGTCGCCAGACTGACCCGGCCGCCAAGGACCGCACCGGCCGTGCCTGGGTAGCATCATATCTGGCCGTCGTCATCATCCTAATCATCTTATGGTCTTGCTTTTTACTACTGCCATGGCCCATGACAGATCATACGGTTTTTCTGAAAAGGTGGAGTGCTCATGGCTGCTGCCCATCATCCTTGCCACCGCCCGCGCGCAACAAAGGCGACATCGATGTCGCGCTCGCCGCTGTGGCATCACCCCACGAGGCGCATGACAGCGTGAGCTGCAGTCGCAGCAGCAAACCGCCGTGACGCAGGCGGCCCGGGTGGCGCCCTGTTCGAGATCCTCCGACCGGTGCATGACGCCGCGATGACCTTCGACGACCTCTTCGCCCTCGCTGAGGCCGGCCATGGCTGGACCGCGCCAGGCGCACCGCCGACAGACGAGACCCGTCCGTTCGGTGGCCTGCTGCTCGGCCAGGCCATCGTCGCCGCCTCTGCCTTCACGAGACGCTGCCACGCCCTGCACGCACTGTTCATCGGCCAGGGCGTCAGTCAGCTTCCGTTCGACGTCTCGGTCGACCGCACGCGCGACGGCGGCAGCTTCACCACCCGCCGCGTCGAAATCAGTCAGCGCGGGCGGCTGCTGCTCGCCGCCTACAGCTCGCATCATGACGGCGACGCCGGCCCCGAGCACCAGGCTGCGATGCCCGTGCTGCCCGGACCGGAATCATTGGAAGACCAGCGTGTCACCCGAGCCGCCCGCGCCGAGCAGCGCGGCAAACCCGCCCCGCGCATCCTCGCCGAGGCCATGCTCGACGCCCGTCCGGTCGAGCTGCCGCCTGGATCCGATGGCGTCGAGGGCAGGCGCGCGGTCTGGTTCCGGCCGCGACAGGCGATCCGGGGCGGCCCTGACATCCACCAGGCGGTCATCGCCTTCGCCTCCGACATGGGCCTGGTTCGCGTCGGGCTGCAAGTCCACAACACGCGCGGCGACGGCGGTCCGCTCCAGGTGGCGAGCCTCGACCACGCGATCTGGTTTCACGGCGACGCACGCGCCGACGATTGGATGCTCCACGTCCAGCGCTCGCCCGTGGCCGCGCACGGCCGGGGCCTCTCGCAGGCCTCGATCTTTACCCGAAACGGCAAGCTCGTCGCGAGCGCCGCCCAGGAGTTCCTGGCGCGCCGCCGGCGCGACCAGCACCATCCGGACAGAGGAGAGGCGCATGGCGATTGACCTGACGGGACGCGTGGCGATCGTAACCGGCGCGGGCGGCGGTCTCGGCCGCGCTCATGCGCACCTGCTGGCCAGGCGCGGCGCCAGGCTCGTGGTCAACGATCTCGCCGCCACCAGCGCCCAGGCCGTCGCCGACGAGATCATCGCCTCTGGCGGCCAGGCGATCGCCATCGCCGCCTCGGTCGCCGACATGGGCCAGGTCGGTGCCATGGTCGCCGACGCGATGGCGCGCTGGGGCCGCATCGACATCCTGGTCAACAACGCCGGTATCCTGCGCGACCGATCGTTCGCCAAGATGGACATGGACGATTTCCGGCTGGTTGTGGAAATCCACCTGATGGGCGCCGTGCACTGCACCAAGGCAGTGTGGGACATCATGCGCGCGCAGAGCTACGGCCGGATCGTGATGACCACCTCCTCCTCCGGGCTCTACGGCAATTTCGGCCAAGCCAACTACGCGGCCGCCAAGATGGGTCTGGTCGGGTTGATGCAGGTCCTCGCCCTCGAAGGGCGCAAGCACGGCATCCGCGTCAACTGCCTCGCGCCCACCGCCGCCACGTCGATGATGGAGGGATTGCTGCCCGCCGAGGCTGCGGCACGGCTCAAGCCGGAGGCGGCGAGCCCCGGCGTACTGGCGCTGGTCGCCGAGGATGCGCCCACCCGCACCATCCTCTGTGCCGGCGCCGGCAGCTTCGAGCAGGCGCACGTCACCCTGACCCGCGGCATCCATGTGGGCGAGGCCGACG
Source organism: uncultured Acetobacteraceae bacterium (assembly GCA_964246925.1). GTDB lineage: Bacteria > Pseudomonadota > Alphaproteobacteria > Acetobacterales > Acetobacteraceae > CAXTPV01. The sequence continues at coordinate 17,078 of CAXTSH010000006.1, forward strand.
ATGCCGCCGAGCAGGTCGCGGCGCGCTGGGCCGAGATCGGCGACCAGGAGGGCTCGATCGTTCCTGACACATCCTGGGCGCAAGGCAGGAGCGAGCTCGAAAAGGCCGGACTGGTCCCGGCCTGAACGCCGTGGGCGAGGTCGAGCGCCGGCCGGTCACGATCTGGAGCGAAGGCTCGCGTCTGGCCGCGATCCTGTTCAGGCCCGCATCCCGAGGTCCACATCCCGCCGTGCTGCTGTGCCATGGTTGGGGCGGCCTGAAGGAGCATCTGGCCGACCATTACGCCGAGCCGTTCGCCCAAACGGGTCTCGTATGCCTCGTCTTCGACTACCGCGGCTGGGGTGGCTCGGACGGACGCATCATCCCGGCCGCCGACGCCCCGATGCTCACCGAAGCGGGGGAGCACGCCACCCATGTCCGCGTGGTCCGCGACATCGTCGATCCGCTCGACCAGATCGCCGACATCCGCGCCGCCTTCGCCTGGCTGCTGACCGAGGACGGCGTCGACCCGGCCCGTGTCGGCCTGTGGGGCACGAGCTACGGTGCCGGCCACGCGGTCTCGGTCGCCGGCACCGACGACCGGGCGCGTGCGGTCGTGGCCCAGATCGGCGGCTACGGCCACCCGCGCGAGACCTGGTTCACCGACCTCGCCCGCCAGCGCATGGCCGACAAGGCCCGTGGCGTGCTCGACCCGCCGATCCCGCAGGGCGTCGACAAGGTACCCGGTCTGCACGGCACGCCAGACGTCGCGCGCCAGTTCGGCCATGCGCCGCTCGAAGCGGCGGCACGCATCCGCGTCCCCACCCTCTTCATCGACGCCGAACACGAGGAGTACAACGAGCCGGCGCTGCAGGGCGGTGCCGCCTGCGACATCGTCAGGCGACACGCCGTCGCCGAGCGCCGTACCTTCCCGTGCACGCACTACGAAGTCTACGACAAGTATCACCAGCCGGCGCTCAAGTTGGCACTCGACTGGTTCACCGAGCACCTCTGAATCGGGAGTCCCAACCCATGCGCGACCTGAACGGCAAAGTCGCCGTCATCACCGGAGGTGCGAGCGGCATCGGCCTTGCGATGGCGCGCCACTTCGGGCGCGAGGGAATGAAACTGGTGATCGCCGACATCGAGCCGGACGCACTCGCGACCGCCGCCGACGACCTGCGCGCCCACGGCTTCGAGGCGATCGGCGTGCGTACCGACGTGTCCACATTCGACGAAGTCGAGGCCCTGGCACGCGCGACGCTCGGCGCGTTCGGGCGCGTCCACATCGTCGTCAACAACGCCGGCGTTTCGATCACCGGCCCGACCTGGGACATGTCGCTCGACGACTGGCGCTGGGTCTACGGCGTGAACGTCTGGGGCGTGGTCCACGGCATAAAGGCGTTCGTGCCCATCCTCATCGCGCAGGGCGAGCCCGCGCACATCGTCAACACCGCGTCGCTCGCCGCCATCGATGCCATCGGCGAGCACGCGCCCTATTCCTCGTCCAAGGCGGCCTGCGTCGCGATCAGCCGATCGCTCCATTCGGAGCTGATCGCCGCCAACACGCAAATCGGCGTGTCGGTGGTCTGTCCCGGGATGGTTGCGACCGCGATCCACCGCTCGTGGCGCAACCGACCCGCCGCCGACCGGCCGTGGAGCGACCGCGAGTGGAACGACGCGGAGCATCGAGCCAGCTCCGAGGAGTTCCAGGGCGCCGGCGTTGAACCCGACGAGATCGCGCACGCCACGATCGACGCGATCCGCGAAAACCGGTTCTACGTCTTCGACCAGCAGGGCGACCAGACCTTCCGCGAGCGGAGGCTTGGTCCCTTGCTGCGGGCCGAGAACCCCCCCGTCGTCACCTGGGGCCCCGACCTGAGACCCGTCTTCACCAGCCTCCCGGACCGGATTGCCGCCCAGGCGCGGCAACGACCGTCCGACCGCGCCCTGATCCAGGACGACCAGTCAATCTCCTTCGCCGCCCTCGAGAGCGCGATGAACCGCGTCGCCGCCAGCCTGCAGGCGGCCGGCCTTGTGCCGCAGGACGTGATCGCCATCTGTGCCGCCAACTCGATCGCCTACGTCGAACTGTTCTGTGCGGCACTCAGGGCAGGGATCATTGTCGCACCGCTCCCGCCCACCGCCACGGCCGACAGTCTCGCGTCGATGATCGCCGATTGCGGTGCCGCAATCCTGTTCCTCGACGCGGCCGCGGCCGCACACCTCGCGCCCGTTCGAACGCGCATTGAGGCGACGACCATCACCCTCGACGACACCGGCAGCGTGCCGCTTCGTGACTGGCTGGCGCCTCCTGGCACGCTCCCCGAGCCGGTCGAGGTCGATCCGCAATGGGCCTTCAACATCATCTATTCGTCCGGCACCACCGGCACGCCCAAGGGGATCGTGCAGTCGCACGCGATGCGCTCGCCCTACGACACGCCCGATGCCCCGTTCGGCTATGGTCCAGACACGGTCACTCTGATCTCGACCGGCCTCTACTCGAACACCACTCTGACCAGCGTCTTCCCCGCCCTCGGTGGCGGCGGCGCCGTGCTGCTGATGGCCAAGTTCGACGCTGTCCGCTTCCTCGAGCTGGCGCAACAATGGCACGCCACCCACGCCATGCTGGTGCCGGTGCAGTTCCAGCGCATCATGGCGGTGCCCGATTTCGACCGCTTCGACCTGTCCACCTTCAAGATGAAATTCTGCACCAGCGCGCCCTTCTCGGCAGCCCTGAAGGCCGACGTGCTCCGCCGCTGGCCCGGCGGCCTCACCGAATATTACGGTATGACCGAGCAGGGCGGCGGCACCGTGCTCTACGCGCACGAACGCCCAGACAAGCTGCACACCGTCGGCCGTCCCTGGCCGTGGACCGACATCCGCCTGATCGGCGAGGACGGCCGCGAGGTGGCGCCGGGCGCCGTGGGCGAGGTGGTGGGCGCCTCCGGGCTTGCGATGACCGGCTATCACAACCGGCCGGACGCGACCGCGGCGGCGACCTGGCACGACGCCGAGGGACGCCCCTTCATCCGCCACGGCGACATGGGGCGCTTCGACGAAGACGGCTTTCTGATCCTGATGGACCGCAAGAAGGACATGATCATTTCCGGCGGCTTCAACGTCTACCCGTCCGACCTTGAGGCGGCGCTGTGCGAGCACCCCGGCGTCGCGGAAGCGGCGGTCATCGGCGTTCCCTCCGAAGCCTGGGGCGAGACGCCGGCCGGCTTTGTCACACTGCACCCAGCTGCCACAGAGACCGGCGACGAGATCCGCGCCTGGGTCAACGCGCGGCTCGGCAAGGTCCAGCGCATCTCGTCCGTCGACATCATGAACTCGCTGCCTCGAAACCATATCGGCAAAGTTATGAAGCGCGAGTTGCGGGACATGGTCAGCGAAAATCCAGGGCTCCGCCCTGGACCGGGTTCCCTTTGTGCTAGCGCAAAGGGGCCCGACGCTGGGCCTGGCAAGCCCAGACCCGCCCAAATCTGACCACCTGCGTAGTCCAAGGTGACACGATGGACCGTCGGCTCATTCTGAAACGAAGGTTTGAAAGCACTTCGGCGAGGCGGGAGAAATCGATAGGCCCAGAAATGCAGGCCGAGATTGACCTTCAGCAGGCTGAAAAATAACCTGCCACGGTGATTCGGACGATTCTCGTCGCCGCGCTTCTTCTTGGAGGCTCTGCCGCCCTTGCGCAGGAGCCGGCAAATTGCGTGGCCATCCATTTCGCCCCGGGCAAGTCCTCTGCGACCGTAAGGGGATCAGTCGGCTCAGATGAGCCCTTCCCTTGCTACACCCTCGCCACCGGCAAGGGTCAGTCAGCGACGCTCACATTCATCAAGACGAACGGAAATATGGCCTTCAGTATTTACGGCCTCGTTGACGACCGTGATGAGTACTCCTTCAAGACGGAAGTGAAGACCTACAAATTCATTGTGTTTCAGAACATGCGAGCCGTCTCTGAGCCTTTTGCATTGCTTGTATCGGTGAAATAGCGCCCTCTGCATTATTGACAGTTCCGTATCAGACGATGGCTGGTGCCCGACGCGCCTGGCCAGAGTGGCCTTGGTCTGAGACATGTACGCGCCAACGACCGTCCCGTCACCAGTTCTCGATTGACAGCGGCACGGCCTGCTACACTCGTCCCCGGCTGCACCGGCTAGGTGGGGTGAACAATGCCGCTTTGTCGTAGAGCCGCTTTGGGCGGCGCCGGAGCCATGGTGCTCTCGCCCATGGTTGGCCTTCCCGCTCATGCGGTGAGCGGACGGCTGCCACGTGTCCGGCCAGGAGAGACGGACTGGCCCGGACCGGATGCCTGGGGCCGGCTCAACACTGCGGTGGGTGGCCGTCTGATCGAGGTTTCCCCACTGCTGGCCGCCTGCGAGACGAATCCTCACGGCAGCGCCTGCGCAGCGGTGCTGAACAACTTGAGGAACCCCTACTACATCGGCGAGCAGCCCGCCGGCACGCAGAGCTCGGGCTGGATCGATGCCTGGCTCTCCGCGCCGAGCGTCTATGCCGTCGCACCTCGATCGACGCAGGATGTGGTCGCCGCCGTGAACTTCGCCCGCGCGCATCGCCTGCGCCTCGTCATCAAGGGCGGCGGCCACTCCTATCTTGGCGGATCAAACGCGCCGGACTCGCTGCTGGTGTGGATGCGGCCGATGGATCGCATCACGCTGCACGATGATTTCGTCGGTCAGGGCTGCGCCGGCAAGCAGGCTGGCGTGCCCGCGGTCTCCGTTGAGACCGGCGCGCGCTGGCTGCCCGTCTATCAGGCGGTGACGTCGGCCGCCGGCCGTTATGTTCAAGGCGGCGGATGCACGACCGTCGGCGTCGCTGGCCTGGTGCTGGGCAACGGTTTCGGCAGCTTCTCAAAGAATTACGGATCGGCGGCGATTGGATTGCTGGAAGCGGAGATCGTCACGGCCGACGGCGGCGTGCGGATCGTCAATGCCTGCAGCGAGCCGGATCTGTTCTGGGCGCTGAAGGGGGGTGGCAACGGCAGCTTCGGCGTGGTGACGCGATTGACGCTGCGCACGCACACGATTCCGGCAGTCTGCGGCGGTGTGTTCGGCGCGATCAAGGCGCACTCCGATGCGGCGTTCCGCCGCCTGATCGCAGAGTTCAACGCTTTCTACACGGCGCGTCTGTTCAACCGGCACTGGGGCGAGCAGGTCGCGTTCCAGCCGGACAACGTGCTGAGCTTGGCGCTGGTGTTCCACGACCGCACGCAGGCCGAAGCGACGGCGGACTGCAAGCCGTTGCTCGATTTCGTCACCCGTCGGCCGACGGATTACGCAATCGTTCGACCCGTTCGCATCCTTGCGCTTCCAGCGCGGCACTGGTGGGATGCCGACTACCTGGAAAGGACCGTTCCCGACCTCGTGACACGAGATCCGCGACCGGGCGCGCCGGCGGGCAATATCTGGTGGGCCGGCAATCAGGGCGAGGTGGGCTTCTTCCTCCACGGCTATGAATCGGCTTGGCTGCCGGCTGCGCTCCTTGACGGCGCCCAGCGGACACGCCTTGACGATGCCTTGTTCGCGGCAACCCGCCACTGGAAAGTGACCCTGCACTACAACAAGGGTCTCGCCGGCGCGCCGCCCGACGTGATCGCGGCGGCCGCCGAAACTTCAATGAACCCAGCCGTGGCCGCCGCCTTCGCCCTCGCCGTTGTCGCGCACGGAGGACCGCCAGCCTATCCCGGGATGCCGGGACCGGAACCCGATCTGGCGCTCGCACGGCGTGACGCGGCGGCGATCGGGCAAGCCATCGCGGTGTTGCGCGACCTGGTTCCTGATGCGGGCTCCTACGTGTCGGAAGCAGGGTTCGCCGACCCGGACTGGCAGCAGCGCTCGTTCGGCCCCCACTATAAGCGCCTTCTTGAGGTGAAGCGGCGATATGACCCGGACGGCTTGTTCGTCACGCATCATGGTGTAGGCAGCGAGACATGGAGCCAGGATGGTTTCACGCCTGCTTAGGTATTGCCTGGGCTTGCTGTTTGCTGGCTCTGTCGCGTGATTTCCCATCCACATCATTACTCAGCCGCCAAGTTTTCAACTGAGCAACCGTTGGAAACTGCGCGACTTGTTAGCTAGGCGCCAGGGCTCGGGCTCTCGGCCGCGTGAACCGTCAATCGGTCTTGCGTGCCGCCTCGAAAGCTTCGGCCGGCGTCTCCCGCTCGCCGTCGTGCGTCTGACTGGCGCCATCGCCACCTTGCTCGGAAGATGTCCGGCCCGCATCCGGGTTGGCGGCGTCGGCAGTTGACGTCTCTGGCCCTCCTTGGGCCTCCTTGAACCCCTGTGCGGGTGTCTCTCGATCAACCGGCTCTTTGGACATGGTGTTTCCCCTTTTCTGCGCGTTTCAACGCCGACGCACGACAGAGTTTCGCCCGGTTCCCTCGTGACAGTGTTGCAAACGGCAAGAAAACGTCTGCGTCTTGCTGGGTTGTTTATCCGATCTGTCGGGTGAAGGAGTTGGGGAACGAGCCATGTCGGCAGATCCCCGAGACCACGCCATGGCGAACGAAACCGAGAAAATGCTTGTCCAGAAGAGTGAGATCCTGAGCCATCCCTCGTCGCGTCTGAAAAAATACAGATCTTCAAGCACGGCGATGAACGAGGCGAGACCGACCGTGAACGCGGGCAGCAGAATGTGCCAGCCGATGACCCAGGCCCATTGCAACTGCGACAGCAGCAGCGGATCAGGCATCGCTGTAGGCGATCGATGTGCCGTCCACGCGGCGGTGTGCGTGCTCCGGCAGCAACGCCGGAACGGTGTGTGTGGCAGGGTGATATGCAGCGTCTGTTCAATGCACCCGGTGATGCGGGTCTGGTCCTCGGCAGCACCTCGCGGACACAGCCAGATCATGCCCGTCCGCGCCGACGTTGCCTGCCGCACATCGTTTCCACGCCGATGGATCACGGCGTCCGGATTGCCGGATCGGGCAATGCCGACGACGGTCTGGTCGGACTGCATCTCGGGCAGTTCACCGGCGGAGTGACGGCGCAACTCAAGGCCGACGGCCGGCCAGCCTCGCCCTTGGAAGAGGCAATCAGGTTTTGCCGGGGGAGCTTCCAGCGACTTCTTCCAACCATCGGATCGTTTCAGACGATGATCGCCGCCTTCGCGGCCAAGCTTTCCGGGTGCTGGCGAGGTCCTGGCGGGACTGAAGGCCTCAACCAGGCATCCCCCGGCAAGCCGTTAATCGCATGTTCAGCCGGCTGCACTCTACTCCTCGGGTCCTGTCGGATCGAACAGATGTACAGCAAGCGTGTTGCCCGAACCGCCGAGCGGGTCGGTGTCCCCAAGACGAACCCGGTTGGCCGCCTTCACCTCCTTGCCAAAGGGGGCGTCGCGGTCGTTCGGCTGATCCTGCAGGCAGCTTGCGTGCTCGCCGGCGGAGCGTTGATCGATCACGTGCTGCATGCCGACACCCTGGTCCCTGACCGGTACGCGCTTGCCGCAGCCTATGTCGCGCTGATTGCAATCGTCAGTCTTACGATGACGAACAGGCGGGCGGGGCGCGAGCTCTGCGTTCTAGACATCTGGACGCTGCTCACCGCCCTGACCATGTCGCTGATCGCCTCCGGCCAGACCGGTGGCCGCCAGTGGCTTGCAGCCGGCGTTTGGTTCGTCGTCTCGGCCGCCGCCATCCTGGCCGTCCGATCCTCTTGTTCGACGCTTGCCGAGCGGATCCGGTCGCGGATCCTGCCGCCGCGTCCGATCGCCTTCATCGGCAACAGCGCGTCTGCAGCCCGGATGCTGGCACAGATCGACGCCAACCCTCGGTCGGAGGTGCGGCCGATCGGCTACTTCGACGATCGCAACTCGCGCCCCGGGCCGCTCACCAACGTGCTGCCATTCCTCGGCACCATCGACGACCTCGTCGGCTACATCCATGATTTCGAGCTGACCGACGTCTACATGGCAATGCCTTGGTCGGCCGCCGAACGCATGTCCGAGCTGCTCGCCCGGCTACGTTTCCTGCCGCTCACCGTGCGATTGCTGCCTGACGCCGCACCTCCCGCCCTGCGCGGCCGCGACGAGGGTGAAATCGAGGGTGTCGTGATGCCGACGCTGATGATACCGCCATTCTCCGCTGTCGGCGGCTTTCTCAAGCGTAGTCTGGATGTGGCCGCCGCCTGCTGCCTGCTTGTGCCGCTCGCACCGCTCTTTCTCCTTGTCGCCCTGCTCATTCGTCTCGACAGCAAGGGGCCGGTCTTCTTCCGGCAGGTTCGGTCCGGCCAGCATGGCCGTTCGTTCCTGATCTACAAGTTCCGTACATTGCACATGATGCAGGCCGACGCCGCCGCCGAGACCCTGGTCACCCATGGCGACAAACGGGTCACACGCGTCGGCCGGATCCTCCGCAAATACTCGATCGACGAGTTGCCTCAGGTCTTCAACGTCATACTCGGTAACATGTCGCTGGTCGGCCCTCGTCCGCATGCGCCGCGGGCGAAGGCGGACGGACGCATATACGCCGAAGTCATGCCCGATTACATGCTTCGATATCGGGTCAAGCCCGGCATGACCGGGTGGGCGCAAGTCAATGGATGGCGCGGCAACACCGACACCGAGGAGCAGTTGCGCAAGCGTGTCGAGTTCGACTTCGACTACATAACCCGTTGGTCGCTTGGCCGTGACTTCGAGATTCTCGCCCGCACGGTCCCCTCGATGCTGATGCCGCCCGCGGCCAACAGCTGAACGGCAAAGGTTGGCAGCGAGACACTCACGGAAACCGACGGACCACCGACGGTCCTGAAAAATTCGGAGCGAGCGAGCTGATGCGTATCGCGCTTGTCGACCCTTCGCTGTTCACTCTGCCCTACGACGCCGCGCTGGCCTCGGGACTGCTCGGCGCTGGCAATGACGTCGTCTTGCACGGGCGAGCGCTTCGACCCGAGGACGCAACGCCAACGGCATTGCCTGTGATGGAATCATACTACAGGCTGTCTGAAAGTCGTTTCGGCCGAGCACTGCCCTCGATGGTACGTCTCGGACTGAAGGGGCTGGATCATGGCTGGTCGACCTGGCGGCTCATCGACAGGCTGCGCCGAGAACGGCCCGACGTCATCCACTGTCAGTGGCTCCCGCTTCCGCTGGTGGACTTCGCCTTCCTGCGCCACTTGCGACAGATCGCGCCCATCGTCCTGACCGTTCATGACACCAATCCGTTCAACGGCAACGCGTCGGCATCGCTGCAGCGTTTTGGCGTCTTGAGTTGTCTGAAACAGGTCGACCGCCTGATCGTGCACACCGAGCAGGGGCGCGACCGCCTGTGCCGTCTCGGAATCGCCTCGTCTCTCATCACCGTGCTGCCTCACGGCATGCTCGTCGACCGGGTCGTGACGGCAGCCGGGCCGATGGACGGCGGATTGGTGTTTCTGCTTTTCGGCAAGATCAGACCCTACAAGGGCCTTGATCTGCTGATCGATGCTTTTGCGGCACTTCCGCCGGAGCTGCGAGACCAGGCTCGACTGCGGATCGTGGGCAAGCCCTATATGGAAATTGCACCGCTTCTGTCCCGTGCGAACGAGGCAGGAGTTTCGATCGAGCTGGAGACCGGCTATGTGCCGGACGAAGCAATCGCCGGGTTGTTCGGCCCGGATACCGTGGCGATGTTTCCCTACCGCGAGATCGAGGCCAGCGGCGTGCTGTTTCTCGCCCTGGCGCATGGACGTCCGATCATTGCGTCCAGGCTTGGCGCTTTCGCGGAATTGCTCACCGACGGCGTGCATGGTCATCTCGTGCCGCCCGGCGACGTCGGCTCGCTCAGCGCGGCCATGCGACACATGCTGAGCGATCGCCGGTTCACGGCCGCCTGCGCCGCCCATGTCAGCGGCCTGGCCGGTGACATCCCTGGATGGGACCAGATCGCCAGGCGCACGCTCGATGTCTATCGCCAGGCCGGCGCTTCCAGATCGGCACCTGGGAGCAGGGCTCCCGGCCCCGCGAGCTCCTGACAAGTTTCGGTCTTCAAGGCGATCGCCGCGACCTGCGCGAAAGTTGGCGTTGGGGGGGGCCCCCACCCCCCCCGGGGGGGGGCGCCCCCCCCCCCCCCCGGGGGGGGGGGAGGTGGGGGG
>CAXTSH010000006.1:27160-66318 GCA_964246925.1 uncultured Acetobacteraceae bacterium
GGTCCGGGCGCCCCCCCCCGCGCCGCCCCCTGCCCCAACGTGGGGTGGGGGCGCCCCCCCAAGACCCCGCTGGGGAACGCGCCCCCAGACCCGCCGGGTTGTCGTGATGATGTGCCCTTGACGCAGCGGTTGCGGTAACCGCCTTCAATAGGGGTTCGGGGCAAAGCCAATCCGGCTCTCGCCTTGCCTCTTCAGCAGCAGCCAGACTTTGACCTCGTCAGCGCGCGGCCACGAGAGCAGCGGCCGGCCGGATATGAGAGATGCCGGCGAGCTGGGCACCGGCGTCTCGTGCCGCCGCGGCCGCGGTCCGCTCGGCGTGAATGACAAGCACCGTCGCGTTCGCCTCCGCGGCGAGCGCGAGCGTATCGGCGCTGGCCGCAGGCGGACCGGCCAGGACCGTCAAATTGTAGGCGCCGTGGAGATCAGACATCAGGTTCTGGAAGTGGGTCCCGCTCACGAGGGCGTTGGACCCCGGCGTTGCTGCCTGCGGGGTCACCAGGATGTCGAGCTGCACCGAGGGGTCTCTGAGCAAGGCATCGCGCCAAGCCATCTCGCCGCGCAGCACCCGCAGCAAACCCGCTTGGCCGATGCCGAGCAGCCGGGCCAGCCGAGGCGCCCCGAGGTTCCCTTCGGCCAGGACCACCCTCTCGCCGTCGCCGGCCGCGACATAGGCAAACGCCGTCGCGAGCGAGGCCGCCTCGAGGTCGTCGTCGAGCGACACGAACAGCACGCTGCGAGGCGCGCTGTGGCGGCCGCCCGCGCGCAGGCGACCTCGAAGCAGGCGGAGCGCCTCGGCTTCCGGCCCAGCAGGATCGGCCCGCACCCGCGACATCAGTGTCCGCCTGCCCTCCTGGCGGGGGAGGGTGGCAGCTACGATCAGACCCGTGTTGCTGGTGACGTCGGTCGCGGTCAAGAGCAGGTTGGCGCTGCGGGCCCGCAGCAAGGCTATGAGGATCCCGAGCACGAGACCGCCTGCTCCGCCCATGACCGTCGCCAGCTTGGTCTTCGGGCTCGAAGGCTCAGCCGGCGGCACCGCGTGGCTGAGAACGCGCGCGTCGAGGCTTTGCGCGGGGGTGATCTGCGCCGTGGTCCTCTGCGCGGCCTGCAACAGGTTCTGGTAGAGAGTGCGCTGCGCATCGATGTCGCGCTGAAGATCGTCGAGCTCGGATTGGTTGTTCTCCGACGTGACGCTGGTCTCGCGCGCAGTCTGCAGCTGGCGCTGCGTGTCGGCTTCGCGGGCCCGTGCGACCACGAGCTGCGCTCCGAGCGACGACACGATACGCTGCGCCTCATGCGCCAGCGCAACGCTCGCCGCCTGCACATTGGCTTGCGCGCTGCGCACGCTCGGGTAGTTCGGTCCGTATTGAGCCTCAAGCTCGGCCAGTTTCTCCGAAGCGACGCTCTCATCTTCGCGCAGACGCGTGATCGTCGGCGAAGCAAGGACATTGTCGACGTCACCGGAGAAGCCCTGTCTCGCGAGTGCCACGGCACGCTCGTACTTCGCTTCAAGATCAGCCCGGTCAAGTCCGGCCCGTGCCGCCGCGGTCGCATATTCCTCGACCTGTTGTTGCCCGATGCTCCCCGCACGAAGGCCGACAAGCTCGTTCTTGCTGCGCAAGTCGCGCATCTGCCGCTGCGTTTCCGCAAGCCCGGTTCGCACGCCGGCGATGCGTTGCATCAGCTCGGCATTCGCACTCCGGTTTGCCAAAGTCCGGCGTGCGGATTGCGCTCCGAGATAGGTCGAGACGAGATCGTTGACGAAGGCAGCGGCCAGCACCGGATCCTGGCTCGTGAAGGAGACGCCAATGACCAGGCTGCGATTGTCCTGCGAGATCACCAGTGCCCGGAACACCTCGTCTTCCACCGCCTGTGTGCTGTCGAGTGTTGGCGGCGAACGCGGGAGCATCGGGAAGGCATGTTCCAGCCGTCGCCGAACACTCTGCACCAGGGTTGCAGGCCGCAGCGCCGGGTTGAATTCGGGTCGACGATCAAGGGCCAGCTTCGTGATGACGGATTGGACGAGCTCGCCCGACATCAGCGCCTGCTCCTCCGTGCGGATCACCGGCATCGGATCGGGCAGGTTGTCGCTGCGGACGGCGCCTTCGAGCTCGGGAATGGCGAAGCTCTGCCCTTCGATGGCAAGGCTCGCGGAGGCGGTGTAACGAGCCGGGCGCGAGCTGCTGAAGGCATACGCACCGGCGGCCGCAATGGCCCCACACAGCACCATAAGCACCGCGTTGCGTCGAAGCAGTGCCGCGATTTGCGGCAGCCTGATCGTCGCGTTCGGCCGTTCAGTCGCGCGAGACGTCGAAACCGGGATGTCCATGCTAACCCTAGATCGAAGTTGCCGGTGCGAGGGGGATGAGCGGGCGATCTCCGCTCGAGGCAGGTTGTCGCCCGGTTCTTTCGCCGAGCTCGGTCGGCGGACTGCCCGTCAGCTGTTCCTGTTCGGCGGTCTTGACGAGGATGTAGTGAAGCAGAGTCCGTTCCGAGAACGAGACGTGGTTGGGTTTTCCGTCACTCGATCGAAGAACGCCGGTTTCGACCAACGTCAGGAAGCATGATTTGGGAACGCGCGCTCCACCGACCACGACGCCATCCGCGCCGGCGCCGACCACCTGCATGCGGCCCCAACGATCCTGGACGGAATTCGCGATGTCCTTGAGGGCCGAGACCATCACACGATCTTGCTCGCCCGCGGTCACATCTTCGTAAAGGCCGACGATTCGAGGTGGCGTCTCGGACGCCAATCGCGTCAGCGCCGTCATCAAATCCTTGCGCTCGATCGCTGGCGCACGTCGCCGGACTGCGGCCTGCGCCGTCCGCAGACCCAGAAGATGCGCAACGTAGGGCAATCCTCGCGATGTCGCGGCGATGCTGCTGACCAGACCGCCTGGTATCGTCAACTGGGCCTCAGCCGCTCCTTTCTTGATGATCCGGCCGATGTCGTCGTCCGACAGCAGCGGCAAGCCGACCCCGATGACATTTCGTTGGATCGATGGATGCTGGCCGAGCAACTGCTCCAGACTTCCGGAGACGCCGATGATCATGAAGAGCAACGGAATGCGTCGGTCTGAGAGCTGTTTGATGGTGTCAGCGAGCATCGTGCGGGACTGCGGGTCGGTCACGCGATCGAATTCGTCGACGACGCAGATCAGGGAATCGAGCCGAAGTCTCGACATCAGCGTGACGACGTCGTCGGGACCGGCCGCCGTCGCCGGCAGCGCCGCCTCGCAACCTTCGGTGGTGTCGAAGCGAACGGGTGTGGTCAGGAGGGAGATAGGCAGCGTGCGGACCAGTCCGCGCGCGACCGTGTCGAAGGTGCTGCCCGCTTCGGCCTGCGTGCGGGCGACGACCAGTCCCTTGCTTCGCAAATTCTCGACGACGATGTTCGCCAGCGACGTCTTTCCCCAGCCCCGGTCGGCATAGAGAACGATATGCGCTTTGTCCTCGGTGAGACCCTGATGGATGGTCTCGATCTCCCGCTGACGACCAACGAGAGCAGCATGGCCATGACAGGGTTGCGTCGGCGTGAACGCCTCGTGCACGGCCTTGGGCTCGCCACTTTGCAGAGCCGGAACAATCATGGGAGCGGATGGCGTCCGACCCAATCGATGGAACAATAGTCTCCAGAGTCTACGCATCACTGCGCCGTTGTGCCAGGGGGTGATTGCCTCTGGACCGCGCGCAGGTGAAATCTCCGGCGGCTCGCATCATCGCTTGAACGATCCAACAATCATCGCCATCGGCCCGCTTTCAGAACGTCTTGTAGACGATGTCGGGTGCCGGCGAGTCCAGCACCACGATGATCGTCACCGTCACGACGACCATGGCCGTCGCCAGCGCGGTGCGGAGATAGCGAGAGCGCAGCACCGTCACTCCCCCCCACTCGACCTGCAGCAAGGCCGTGCGGATAGCGTCCAATGCCGCCAGCGCGAGAGTCGCGCCGCCCAGGATTGCCAACCAGACGAGCAGCAGTCCGGCCGGTCCGAGGTCGCGGCAGAAGCCGCCGATCTGCGCCCAGTTCGACCAGAACCAGAACAGAGTGAAAGTGAACCAGGTGAAGGTCAGGCCGCGACAGAACGCCTTGTAGAGCGCGTTCGTCGCGAGCGCGCGATATTCTGCGCGGCCCAGACGTTCCTGCATCATCACCTGGTAAAGCTTGTTCGCCGCTACGCCACCACCCTGCAGGAAGCCGAAGAACAGGAACTCCGACGTCTGCCCGTGCCAGAGACCGACCAGAAAGAACGTCACGAAGAAGGCCGCGACCGCGGTGTAGGGAGCCAGGGAAGGCGTCGTGACTCGTTCCATCCCGATCATCATCAGCGGGTTGTAGACGTAGGTCTTCAGCCAGTTCGACAATGTAATATGCCAGCGTGACCAGAAGATGATGAAATTTTCCGACGAGAACGGGCGATCGAAGTTCTCGGGCAGCACGATTCCGAAGAAGCGTGCGACACCGATGACGACGTCCACGTAACCGGAGAAGTTGAAGTAGAGATACACCGGATAAATCGCGGCGACGCACGCGCCCGACCCTACCCTGCCGGCTAGAGCCTGCGTGGTCTGTAGCGCATCGATGGCATCGTGCTGCGCCAGGGCGAGCACCATCGAGACGATCGCCACCTTGAAGTAGCCGACGATGATGCGTTCAAACGCATTCCCGGCGATGACGAGGTCGAGCGGTTGCCGCTCGGCTTCCATACGGTGGTAGTCCTGGTAGCGCTGGATCGGCCCGGAGGTCAGACTGGTGAAGTTCAGCGTGTAGTTGACATAGGACAGCAGACCGATCGGCCGCTCGATTGCGCCCTGGTGGCTGTCGATGATCACGTGCAGGACGCGAAAGAACACGTAGGACAGGCCGACCAGGACATAGGGAAACGGCAGGATCAACGATGTCGGAATGAAGATGTAGCGCTTCAGCCAGGCGAACGCTGCCAGAGTGACGATGATCAGGGCGAAGAACAGCCGGGGCGCAGAGCCATGTCGGCTCCAACGCTGGGCCAGGAACCCGATGATCAGGAAGCCTGCAAACGGCGCGAAAGCCAGGGGTGATGTCGAGAAGCTGGAGAGAAAGACGACGTTGATCACCAGCAGCACGCATCGGCGCCACCAGGCGGCGGCCGCAAGATTGAACACCAGCGCCGAGGCGGCCGCAAATTCAAGGAACTGCACCGACGGGACGATCATCCGTTCAATCCCACCACCGAGGGTGCCATCTCGCGACACCTGGTAAACGGACCGCCCGGCGTATTGGCCAGGGCCTGTGCGATGGCCGCCGCCGCCAGGGGCTGCCCACGACCCGAAAGATGCCCGTCGACCTGATAGTAGAGACGTTCCGGCGTACGCTGTGTCAGCAACATCAGCGACGCGTCGATGAAGCCGACCCCCCATCGCCCGGCAATCGCCCGCAAAGCGGCCTGCAGAGCCGACGGATCAATGCCCGGCGGCACGCGCCGCCCCGCCATCAGAGCGATCTGCGCCTCCTGTGGGATGAAGGCAAAGGTGAGCGGCACGCCTGACGCATGCGCCTGATTGGCAAGCTGCCCCATCAACGCATCGAAATGCCGCAGCCGCTTCTGCCAGTTAGGGCTGAACGGCTGACGCAGGAAGTCGGCCTTGTCGCCGTAGCGCAGATAGAGCGGAAGATAGACCGACGGGTTCTGAAACAGGAAGTGCTGCGCCACCGTCAGCGTGCGGCTTTGCTTGAGCGCGCCGAACACGCGCTGCTGAAGGCCGCCCGTCAACATCGTCGGATCGGCGGCGTTGGGCGTCACACGCACGGGGTCGCCGTCGCGCAGTTCGGCGTCCAGATCGAATGGTGCCAGCACCAGCACCACCTGGTCGGGCCGCAGACGCAACGCTTCGGCCATGCGTGGCACCAACAACCGTCCGCCGTAGAAATTGGCACCCAGGTTTTGCACCTCGACCGACTGTTGACACATCCGGGTCAGATCGACGGCGAGCCGGGCGCCGATCGTATCCGGGTATTCGACCATGTAGCCTTCGGCGAGCGACGTGCCGATGATCGCCACACGACGCGTGCCGGCGGGCACCGGCCCGCATGATGTCGGCGAACGATAACCGCAATCGTTGTAGTCGTTGGTGACCCATGGGCCTTCGGCGGTCTTCAGCCTTGATGTGCAGTGGCCGCGGTAGCGGTTCCCGACTTGCGGGTCGGACATGCGGCATGCGTTGACCATCTGCTCCGGCCACGCCGCGCGTGCCGTCAGTTCGGCGCCGAGCAGCATGACCACGATGGTCGCAACACTGACCAACGGCAGCAGCCAGAAATCATGCCTCGGGATTCCTGCCCGCATCGTCGGTTCACGCGGCGACGCAGGCGGCGCCGGAGCGCACGACCCGCATCGGCACGGAAGCGATCTCGGTGGTGGTCGGCAAGATCCAGCTCGTCATACCCTCGTCTTCGCTCACCTTGGTGAACCCGAGGTTAAGGTAGTGGTCGCGTACCAGCGCATTTTTCTCGGTCGGAACGAACCGCCCCACCAATCGGTCGATGCCGTTGTCGCGTGCGTGCAGCAGGATCTCGCGCAGGACCATGATCTCGACCTTCCGGCCCAGCACGCGACAGCTCATCAGCCACGTGTCGATCACCCACTCGCCGGGCCCTCCGGGACGGCAGATAACGACGCCGATCATGCCGTTGTCGCCGAAGCCGTCGATCAACCTGACCTGCAGGGTGAAGACATCCGGGTCACCCTCCGCGGCCGCGACTTCGGCCTCGCCGTAACGCCGTGTGGTCAAGTTGAACTGGTTGGACTTGTTGATCAGTTGGCTGATGCGCGCTCGGCCCACCCGGTCGAAGGGCGCGAACTGGATTTCCATGTCGAGCGAGGCGAGATAGGCGTCGAGATCGCCGGCCTGCCTGAGCAGGGCGACACGGCGAGCGTTGGACTGATACATCGCGGCGCGATCACGGTCCTCGGCCGAGAACGCGGTCGATTCGAAATACCCGGCCGCTGCCAGATATCGCGCATACCAGGCCGGATCGTCCGGCAGTTCGGGCACGGCGACCTGCGGCAGCACACGACGGACCAAGCCGCGTTCGACCGGGTTGTCGTCGAGGAAGACCATCGCGTCCAGGCCGAGCGACAATTCGTCGGCGATGGCCTTGATGTTGGTGGCCTTGTCGTTCCAGTTGGCCTGAAAGACGGCGAAGTGCGCCTCCTTGAGGAGCATGTCCGGATGCGCACGGAACGGCTGGCGTGCGATCTCGTCGGTGTTCTTCGACGACACCGCGAGCACTACACCGCGCGCGCGCAGCGCGAGTGCCAGTTGCTGGACCGCCAGATGTGCTTCTCCGGTGGCGTCGCCCTGCGCGACCCTGATACCTTCGAGGCCGTCGTCGCCGATCACCCCGCCCCAGACCGTGTTGTCAAGGTCCAGGATGAGGCATTTGCGGCTACGCCCGCGAGAGGCCGCGATCAGTCGAGCCACATGCTCCGCGTAGACCGGCAGGCAGCTTTCATCGAAGGCGAGCTTGGCCATGTTCCACAGCGCCGGCGAATGCCAGGTACCCAGACCGATCGTCTCGGCGAGCGTGGCCACATCGAGCAACAGGTCCTCGGTTCCGGCGATGCTGTCGCAGATGGCCCGGTTGAGGCCGTCGATCAGGCGCCTGCTGGTCCCGGGAACCACCCGATCGATACTGCCAAACAACGTTTCCGGCGGCGGCGCAATGGTCTGAATGATGCAGGCAGCACCTGAATGGGAGCGTATCGCGCGCCGCATTCGGTCGAGATCATCGAGAGCCTGCGCGATCGAGGCGCGCTCAACATCCGGATCGCCCGGAGCCGTATGCAGTGGCAAGCCGCGATGATCGATCGCGAGCAGGACCGCGTCCGGTCTGGACGTGTTGATCCGGCCGGCGGGGTCGAGCGCCTCCTGCGTGGTCTGCCCATAATCGGCCTGGACGCAATCGAGTGCCAACCCGTGCCGTGCCGCGCTGGCCACGAGGATGGGGGCGAGCAGGTCGAGCGTCCCGTTGCCGATCAGCCCGAGCCGGAACGGCACCAGCGGCGCGAGGCTGCGTCCGGCGGCCATAG
Organism: uncultured Acetobacteraceae bacterium; assembly: GCA_964246925.1. Lineage (GTDB taxonomy): Bacteria > Pseudomonadota > Alphaproteobacteria > Acetobacterales > Acetobacteraceae > CAXTPV01. Next base: position 35,227 of record CAXTSH010000006.1, read on the forward strand.
CCCGGCCGATGGCGCGGCCCAACCGGCTCGACTGGTTTGCGTCCATCCCGTGACAGGCAAGGGCGCGCACCATTGGGCCGAGCGCGGCTTGCCCGGCCAGCGCCTTGCAGGAGGCGGAGAAATCGACCGGCGTCCGCGGCAGCCAGGCGAGGTCGGTGTAAAGCGAGGTGCTCACGCCGCTTGCGTCTTGTCGCGGATGAGAGACGCAAGTTCGCCGACATTCTTCAGATCGCCGATCTGGGCAGCGGAAAGCTTGATGTGAAAGGCTTTCTGGACCGCAAGCACCAGCCTGATGTGGCTCAGACTATCCCACTCCGGAACATCAGCCGCCGTCAGTTGCGGCGTCAGGACGATCGAGTCGTCGTCGAATACATCGTGAAAGACTGTCGTCAGGCGTCCATAGACGTCGCTCATCGGCGTGTCTCCCTTTCGCAATCGAGGGAGCGAAGGCGTCCCGTCTGAAGGATTGCCTAACTGTTCCCTCGTTTATTTGTATAGCGAAATATCATCCTGCCCAATCATCGATGCTGACGTGTGAGCGTTCGGACACGTTGCCACGCAGATCGGGACCAGACGCCGTCCTCAAACGGCGGTGGCCGAGCCCGTTTGCGCCTCCCAGGTCCTGCTCGCGCGTCGTGTCCGACGATCGGAGGGTTCGAGGTAGGCGATCGAGATCAGCAGAAAGACAAGGAAGAGGACAGGCGGAAACTGAGAGTTGCCTCCATCGATCAGCAACAGGACCAGCGCCGGTGCCACGAGCGCCTTCTGCGTCATAGTCCGTTGCGCAACAAGAATGTATCCCATATACACGATGAAAACCGGGAAACCGTATTCAAGACCGATCTTGACGGGTGGATTGGTGTTGAACAGGTAGGGGGGAGTCATCGCCATATGTTCCGTGATGCCTGGACCGAGACCGTAGAGGGCGGCCATTGGCGTGCGGGAAAGGATCCAACCCGCGAACCACCAGGGTGTCACGAACCGGTCGTGACCGCTCGAGCCGATCGTGTAGACCTCGTCGGTCCTCGACATGAAAACCTCAAAGCCGGCGGGAAACATCGACGCGAAGCCCAACAGGGCGAGAACGCCCGCGGCGACCGTCGCCAGCGACAGTCTGACGCCACGGCCGCCGAGGCTGAACGACGCCGTGAGCACGAAGCTGAGGAGCATCAGCCAGCCGGTGCCGGACGTCGACATCATCAGGCCCGCGCAGAAGACAACCATGAAGGCAATCCTGCGAAACAGCAGGATCTCGACGATGATTGCCAGAGCCATGACCTGCGAGAAGACGGAGGGTTCGACCAGAAAGAACCCGTTTGACTTGAAGTAGCCGCTCGTCCCGATCGGGATGGCGGTATTCCAGCCCTGGAACAGGAACTGCCTGGGGACGAAATCGTCGAAACTGAATAGACCGAGGCCGGCGAACTGCAGGAGGAACTGCGCGATACCGCACAGTCCGATGAAAACAAAGGCGGCGTTCACGACCCGGAAGAATGCCGCCTCGTCCACTGACCGCGCGAAGACCAGCACGCCGAATGCAGTGAAGGTGAGGAACTGGCCCGCGGACGGCCAGCTCGCCATGGAGCCGTATGATGGCGGAACGGCAGCTCTCACCGACCCTCCCAACAGGACGCAACCGACGAGAGCAGCAAAGATTGCCAGACGGGTCGGATGAAGGGCCAAGGTGCCTTTCAGCAACCCGTAGCCGGCGAGTGCGAACCCGATCGGGCCCTCCAGGCTGAGGTAGGACGTGCCGAACGTGACGCAGAATCGTTGCGAAAGCATTGCCGAGAGTACGAGCAGGGCGGTGAAGCGCAGGACGGCGTCAGACTCGTTGCTCGAACAGGCCTGAGACACTCGGGGTCCTTCATTCTCGGGCGGTCATCGGGGCCGGCCGGTTCACCGGAAGCGTCCGCCGCGAGGCCGTCCAGATCGACGTCGTAATGGACCTTTAACCGGAAGGTCAAGGTTTCATCCTATACCGACGCCGACGGCATGGAGTGCCCGGTATGGAGAGATGTGGGTCAGATGCTGAGAGCGACTGAGCCGGCGGTCGGACAGCCATCCGATCAGCTGATCCCCGCAGAGATCATCGGGGCCTCGTCACCCGTCCTGATCGACTTCGACCACACCTTGTTTGCCTGCAACAGTACAGAACTCTTCATCGCGTCGTGCAGACCGTCGGCAGTCGTCGCGGTGATCGACTTCCTCGTCCGGCAGTGCGTGCCTTGGCGGCTGACCGGGTTGGAGCATTGGTTCCGGCTGAGGGACTACGTCTGTTGCGTCGCCATCCTGATCTGCTGCCCCTGGAACATCCTTCGTTGGCGACGACTGGCGCCCGGGTTGTTCGCGCAGCATGTGAGTAGGACGCTCTCCGATACGCTCTCGGGCGTCCCTGTTGATCGCCTGCTGATCATCACCTTCGGCATGAGATTCATTGTGGAGCCCCTCGTCCGTGGCACCAGGTGGCAACAGGCGCGGCTCGTCGCGACACCCTTGCTGTGTAACCTCCGATACCTGACGCGCGGCAAGCTGCCGCTTGCCCGGAAGCGATTTGGCAATGAATTTATTGCCAACGCGACGTTCGTCTCAGACTCCACCGACGACGCCGACCTGCTGCAAGCCGTAAGACTCGGTATCCTCGTCCCGCCTCAGGGCGAGACCTTCCGCGCCGCCGAACACCTTTATCTCCCTCTGCGTTATACCGCCCGAGTGAAATACACGCGAAGCTACGTCTTCGATCAGATCGTGCTGGTCGAGATGCTGATCACCGTCATGAGCGTCATTAGGAGCTTCGGCGATCTCGCGGTCGAGTTACCGTTGATCTTTATGCTGACTTTATCACTGATGTGCGTCTACGAGATTGGTTATCACGAGAACGACTTCGCAGCCGCGCGGTCGGAAGCCGCACCCACGCTTGGCGGGAACATCGATCGGTTCGGGTCCTATCCGTTGCGGAGTTCGGCCTGGCTTTGGGCCGCCTCGACTGGCGCGCTCGCGCTTCTCTTCGGTCGCGAGGCCGGCGTGCTGTCCCGCAGCATCCTGGACGACAGCCTGATCTGGGCCGGCGCGATGCTCGCCATCCGAGCAAGCTTCTGGACCTATAACAGAGTTCAGGTGCGGACGCGGGTCTTCCTTTACCCTCTCCTGCAGTTCCTGAAGTTTGCACCAGTCTTTTTGATCGTCCCACCAACGACGGTCGGAGTGGTCCTGGTGTCGTCCCAGATCGCCACAATGTGGATGATCTACCTCGTCTACCGGATCGGCGGCGTCCGGCGCGACATCCAGAAGGAGGCGATCAGAACCTGCCTCCTCCTGCTCGGTTTGTGCCTGCTGGCGTCCGGTGGCCTGCTTTCGGGACCGGCCCAGATGACCTCCTTGCTCCTGATCGCCTCGTGGTCGTCAGCTCGGCTGAGCAAGGCGCCCATTCTGCGGAGGTGGCGACGATCGCGAAGCGTCAATGCGTGAGATGTGTTGTTGCCATCGCGGTCAGCACACGGAGACACTTGATCCGGGCGCCTTGGAGATCAGACCCGAGGGTGGTTCTCCACTCTCCGACTCCAGCCAGGATCGAGTCTCCGCAGCAACCGACGTCCAGTCGGTTCCCAGCGCCATGTAGGCGGACTCGAGATGGGTAATCAGCGCCGGGTCCGAAGCGACCAGCAGCCTCCGTTCCGCTCGACCCATGATCCGGATTGCCTGATAGGCATTCAGCCCTGAGCGCACGCCGAGCACGCCAGCTCTCCTGAGCCAGCTCTTCGGGACCGCGGATGACCGGAACGGTTCGGTCAGCGACGTGATCGGGTATGGTGAGAAACCCTGATACATCAGGCAGGTCGTGTGATCGAAGCTCCCTCCCGATCGCATCGCAATCTGTGTCATTCGTCGATCTTCGGAGATGGCATCAACCCTGGCACCAAACGTGGATGTTGTGCTCAGTGCCCGGCACCATGGATGACCGTTGACAATCCTGCGATCCGAGGCCACCCATTCCGACGGAACTCGCATCGTCTCCTCGAACGCCGCGCCGTTCGGCATACGCGATCCGACCAGCGCATAGAGGCCGAAGTAGCTCGCATGCGGGAACGCCGTCGCCGCGGCGATCAGCTCGCTGAGAGCGCTCGGCAGATAGAGGTAGTCATCCTCGGAAAACCAGACTAGATCATCGCCGGCCCAACCGCGGGACGTTGCGATCTCCAGTCCTGCGCGCAGCGATCCGTGCAGCCCCAGATCGGACCGTGACACCACCTCTCCCGTGTTCTCCATCAAGAGAAGACGATCGGCAGGGATCGGTCCATCGTTGAGAAAGATCAACTCGGCTGGTTGAGACCGCATTTGCCCGAAGCTGCGAACCATGGACGCCAGCGCTAGGAGCTTGCTGTAGTAGGTAGGTCGACCCTTCCTGTTCTCCCCGCCATATGATCGGTATATGACGTGCAGCATCGTCGTCTTCCCGCAGCGTTGGACAGCCTCTACCATGCCCGATGTTTGGTGTGGAGCGTTAACTGAACGAAACGGGTAAACTTGGCCGATCGAAGAGACCTGGACCGAAGATCTGGACGAAGGCTCACTCGACGCCGACGTCGGCGTCAACCGGCGTCCCGTTAGGCCGGCAGCTCTCAAACGCCGGCACCTGGGTGACCAGCGCGCGCTCCACGCCGCTCGCGATCAAAGCGTGGCCTTGACCGTTCGGGTGGCCATCCACGGGGTAGTAGGCGCGATCGGCCACGTTCGGCATCCCGCTGGCCAGTCGCGTCAGGTCCACAAACGCTGCCCCGTGCCGACGCGCGATACGGGCGACCGCTTGCCCAAGCTGGAAAGGGTGCACGCCGGCCGGCACCGCCCGGGATGTCGAGAGGGCCGCCTCTACGCGGGAGGGCATGAAGACAACGACGACGGGGACGTGCGCCTTGTTTGCCTGTTCGGAAATTCGACCCAGCGTGTCGTCGGCAATACGAAGCCGTCGTTGCCAGGCTGGCGTGAGCGGAGAACGCAGGAAATCGGCCGCGTCGCCGTGCTGGAGATACAACGACGTGTACCGGCCGAGGTCGAGGTAGAAATAATGTTCCGCGATCTGCACGACTCGACTGGCGCCGAACAGGTTCTTCTTGAGCCAGGCAATGGCCGCAACGGCGCGCGATCCCACGGTTGGTGCGGCCGCAGCGGCCCGTGTGCCAGGGGCGGCCTTGTATTGTTCGAGGTCATACGGGGCAAGGATAGTGACGATGGCGTCGGGCTGGAGTGAGAGGGCCTCCCCGACGCGGTTGGCCATGGTGTGCCAGACCGGTCCCGAGGCGCTGTCGGAGCGAGGCAGTGCCAGGTTTTGGAACTCGACATCGCGGCCGCACTCGTGAGCGAGTGTACGCTCAAGCCGGCCAGCGAAGCTCTGCTCGTACGACACCCAGAAGCCCCGACTGATGGACGAACCCAGCACGGCCACACGCAGACTGCCCGCCGGCTTGGGTCCGCAGTCCGAGGCCGAGCGGAACCCGCACCGATTATAGGCATACTCGACCCAGGGTCCTTCGGCGAGCTTGACCCGTGAGCGGCAGTTCGGTCGGAAATGATCCCCCGTTGCATCGATGCGCTCGCAAGCATCCGTCTGGCGTTCCGGCCAGGCAATCCTCGCCAACCCCTCCGTGCCCACGAGCAGTCCGAGCGAGGCCGAAGCGGCAACGAGAGGCAGCAGCCAGAGGTCGCGTCGCGGCAGACCCGACCTCACGAGACGAACCAGCCGCGATCAGCCCCTCTAAGGTCAACCTTGGTAAGATGCATTCTGGTTCTCAAGCCTCAGTCGATCTGAGACCGGAATGGACAAAACTCAGGAACCTGCGGGCCAGCCTCCGATCGAGGAGCAACAAGGCGGCCGAATAGATCGTGGCGCCCACCAGGACGAGACAGGCCAGCTTTGGAGCCATCGCGAGACCGTCCGGGAGCACCCGTCGCGTGCCGATCACCGCCACCGACATGGCCGTCACTGCGAGCAGAGGGACACGGGTTCCGGCAAACTGGTCGACGATGCCATAGCCCGTCGCCCGGCGCAGCATCCAGGCCGAGATCGGGATCTGGCTGCACTCGCTCGCGAGCCAGAGCCCGACCGCCCATGCCAGACTCGGAATTCCGAAGACCAGAAACATCGCCAGCATGAAGGCGAGCTCGACGCACATGCCGGCGAGCGGGTCTCGTGGCCGGCCGATCGCGGTCAAGACGGGTGTTGCGAACAGCCTCGGCGTCTGCACCAGGGCAAGGCAGGCCAGTGCCGCAATACAGCCGGACGCCGGCGCCCATCGTGACCCGAAGACGGCGTTGACAATCTCAGGCGAGGTGTCGGCAATGCCGGCGAAGCAGGGGAAGAGCAGCAGGCAAGCAAACTCGACCGCTCTCGCATAAGCGCGCTTCAGCCGCGCCGGATCCGACTGCAAGCCGGACAGCATCGGCAGCGACACTTGAGAGACGGCCGTGGCCGAGATGGCCCACAGAACGTCGACCACGCGAAAGCTGAGATTAAGGTAACCCGCGGTCGCGACACCCAGACGAAGACCCGCGACGATCGTGAACAGGCGTTTGGCCGAGAATGACAGGAAGAGATTGGCAACCGCGAAGACACCGAACGCGACGAGCTGACGGCATTCCGGGAGAGCGAAGCGGAGGCGCGGCGTTCGGGCGGCTGTGAACCAAAGGACCAGCGATCCGGTGATGGCGGTAAGAACCTGCTGCAACACCAGGCTCCAGACGCCGGCGTGCATGACGGCAGCAGTAATGCCTACGACACCGCCGAGCAGCCGGCCGCTCAGAGACCGTATCGCCAGCGACTTGAACGCGAACTCGCGACGTTGCCGAGCGACGATCGTGGCACTCAGACCCATGCTCGGGAACACCAGGCCCATCCAGCCGAGGACCTCGCCGGCCTCTGGCGCGTGAGCGGCGCGTGCGAACAGCGGGGCCGCTCCCCAACACCCGGCCATCAGGATGAAGCTCAACGCCATCGTGACCGTGAAGGCGGTGTCGAAATGGAGGTCCGTCACCTCGCGACGCTGCACCAGCGCGTCGTGAAAGAGCATGGCGACGAGCACGCCTAGTAGTTCCGTCAATGCGAGGACGATTGAAAACAAGCCGAACTCGGATGCGGACAGCAGTCGTGAATAGACGATGAGCGAACCGAGCGAGATGACGGCCAGGCTGCCGTTCTCAACCCCGCTCCACAGGAGCGATTTCGCCGTCTTGCCGGTCGTCACTACCATGCGTCCACGATCGCCTCCTGCTTGCTCTTCGCCGCACAGCTGCTTCGGCTCGAAGCGGACCAGTCTCTACTCGGCAGGCAACGCGCCGTCGTCGAGGCGCAGAGCCGCTGGCGGCGCGCCCGGCCGGGGCCCGGAAAAGAGCTGCGTCCAGTAGCCGAACGACCACGCCGCCTGCATGATGATCGCGGCCGCTCCGGCAGCCGCCGATCCCGGCGTTTCAGGCCGGGTCAGCATGAGACCGTAGATCAGACAGAGCAGCCCCCACCCCAGCGCCGGCACGCAGGCAAGCCAGAAGACAGGGGTGAGCAAGGCCAGACCGATCACCGGGGCGATCAGCAGGGGCGCCACCTGCCGTGCGCGCCTCCGGCGCGGATGCCGCGCCACCGTCATCGCCCGTCCGCGCCCATATTTGAAGTATTGGCGCGCGAGCGATCGCGGCGTGCTCCTCGGATAGTAGACGAGGGCCAATTCGGGCGCCAACCAAATCCGACCGCCGCCCTGCAGGATGCGGTGATCGAGTTCGGCGTCCTCGTTATGGCTGAACGTCTCATCATATCCGCCGGCCGCGACAAAGCTGTCCAGAGCCATCAGCGCGTGATGTCCGTGGTCGACCCACCTCGCACGGCCGCCGACCATCCGGTGAGCCGACCCGCCTGTCCCGAGAAACGAGTTCTGCGCAGCGGCAGCCGCCTGTTGGAAAGCTGTTGCGCCGAGGCTCGACATCGGCGTGACGACACAATCGGCCTCGTGCTCCAGCGCCGTGCGGACCAGCCGCGAGGCATAATCCGTCGGATATCGAGCGTGCGCATCGATCCTGACAAGCCAGCGTCGACCGCGACCGAAGCGTTCGACCGCACGATTGATCGACGCGCTGATCCCGAGCGGCCTGTCGGTGGACAATGCCACGACACGCCGGTCAGCCAGCCCGATGCGTTCGACCATCGCGACGGTCTCGTCGCGGCTGCCGCCGTCGGCAAGCACGATCAAGGCGTCGCGACAGTTCTCGTCAGCCTGCAGCGAGCGTATGACATCCTCTATGTGAGCCTGCTCGTTGAGCGAAGGGATGACGATCAGCACGTCCTCTCCCCCGAACCGAGGCTCGGCCGCCTCCGGCACGTCCGGCCCCCGCACTGCTGTATCGAGCATCCGCGTTCCGTTCAGGCGACCAGCGCCTTCATCACGATGTGTCCGAAGATGGCATGCACGTCCTCGCACAATTGCATGTCATCGACCGGCGCCCAGACCGAGTGGGTCGCGCGCTTCTTCAGCTCGCCGCCCGAAAAGCCGCACAACCCCAGCGTCGGACAGCCGATGCCGTTGGCCTGGTCGATCGCGCGTACGATGTTCGGGGAATTTCCACTGCCGGAGATCGCGATCACCAGGTCGCCCGGCACGGCGATGTTGGCCAACTGCTCGCTGAACACCGCGTCATAACCGATGTCATTGGCGTAAGCGCTCAGCAGGCCGAGATTGTCGACGAGAGTTCGGCCGCGAAAGCTGCGCTTCCTGGCAAGAAAGGACGCCTTGTTCCAGTCGGTGATATAATGCAGTGCCGTCACAGCGCTTCCGCCGTTGCCGAAAGTAATGACCTGCGAGCCGTTCTCCCACGCCCGCTGGACCATGCGCACCCCCTCGTCGATGTCGCTCTGGTCCATCGTCGCGAGCAGGGACGACAATCTCTCGAGATAATCGCCGCATGCGCTCACTCGCATGGATGCGCTCGCTTCAGCATGTCGCATTGATGTTGTCCCTGCGGAGTGCTAAGGCGCCACGCACGATACGGTAGCGCAAGGACAAAGGATAAGGCGCGTATCCTAAGAAAGGGATAACGCCCTACGGGACTTCACGCGGGAGGAGCCGTTGAGCACCCACCTGATCACCGGCGGCGCCGGCTTCATCGGCGTCAACCTTGCCGAGCGCCTGCTTGGGCGGAACTTTACAATCCTTCTCGTAGACGACCTGTCTCTGGGGACCGAAGCCAACCTCGCCTGGTTGCGGGCCAGGGATCCACGCGCGCGATTCGTCAAGGCCGACGTCGCCGACCCGGTCTCCTTTCAGAAGTCGATCAGAAGCTTGGACCTCCCGCCGATCAGCGACGTTTGGCACCTCGCCGCGAACTCCGATATCGCAGCCGGGAGCGGCGACTTGAGCGTCGACCTGAAGCGCACCTTTCTGACCACGACGGGCGTGCTGACGTTATTGCGTGAGATCGGGCCGGCGCGGGTGCACTTCGCCTCGTCGTCGGCAATCTACGGCGATCATGGTGAACGCGAACTGACCGAACAGACGGGGCCGCTCGAGCCGATCTCCTATTACGGGGCGATGAAGCTGGCATCGGAAGCGCAGATACGCGCGGCCGTCGAGAACTTCCTGCCCCGGGCAAACATCTACCGTTTCGCCAACATCATCGGCGCTCCCGCCACCCATGGCGTGATCCACGACTTCATCCGCAGACTGAGAACGGACCCCAACGCCCTGACGGTGCTGGGCGATGGAACGCAACGCAAGCCATACCTCCATGTCGACGAACTCGTCGACGCGATGTTATTCATTGCTGACTCGACTCAGGAGCGGTTCAACGTCTTCAACGTCGGCCCCGGCGACGACGGCATCACGGTCGCGGACATCGCGGACATCGTCGTCGATGCGGCCTCGCCTGGAGCGCTCGTCGCTTTCGGAACCGAGAAGCGGGGCTGGGTGGGCGACGTTCCCCGGTTCCGCCTGTCGGTGCGCAAGCTGGCGGCTCTCGGATGGTCTCCGCGCCTGAGCTCGCACGATGCAGTCCGCCGCGCGGTCGCCGAAATCACCACGAGCGGAGCCTGACCCGATGCAGGCCGTCATTCTCGCTGGCGGCAAGGGAACACGGCTTGCCTCACGCCTCGGTGGCTTGCCCAAACCTCTCGTCCCGGTCTGCGGCGTCGCCTTGCTGGAGCGGCAGCTCGCTCAGCTCGCAGCCCAGGGGGTTACCGAAGCGGTTGTTCTCGTCAACCATGAAGCGGCCCAGGTGCGATCCTTTCTCGCAGGCCGGGATTTCGGTTGCAGGACCGTGCTGGTCGACGATGGCGCGCCGCGCGGCACGGCGGGCGCCGTCCTGGCCTGCCTGGACCGCCTCGACGCCGAATTCCTCGTCGTCTACGGCGACACGCTGTTCGACATCGATATCGCATCCCTGGTCGCAGCGCACCGCGCGGCAGGTGCTGCCGCGACATTGCTGCTCCATCCGAACGATCATCCGGCCGACTCCGATCTCGTCGAACTCGACGACAACGGTCGCATCCTCGCCTTCCATCGCTATCCGCATGATCCCCAGCGCGTCCTGCCCAATCTCGTCAACGCGGCCTTCTACGTCGTCGAGCGCTCCCTTCTCGAGGCTTACCGCTCCATTCCGGTTCCGGCCGATTTCGCAGGCGACCTGTTTCCCCGGGCGTTGCAGAACGGCCGGAGGCTCCATGGTCACCGGAGTTACGAATACATCAAGGATCTCGGCACCCCCTCGCGCCTGGACAAGGTCGAGCGCCACCTCGCGTCGGGCATGGTCGCCCGGGCACGTCGAAGCGTCCCGCAACGGGCCGTCTTCCTCGATCGTGACGGCACGCTGAACGTCCTGAACGGCTACGTCCGGTCCACGGCGGATTTCACGCTCCTGCCTGGTGTCGTGCCAGCGTTGCACAGGCTCAATGAAGCGGAGCGACGCGTGGTCGTCATCACCAATCAGCCGGTATTGGCACGAGGCGAAGCCACCTTCGACGGGATGCGACGCATACACGCCAAGCTGGACACGGAGCTTGGCCGGGAGGGCGTGTACGTCGATGCACTCTATCTATGCCCGCACCATCCGGACCGCGGCTTCCCAGGCGAGGTCACGGCGCTGAAGGTCGATTGCGATTGTCGCAAGCCCAAGTCCGGTCTGATCGAACGTGCGATCGCCGAGATGAACATCGATCGCGAACAGTCCTTCTTTGTCGGAGACGGCGCGCGTGACGTGCAGGCCGCGCGAAGCGCCGGCGTGACCTCGATCCGCGTCCACACCGGCGAGGCCGTCAGCTCGGGCGACCACCCTCCCGATTTCGAGGTCCAGGACCTCGGCGAAGCCGTCACCCTCATCCTCGACCACTACCCGCGCTGGCTCCAGGCCGTCGAGCCGCTGGCTGCCGCAGTCACGGCGGGCGACGTGATCCTCGTCGATGGTCTCTCCCGTTCGGGCCGGTCGGCGACCGCTTCGGTCCTGGCGACCAGTCTGCGGCGACGAGGATTGCCGACCGAGATCGTCTGGCAGCCGGCGAACGACGCGGCCGTGGTCCTCGATCCGAAGCCGCTGCCGGCGAACGTCACGCTCGTCGTGAAGGGCGAGACCGCCCTGCTGCATGTGCCCGACACCGATCGACGCCTGCACCGCATCCACATCGACGCCGACGATGCCCAGACTGGCGCCCTCGCCGGGCCGGCGGCGCTGGCCCGGGGCGGTGCGACGGCAGCCGATGTTCGGATCGAGTTGGATCTCGTCGTCGGCGACGAACCGAGAGGCGGCTCACCAGAATGATCATCAGTCGTACTCCCTTGCGCATGAGCTTCGTCGGCGGCGGCAGCGACATGCCTGCGTTCTACCGCCGGCATGGCGGGGCGGTCCTCAGCACGGCGATCGACCGATACGTCTACGTCAACATCAACCGGAAATTCGACGACGGCATCAGGGTGGCCTACTCCCGGACCGAAGAGGTCGAGCATCGCCACGAGATCGAGCACAAGATCGTCCGCTCGACACTGGAGCTGATGCAGCTCGAAGGCGGCATCGAGATCACGACGATCGCCGACATTCCCTCGCGCGGCACCGGGCTCGGTTCGTCGAGCTCGTTCACCGTCGGGCTGATCAACGTGATTTCCGCCTATCTCGGGCGGCACTGTTCCGCCGAAGAGCTCGGACGCCAGAGCTGCCAGGTCGAAATCGACATCTGCGGCGAGCCGATCGGCAAGCAGGACCAGTATGCGGCGGCGTTCGGCGGCATGAACCTGATCGAATTCAAGCCCGACGACAGCGTCCTGGTCTCGCCGGTGATGATGCCTCGCGAACAAAGAGAGAAGCTGCTGAAGCGGATCATCGCGTTCTACACGGGCCGCACCCGCAGCGCATCGGCGCTGCTGTCCAAGCAGAACGCGGCCACCTCATCGGACACCAACGTGCAGGCGGTGCTCAAGCAGATGGTCGAGCTGACGTATCTGCTGAGAGAGGAGCTCAATGGCGGCTCGCTCGATTCGTTCGGCCGCATCCTGCACGAAAACTGGATGATGAAGCGCAGTCTTACATCCGGGATCACCGACGACGCCATCGACGGCTGGTATGCTTCGGCCAGGGCGGCCGGAGCACTGGGCGGCAAGATCCTGGGCGCCGGTGCGGGCGGGTTCCTGATCTTCTACGCACCGGAAGATCGGCACGAGCCCATCAGGCACGCGCTCTCGGACCTGCGGCCGATGCAGTTCGGCTTCGAACCGCTCGGCAGCCGGGTCATCTTCTACAATCCACAGAGCTGACCTCGGACTCGGCCAGCACCGAGGCGGCGGTCAACGCACTGTTCGCCGCCGGAACGCCGCAATAGACCGCGCTCTGCAGGATCGCGCATCCTGATTCCCTTCCCCCGGTTGAGCGCGATCAGCATCGAGGGCGTCAGCAGTCGGCGGGTGACATGATCCAGTCCCGGCCGCGTCCAGATCTGGCCCAATGCAACGCGGGTCATCAGATCCTGGAAACCCTCGGTCAGTGCGCTGGTGTGCGCAACGGCGCTGTCGACATGGACATCACCAACACAGCGCGTCCTGTGTGCAGGGGATGGCTCGGCGAGCGGCTCGTGGTCGAGACATAGGCGGGGTGCAACGAGGCGGGCTGCCCTCGATCCCCGCGCCGGTAGCCGATCGCGGTCATCGGTCAGACCCTCTCCATCGCGAGCGCCGCACCTTGGCCGACACCGATGCACATCGTCACCAGCGCGCGCCTGCCGCCCGTCTCCTCGAGCGCCCGCATCGCGGTGAGCGCCAGGCGAGCCCCCGAAGCCCCGAGCGGGTGCCCAATCGCGATCGCGCCGCCGTTCGGGTTCACATGCGCAGCGTCGTCCTGCAGGCCGAGCTGCCGAATGACTGCAAGCGCCTGCGCGGCAAACGCTTCGTTGAGCTCGACGATGTCGAAATCGGCGACCCCAAGGCCGGTGCGCGCAAGCAGGCGCTCAGTCGCGGGCACCGGGCCGATTCCCATCAGGCGCGGTGCCACGCCCGCCGTCGCGTAGCCGAGCAAACGAGCGCGCGGCGTCAGCCCATGCCGCGCCGCCGCCCGTTCCGAGGCAACGACGAGGCAGGCCGCCCCATCGTTCACGCCCGACGCATTGCCGGCGGTGACGGTGCCGTCGGGCCGCACGACCGGCTTGAGCGACGCCAACGCGTCCAGCGTCGTCTCGGGGCGCGGATGCTCGTCGGCGGCGACACGGACCGGCGATCTGCGGCCAGGCACGTCGACGGGACAGATCTCCGCCTCGAAAAAACCACGCCTGGCGGCGGCCGTCGCCCGGGCCTGGCTGCGTTCGGCAAACCGGTCCTGGTCGCGCCTGTCGATGCCGTGCTCGGCGGCCACGTTCTCGGCGGTCTCCGGCATCGAGTCGGTACCGTAACGCTCCTGCATCGCCGGATTGACCAAGCGCCAGCCGATGGTGGTGTCCTCGATGCGGGCGGCACGCGCGTAGGCCGTCTCCGCCTTGCCGATCACGAACGGTGCTCGGCTCATGCTCTCGACGCCGCCGGCGAGCAGCAGATCGGCATGACCCGCCATGATCGCGCGGCCGGCGATCGCGACCGCTTCCAGACCCGACGCGCACAGCCGGTTGACCGTGACGCCGGGCACGCGGTCGGACAGGGCCGCCAGCAGCAGCGCCATGCGCGCGACGTTGCGGTTGTCCTCCCCGGCCTGGTTGGCGCAGCCCATGACCACGTCATCGAGTTCCGCCCAGTCGGCGCTCGGCGCACGCGCCACCACGGCGCGCAGGACGGTTGCCGCGAGATCGTCGGGGCGAACACGCGCGAGCGCGCCGGCGTAGCGGCCGAAGGGTGTCCGCAGACCGTCGCAGAGATAGGCTTCGATCATCTCGGTTGCTCTCGCTCAAGAAAGCCAGGGGCTCCGCCCCTGACCCCGCCAAAGGCTGGCCTTCGGAAACCATTCTCTAGGACAGGGCGACGCTGGTGAACCACCACGAAAACGTTCGACCTTCCACGCGCGATCGCCATGGCGCATCGGCTCGACGACGAAGCTGCGTAGCGGCGCTCGGCTGCGATCTCCGACCAACGCCCAACCCCCTTGACGCAAGCGTCAACCCGATCGCATTACTTCCGAAGAAGAGATCCGCGGGCACGACCGCAGCCAAGCGGACACCCCGGAGGATTTTGATGACCGACACCAGCACGAGCAGGCCCTGGCGCGAGTCGTTCCCGGACGCCGCCGCATGGGATGCGCCCATCGAACCGGTCACCCTGCCGACCCTGCTCGACCGCGCCGTCCAGCGCTACCCCGAGCGGCCGATGATCGAGTTCCGCGAACGGCAGATCGACTTCAGGACACTCGCCGAGCGCGCCGACGCTCTCGCCGCCGGGCTGCTGCAGGCGGGCGTCGGATCCGGCACCGCGATCGCGCACTACCTGCCGAACACGCCCTGGTTCCCGATCTGCTTCTTCGCCGCCGCCCGCGCGGGCGCCCGGATCGTCCATCTCAGCCCGCTCGACGCGCCGCGCGAGCTCGTCTTCAAGCTGCGTGACAGCGGCGCCAGAACCCTGGTCACCACCAATCTCGGCGGCATGCTGGCGCTCGCACTGCGCCTGCTGGACGAGGGCATCGTCGACCGCGTGCTGGTCGGCCAGGACGAGCAATGGGGCCCGTCGCCGGCCACCGAAGCGATCTCCTGGAGCGACCGGGTCCTGCCGCTACCCTCGTCCCCCCGGCCAGCCAATTGGCCAACGGTGTCGCCCGACGACGTCGCCGTCATCCAGTATACCGGCGGCACCACCGGGCTGCCGAAAGGCGCGATGCTCAGCCACGCCAACCTGACCACGGCGACCTCCATCTATCGGGCCTGGAATCGCGAAGCTCCGAGCGAAGCCGGCGATCGTCTGGTCACCGTGCTGCCGCTGTTTCACATCTTCGCGCTGACCGTGCTGCTGCTGGGCTCCGTCTCGACAGGCTCGGAGATGCTGCTCCGGTCGCGCTTCGACGCCGACACCCTGCTCGACGATATCGGCCGCAAGCGCGCGACCGGCTTCGCGGGCGTGCCCACCATGTGGATTGCGCTCTCCAACCACCCGGCCGCGCCGGCCTGCGACTTCTCGTCCCTCAAGGACTGCGTCACCGGCGGTGCGGCGATCCCCTTCGAGATCGAGCAGCGCGTCACCCGTCTGGTCGGCCGGCGCCTGATCAATGGCTGGGGCATGACCGAAACCTCGCCCGCCGGCACGCGCGTCGTGCCGTCCTCGGTTCCGCAGGCCAACCTGATCGGTATCCCGCTGCCCGGCATCGACATGCGCATCGTCTCGCTGACCGACCCGACGCACGCGCTGCCGCCTGGAGAGGCCGGCGAGATCGCGATCCGCGGTCCCAACGTCTTCAAAGGCTATTGGAACCGGCCCGACGAGACCGCGCAGAGTTTCGCCGACGGCTACTTCCTGACCGGCGACATCGGACGGATGGACGAGCGCGGCCAGTTCTTCCTGCTCGACCGCAAGAAGAACATGATCATCTGCAGTGGCTTCAACGTCTATCCGGCCGCCATCGAACAGGCCATCTACGAGCACCCGGACGTTGCCGAGACGATCGTGATCGGCATCCCCGACGATTACCGCGGCCAGGCGGCCAAGGCCTTCGTCTCGCTCAAGCCTGGCGCCAGGCCACTGACCCTCGAGGGCTTACGCGAATTCCTGGCCGAGCGCGTCGGCAGACACGAGATGCCCGCCGCACTCGAGCTGCGCGACGCCCTGCCGCGCAGCCCTGTCGGCAAGCTGATGGCCAAGACACTGATCGACGAGGAAGCCGCCCGGCGCGAACGCGCCGCCGCCTGAGGACAGCATCATGCAACTGAGCTTTACCCCGGCGGAGATCGCCTTCCGCGACGAGATCCGCCATTTCTTTCGCACCGAAATACCGGCCGACATCCGCAAGCGCACCGCCGAGGGCGAGCATTTGTCGAAATCGGACTTCACCGCCGTGCAGCGCATTCTCAACGCGCGCGGCTGGGCCGTCCCGCATTGGCCGCGCGAATGGGGCGGCCAGGACTGGACGCCGGTGCAGCGCTACATTTTCGCCGAGGAGATGCAGCGCGCCGCCGTCCCGCCGCCGTTGCAGTTCAACGTGCAGATGGTCGGCCCGGTCATCGCCACCTTCGGCAACGACGAACAGAAACAGCGCTTTCTGCCGGCCACCGCCAACCTCGACATCTGGTGGTGCCAAGGTTTTTCCGAACCAGGCGCCGGATCGGATCTGGCGAGCCTGCGCACGCGCGCCGACCGCGACGGCGATCATTACGTCGTCAACGGCCAGAAAGCCTGGACCACGCTCGGCCAATACGCCGACTGGATCTTCTGCCTGGTGCGAACCGACCGCGAAGCCAAGAAGCAGCAGGGCATCTCCTTCCTGCTGATCGACATGACGACCCCCGGCATCACGGTCCGCCCGACGATCACTATCGACGGCGCGCACGAGGTCAACGAGATTTTCTTCGACGACGTCCGCGTCCCCGCCGAAAACCTTGTCGGCGAGCAAAACCGCGGTTGGGACTACGCGAAATTCCTGCTCGGCCACGAGCGCACCAGCATAGCCCGCGTCGGCGTCAGCAAGGAGCGCATCGCGCGCGCCAAGCGCCTCGCCCGCGAGGTGATCGTGGGCGACGGCTCGCTGTGGGACGACGCGGAGTTCCGCCGGCGCGTCGCCGGCATCGAGGTCCGCATCAAGGCGCTCGAGATCACCCAGTTGCGTGTGGTCGCGAAAGCCCGCGACGGCGACGAACGGCCGGATCCCAACTCGTCGATCCTCAAAATCCGCGGTTCCGAACTGCAGCAGGAGACCACCGAGCTGCTCAAGGACATCGCCGGCCCCTACGGCCTGCCGATGTGGCACGAAGGCGACGAAGGCAGCAACGAGCCCGGCTTCGGGCCCGCATGGGCCAGCACGCTCGCCGGCAGCTACTTCAACAACCGCAAGGTCTCGATCTACGGCGGCTCCAACGAGATCCAGCGTAACATCATCGCCAAGGCGTTTCTGGGGCTTTAGCCCAGGGGCGCTGCCCCTGGACCCCGCCAAAGGCTAGCCTTTGGAAACCATCACTTAAGTCAGGCGGGTCTGGGGCCGCTGGCCCCAGCGGGGTCAGGGGCAGAGCCCCTGCAAGGGAAAAGACATGGACTTCGACTTCACCGAGGATCAACGCCTGCTACGCGACAGCGTCGATCGCTCGATTGCCGACGCCTACGGCAGTTTCGAGAAGCGCCGCGATTACCAGGCCGAGCCTGACGGCTGGAGCCGCAAGCTCTGGTCGCAATATGCCGAGCTCGGCATTCTAGGTCTGCCGTTCGCGGAAGCCGACGGCGGCTTCGGCGGCGGCCCGGTCGAGACCATGCTGGTCATGGAAGCCATCGGCCGCGGCCTCGTCGTCGAACCCTACCTGGCCACGATCGTCCTCGGTGGCGGCTTCGTCCGCCTCGCCGGCACCGATGCCCAGCGCGCTGCAATCATTCCCGGCATCATCGACGGCTCACGCCTGCTGGCGTTCGCGCAGACCGAACGCCAAGCCCGTTACGATCTCGCCGACATCGCGACGACGGCCAAGCCGGATGGAGAAGGCTTCGTCCTTCATGGCGTCAAGGACATCGTGCTGAACGGCGACACTGCCAACACGATCGTGGTGTCTGCCCGCACGGCGGGCTCCCGCCGGGACCGCGACGGGATCAGCGTCTTTCTCGTCGACGCCGATGCCGCTGGCCTGACCCGTCGCGGTACCGCGACCCAGGACGGCCTGCGTGTTGCCGAGGTCACGTTCGAGGGCGTCCGCGTCGGCCGGGACGCGCTGCTCGGTCCCGAGGGCGACGGCCTGTCCCTCATTGAGCGCGTCGCCGACATCGCCATCGCAGCTCTCGCGGCGGAAGCGGTGGGCGCGATGCAGGCGCTGCACGAGACCACGGTCGACTATCTCAAGCAGCGCAAGCAGTTCGGCACCACGATCGGCAGTTTTCAGGCGCTGCAGCATCGTGCGGCCGACATGCTGGTCAACCTTGAGGAGGCGCGCTCGATGGCGATGTTCGGCGCCATGATGGCCGAGCACGCCGACCGGCGCGAACGTCGCGCGGCGATGTCGGCGGTCAAGGTGCAGATCAACCGTTCCGCCCGCAGCCTGGGCCAGGAAGCGATCCAGTTGCATGGCGGCATCGCGATGACCTGGGAGTACAAGGCCGGCCACTACTTCAAGCGGCTGACCGCCATTGAGGCCCTGTTCGGCGACACCGACCACCACCTGCGCGCGCTCGACGAAGCCGGCGGCCTGATCGAGGCCGCCTGACGACGGATCGGGCGGCCTGGCGCGTTTCAACCGTAGCTGCTTTGCGCCGGCGAGTGACGAATGAAGCCGGTCTTTGTCTCACCCTGTCGGCGGGAGTGGCGTTCAATGCGCCCAGTCAGCAGGAGATCGGATTTGCTCGAAACGATGAAAGTGAAGCGCGACGGACGGACGTGTCGGTTTGCCCGCATCCGCAGTCGATTGCTCGGGTCGGCGGCGGCGCTGCTCGTGGCAGGAGCAGGCTTCGGCGCCGCGGCGCAGGAGGCCGGGTCTGGCGTCATCGTGATCACGCCGCTGACCACCGTCGTCGAGCATCCGCCAAGCGGTTACTTCCAGGATCCGTACCCGATCCCATTGCTCGGAGTGAGTGGGACGCCCGTGCAACTGTTTTCCGGCACGACGAAGTCGATCCTGGTGTGCCCGCCGGAGATCGATGCAAATTGCGTCGCGCCGGTCTCGGTGTCGCTCGACCAGGGCACGCTCACGGCGCAGGCGGCCGCGGCCGGAGCGACGCTGACCACGTCGGACAACTACAATATCTACCTCGACGGCAGCGGTCATTGGCAGATGGCGGCGACGTTCTACGTCAAGAACCCGACCCTGCCGAGCAAAGGCGCCTGGACAGTGATCGTTCACGCGCACCCGTCGAACCAGCAACTGCCGACGGCCTGGATCGCCGACACGCTGCTGGTCGGATCGTTCGCGCAACCGGCAAGGGCGAATTACGATGGCAAATACTTCGTCGACGGAAGCAGCCTCTACCTCATCTACAGCAAGAATCTTTCGTCCAAACCCGTGCATGACGGGATCGTCGCGCAGCGTATGGTCTCGCCGACTCGCAAGGCGGCAGTCGGGCCGGTCGTCCTGCTCGAACCGGCCCCGGGCGCGGGCCTGAATTCGGAATTGTTCTTCGAGAACGACCCTGACAGCGAGTTCAAGTTGGTCGAGACCGGCAACATCACCAGGATCGACGGTAAATACGCGCTCGCCTACTCGACCGGTGCATTCGACGAGGGCGACTACAAGGCCGGCGTCGCCTGGTCCGACACCCTCCTGCCGAAGCCAGGATCGTTCTACCGCAAGGTGCTCCGGCCGGACCCGACCGCGATCTGGGGCAAGCCGGGTCCGGAGGTGCAGTATCTGCTGCAGTCGCAGGAACCGGCTTGGCCGAACGACGTCGCGAGCGAGGTGATCGCGCCCGGCGTCCCGTCGATCGTGCAGGCCTCGGACGGAAGCTACCGGCTTTATTTCGCCGGCTACGCGCCGTCGGATCACCCAGACGAGCCGGGAACGCCGTTCTTTGAGGCAACGCATCGGCGACCGTTCTTCGCGACGCTCCGGGTGGACATTCCTCCGGATGCCACGGTCGCAGGCGCGACCGACACCGATCTCGCGAGCTGGATCACCCCGATTGCCCGTTAAGACTGTCGTCAAAGCTAGGTTGAGGCGTCCACGAACAGATAGTCGCAGGCGATACGTCCATCCTCGCCGGTCAACAGGAATCCGACACCAGCGGAAACGACCTCGCCGGTTTCTCGCCATGCCATGTCCCAGGAGAACTTGATCACGCCAGGCAATGCGTCGATCGCGGTTGCCGGCCGAAACACATGGTCGTTCTCGATCACGTTGCGCTGGTGGGAGGCTTTGACCCTCTCTTCAAGCGCGCCGTGGCCCCGCACATCCTGCGTGTCCATCATGTGCCGTCCGACCTCGCCAATGCGACCGGCATGAACCGCCCCAGCCTGTACGCCGCCTTCGGCGACAAGCGCAGCCTCTACGTCAAGACTCTCGAACGCTATCGCGATCAGGCCCGTGCGCAGGCCGCGCAGTTGCTGGCGGACGATCCGCCTCTGCGTGTTTACCTGGAGCGCTTCTACCAGGCGGCACTCGACGTCTATGTCGCAGGATCAGACGCGTGCGGGTGTTACTCGATCGGCACGGCGGCGACCGAGGCCGCCGTCGATCCTGCGGTGCGCGCCTTCCTGGCAGAGAGCATCCGCAACAGCGACAGGTTTTTCGCGGGCCTGATCCGCAAGGGTTGGGATCGCCGGGAAGCCGCGTCCGAGTGCGATTCGGATGCGCTCGCGCGTCTCGCCACCGCAACGCTGCACACGATCGCAGTGCGATCGAGAGCAGGCTTCCCACGCGAGGAGCTGGATGGTCTCGCGGCGGCGGCGATCGAGGTGATTTGTGGGCCGCAGCGCGTTCCCCTCAAGAGTGCTCCTCGTCGGTCCCGGGCTGCAGGGCGTGGCAAAGTGTGAGACGCAGTCGGTCCTCTGGAACGCGGCTCCGGGCCGGTCTCACCCCAGCCAACCCCCGTCGACCACGAAGTCGCGCGCGCTCACCATCGCGCTGTCGTCCGCCGCCAGCCAGAGCACCATGCGCGCCACGTCCGGCTCGTGCAGCCGCTCCGGCAGACACTGTCCCTCGCGGCGCCTGGTCTCGCCCTCTGGCGTCATCCACAGGCCGAGTTGTCGCTCCGTCATGATCCAGCCCGGATAGACGATGTTGGCGCGTATCCGATGCGGCCCAAGATCGCGCGCCAGTCCGCGCGTCAACCCGATCACGCCTGACTTCGCCGCGGTGTAGGCCGGCATGCCGCCGCTCGCCAGCAGGAAGCTGTTGGAGCTCATGTTGATGATCGAGCCGCCGCCGGCCGCAATCATGTCGTCCTTGACCGCCTGGGCACAAAAGAACTGGTGCCGCAGATTGGTCGCCACCCGGTCGTCCCAGTATTCCGGCGTCACGTCGTCGATCGAGTGCCGGTCGTCGCGCGCCGCGTTGTTGACCAGCACGGTGAAGCCGCCGCCCAGATCCTCCCTCAGCCCGGCGATCGCGGCCCGAAGAGCGGCGATGTCGCGCAAATCCACCTGCCGGAATTGGACGACGGCATCCCCAGGCAGCCCGCCTGTCAGCTTGGCCGCAGCGCCGGCGTCGAGATCGAGGAAGCCGACATGGCTGCCCTGGGCCGCGAAATGCTCGACGATGCTGGCGCCGATCCCGGACGCACCGCCGGTGACGAGCACGCGGCGCCCCCGCAGGCTCGGGTAGGTCGCGAACTGACCGGTCATTAGGGTCCTCCATCCGGCCGGGAATGAGGCACACGCGTCGCGGCGGCGCGCAAGCCCGCCCGGCAGACGCCATTTTGCGCCTCGAACCGTTCCGTCCATAAGCGGACGGGAATGCGTTCGGAGCAGCGGTATGACGAGAACTGGTTCCTGGCTGGCGGCGATGGCCGCCGCCTGCCTCACGACCGCGAACGCGGCATCCACGGCGCCGTCGTCAGGCCCGGACAAGCAGGATGCCGTGTCGACCGACGGCGCGGTGACCGTAGGCGGTCTTCCCATCTCCTACCGGGCAGTCGCCGGCACCATCGTCGTCCATCCCAAGGACTGGGACGACGCAGCGAAGGCGTTCCCGCCAGAGGACATGCCCAAGGAAAAGGAAGAGTCGAAGGATGACGACACCAAGTCCTCCGCCGCCGCCTCGATGTTCTACGTCGCCTACTTCAAGAAGGACGCGCCCTCGGACCGTCGTCCCGTCACGTTCGTCTTCAACGGCGGCCCCGGTTCGTCGAGCGTATGGCTGCATATGGGTGCTTTCGGGCCGCGTCGTGTCGTCACGCTCGACGCGACGCACTCGCCCGGCGCGCCCTACGCACTGGTCAACAACGACGAGAGCCTGCTCGATGCCAGCGATCTCGTCTTCGTCGACGCTCCCGGCACCGGATTTGGACGGCTCGCCGGCCGCGATCACGACAAGGCGTTCTGGGGCGTGGACGAGGACGCGCACGCTTTCGCCGTCTTCATCACCAGCTTCCTCTCGCAATTCGGACGCTGGAATTCGCCGAAATACCTGTTCGGAGAGAGCTACGGAACCACCCGTTCCGCCGTCGTCGCCAACGATCTCGAGAGCGACATGGACGTCGATCTGAACGGCGTCATCCTGCTGTCCCAGGCGTTGAATTTTGACCTCGGTCCGGACGGACCCTCCACAAACCCGGGCATCGATCTGCCGTACGCGCTGGCGCTGCCGACATACGCCGCGACCGCGTGGTACCACCACAAGCTCGACGGGTCGCATCCGGACCTGCCGTCGTTCCTGCACGAGGTCGAGCAGTTCGCCTCGACCGACTACACGCTGGCGCTCGCCGCCGGCGCGACACTCGATGCGGCCAGACGCGACGCGATCGCCTCCAGGCTGCACGACTACACCGGGCTGCCGGCCGACTACATCAAGCGAGCCGATCTCCGCATCGACGGCGGCGAGTTCGAGCACCAGTTGCTGCTCGACGACGACGCGACCACCGGACGCCTCGACACCCGATTTGCCGGTCCGACCATGGATCCGATGGCCAAGGAGGCGAGCTACGATCCGCAATCGGCGGCGATCTCGTCGGCCTACGTCTCGGCGTTCAACGACTATGTCCGGCGCACGCTGAATTATGGCGGTGGGCGGGTCTACCGTGCCGAGATCGATCCCAAGGACTGGGACTTCACGCATCAGCCGCCGGGCGCCGGCGACAAACTGCCGCAGTCGGTCAACGTCATGCCTGATCTGGCCGCTGCGATGATCTACGACCCGCAACTGCGGGTGCAGCTCAACTCGGGCTATTTCGACCTGGCGACGCCCTACTACGCAAGCTTGTATGAGATGCGCCACCTGCCGATGCCGCGCCGTCTGCAGGCCAACATCGAATACCGTCAGTATCAGTCAGGCCATATGGTCTATGTGCACGAAGCGGCGCTCAAGGCGCTGCACGACAACGTCGCCGACTTCATTCGAAGAACGTCCCCGAGATCGTAGACCGGCCGTTCCCGGCCGCCATCAACCCCCGTCAGACGTCTTGCGCCCACGCCGGCGAGTCTCGACCGGTGCGGCCGGCGGGATCACCGGCTTGCGTCCAAGGCCGATCTTCTTGGCGAGCGAGGAGCGGTGCTCGGCATAGTTCGGCGCGACCATCGGGTAGCTGGGTGGCAGGCCCCACTTCTCGCGATACTGGTCGACGGACATGCCGTAGGCGGTCTGCAGATGCCGCTTGAGCATCTTCAACTTCTTTCCGTCCTCGAGACAAATGATGTAATCGGGAAAGACCGATCGCTTGATTGGCACCGCCGGCTCCCGCTGCTCCGCAGGAGCAGCCTCGGCGCCCAGCCCGCGCAACGTCGAGTACACCTGCTGGATCAGGGCTGGCATGCCATTGGCCGGCACGGCGTTGTGCCCGACATGGGCGGCGACGATCTGGGCGGTCAGGCTCAGGAATGGATCCGGCAAAGCCTCGTTCGACATGTCAACTCGTTACTCTTCAAAGCTAACGGTTAGAATAGTTGATACACCGGGAAAGTCCATCCTTCGTCGAGTGCTTCCAGTCAAAGCCACCACTTGACAGGTTCCGGCTCGATCTGGTCATCCGCCGCATCGATTTCGGGCGCGACCTTCAAAGGAGCGCGCTCGCGCCTCTGCTCTGCATTCGCCGCACGCTCCGCCAGCTTCTCTTCGGCAGCCGCCCGTTCGGTCGCAAGCTGTTGGCGTAACGACTTCGCCTCTTCTATCGCCTCGTCGCGCTCGAGTTCCGCATGGCCGAGCCGCGTCTGCAACGTCCGGATCAGCGTCTGCGCTTCCGTCAGCCGCCGCTCGGCCTGCTCACGTCCCGTACGTTCGGCTGTCTGCTCGTCAAGCAGACGATCGCGCGCGTCCGTTCGCGGCGCCGGCACCTGCGACGCGACCTGTTCGCGCCGACCGCGAACGACGCTCACCGGGACCTCGCCATCCTGAACGAATCGGTGTCGTCGCGCTCCGACCTGCATATGGGCGCCACCGCCCTGACGGGACCCCCCGCCCGTCTCGGGGTGAGATGCACGCTGACCGAACAGGCCGAGCGCCTGCCGCATCCGTGCCTCTGCATCCTCGTCGCTACTGCCGGAGGCGGCTTCCCGATCGGCAGCGTCGGGGCGCCCGGGCTCGAGCCGCAATGTATCCCGCTCCGACGGTCTTGTCTGAGTGCCGCGTGAGCCGTGATTGTCGTCAAAACTGTCCAAGAGAACGCCCTCTGAAATCAAGATCATCAGTTCTTGCGTCGCCCCGCTCTGACACGGGGAACCGGACGAGCCGGCCGGGAACACAATCGTTCGTATGAACTTTGCGGCTCAACGGCAGCGCTGCAAGACTGGATCGCGTTGATATGGGTGCACCCGAGCCATCTGCCATGCCGCGAGCCGGCCAAAGCAACGATTTTGCTGACCGACCGCGCCGTCGAAGGACGGCCCCATCAACATAGCCCCAATACCGCGAGAGAAGAAACCCGGCATCAAACTTGAGGGGACGGCGAACGTGGCGGCCCCATCAACGCGGGCTGGAACAGGACTGCGGCGCACAGCGTGCAAAGCAGTGCCAGCGCCATCAGCTCGCCCATGCTCGACAATCCAGGCTCCGGCGACAGCCACAGGCTGCCGAACGCAGTCCCCGTGGTCAGCGCGCTGAACAGCACGGCACGTGTCAGCGTGGAAGCCAGCAGGTCGGTCGATCCGCGCCGCCAGGCCATCACATAGTAGATCTTGAACGCAACGCCGACACCGAGCAGCAGCGGCAGTGCCACCACGTTGGCGAAATTGAGCTGCTGGCCCGTGGCGACGCAAATCTCGAGCGTCAGCAATCCCGCGACCAGCAGCGGCAGCAATGTCAACAGCACATCGCCCACCCGACGCAACGCAATCAGCAAGACTGCGGCGATGGCGACCGTCGCCAGCACCGCCGCGCGTTCGAAGGCGCCCAGCACGGTCCGCCGCGATCCGATCAGCGTCATCGGCTCTCCGGTCGCGTTCGGCGCCACCCCGCCCACGCTGCGGCCGAAGGCCAGCAGCACCGCGTCGTCGCGCGGATCGCCCTTCGGCAGCACCTGGACCCGCGCGCTTCCGTCCGGCGCGATCCACTGCCGCTTCAAGCCGGCGGGCAGGTCGGCAAGCGTGACCGGAGCAGCCCCGAGCATCGAGCGGATGCGCGCCAGGTCCGCCCGCAGCGGCTCGACCAGCCGGTCGGCCGTCCTGGCACGAACCGCTGCCGGCCCGCTCGCCAAGGCCGACAGCGCGTCGGACATCCGCCGCGCGGCGTCCACCAGCACCGGGTCGCGGTCCGCCGCGAGCAGCACCGTCAGACGGGCGGCCGCCTCGCGCAGCGCACGCACATCCTCGGCGTCCGTCGGCGCCGGCAGCTTCGTCCCGTCCAGCGACGGCAGCACCGCCCGCCGCGCAACCCCGACCAGCTTGAGCTTGGCGTCCTGGTCGGCAGGCACCAGCGCCGTCACCGTCCGCACCGTATCCACCGTCGGCAGCGCAGCAAGCCTCGCCGCAACCACCCTCGCTCGATCCAGCGACGGCTCGTCGAGATCGATCGCCGCGATCCCGCTGGCGGGATCGGTCGCGAGGTCGCGATAGGTCCGCACCGCCGGCGCGCTCTGCACCTGCAGATGCGTCGGATCGAAGTCGAACCGCAGATGCAGCAGCAGCGGCGAACCCGCGGTCACCGCGACCAGCGTCGCCGCCACCACCGCGATCCGATGTCGCCCCAGGAAATGGTCGATGCCGGCAAACGCCGTAAACCCGATCCGCTCCGGCTCGCGCGGCGGCGCCAGCACGGCGAGCAACGCCGGCAGCAGCGTCATCGTCGTCGCAAACGCGACGATCATGCCGACGCCCGCGATCAGTCCCAGCTCGGAAATGCCGAGATACGCGGTCGGCACGAACGAGAAGAACCCCACCGTGGTCCCGGCGCAGGCGAGCGACAGCGGTATGCCGGCCTTGGACGCCGACGCCACCAGTGCCGCGCGCAGCGGCCCGCGCGGCCCTGTCCGGCTGACATCATGCCGCTCGGATCGATAGCGGACGCTGAACTGGATCCCGAAATCCGCGCCCAGTCCCACGAACAGCACCGCGAACGCGATCGACAGCAGGTTGAACGACCCGACCATCAGCAGGCCGAGCGAGCAGGTGATCGCGAACCCGGCGGCCAGCGTCACCGCAACCGCCAGAATGATCCTCGACGACCGCAGGGCGAGAAAGAGGATGACCAGCACCACGGCCGCCGTCCCGAGCAGGCTCCCGACCTGGCCGTGCTGCAGGGTGGCGAACTGCTCGTCGTTGATCGGGACGTCCCCGGTCAGCCGCACGCTCGCCCCATAGCGCCCGGCCAGGTCGAGCCGCTCCGCCGTCTGCCGGATCGCGTCCGTCGCCGCACGCCCCGGTTCCAGCGCGCGATAGTCCAGCACCGGCTCCACACCGATGAAACGTCGCAGCTCGTCCCGCCCGGGCGGCGTGTCCGACATCGTCGCCTGCCACGAGAACTGCGCCGGCCGCCCGTCCCGGATCGCCGTGATCGTCGCGGTCAGATCGCGCAGCAGCCGCTCGAACGGAGCCGGCTTGGTGCGATGGCCGGCGACACCCTGCGCGTCCGCAACCAGCAGCGAGGCAATGCCGCGCAGGCTTGGATCGCGCGCAGCGATACCGATCAGCGGCGCGCTCTGCACCAGCGATCCGGCCAGCTCGCGTGCGCGCGCGACCGGCGCGAACAGCAGAGTATTGCGATCAAAGAACGACCCGCTTCCAAGCGCGGTCGCCGCCTTGATCGACGGCGATCGCAGCCCGTCCACCAGCGCCTGCGAAGCGGCGGCCACGCCCTCGGCCGTCGGCGCCTCGACCACCACCAGGATGCTGTCGCGCGGAAACTTTCTCTCGTAGGCGATCTGCACCTGCCGCCACGGCAGCGTCGCCGGCAGCAGCCGCTTGGTGTCGGTGTCGATCGAGAACGCCAGCAACGAGTGGACCGCCGCCGCCGCCGCCAGCAGGCCGAACCCGGCAATCACCGCGCGCGGATAACGCGTACACGCGTCGACGAGGCGCGTGAGCGCGTTCTTCAGCATCGGGACCGGTCCTCCTGGCCCGATCTAACGCAAGCCCGCCAAATCGTTGCGCGCGGGTCCGCATTGACCGACCCCCGGCGCGGTCACATCTTCCCCACCCCATGATCCTGCTGATCGACAACTACGACAGTTTCACCTTCAACCTGGTCCATCTTCTCGGTGGACTGGGCTTCACATGCGACGTGCGCCGCAACGACGCCCTGTCGGCCGCCGACGCCATCGCTCTCAACCCCAGCGCGATCGTCCTGTCCCCCGGCCCCTGCACCCCGAACGAGGCCGGCATCTGCCTCGACCTGGTCCACGCGTCGGCCGCCTCGCGCACGCCGCTGTTCGGCGTCTGCCTCGGTCACCAGGCGATCGGCCAGGCGTTCGGCGGCGCCGTCGTCCGCGCGCCCGCGCCGATGCACGGCAAGGTCGACCGCATGCACCATGACGCCGACCCGATGTTCGCCGGTCTCCCGTCGCCATTCGAGGCCACCCGCTACCACAGCCTCGTCGTCGATCGCGACAGGGTGCCCAACGCGCTGACGGTCACTGCCTGGACCGCCGACGGCCTTGTCATGGCGCTGCGTCACCGCTCGCTGCCGATCGCCGGCGTGCAGTTCCACCCGGAAAGCATCGCCTCCCCGTCGGGTGCCCGGATCGTGGCCAACTTCCTCCGCCAGAGCGGGATCGCCGGCGCCGCGCAAGCCGCCTGATGCAGCCCCCCCTCCGGCACGTGCTCGCGCGCCTGGCCGACCGGGCCGAGCTGACCGAAGCCCAGTCGCACGACGCCTTCGCCCTCGTCATGTCCGGGGAAGCCGGCGACACGGAAATCGCGGCCCTGCTGATGGCGCTCCGGGTCCGCGGCGAGACGGCGGCCGAGCTGGCCGGCGCCGTCCGAGCGATGCGCGCGGTGATGCTCCATGTCGCCGCCCCACCCGGCGCCATCGACCTCTGCGGCACCGGTGGCGACGGCCAGCACACGCTCAACGTCTCGACCGCCGCCTCCCTCGTCGCCGCCGCCTGCGGCGTGACCGTCGCCAAGCACGGCAACCGGGCGATCTCGTCGCAGAGCGGCGCCGCCGACGTGCTCGCAGCCCTCGGCGTCGACCACGACCCCGATCCATCGACCCAGGAGGCCCGCCTGCGCGACAACGGCCTCGCCTTCCTCCATGCCCCGCGCCATCACCCGGCGCTCCGTCACGCCGCCAACGCACGCCGCGCGATCGGCACCCGATCGATCCTCAACCTGGCCGGCCCGCTGTGCAATCCGGCCGGTGCACGACGCCAGCTCATCGGCGTATACGACCGGCGCTGGCTGCGTCCGATGGCCGAAGCCCTCGCCGCACTCGGCACCGAACGCGCCTGGCTGGTCCACGGCGACGGACTCGACGAGATCACCCTGACCGGAGAGACCGAGATCGTCGCCCTGGAGAATGGCCACATCCGAACCTTTACGATGGTTCCCGAGGACGCCGGCTTCCCGCGCGCGCCGCTCGCCGCGATCACCGGCGGCGATCCCGCTTTCAACGCGCGCGCGCTCCTGGCACTGCTGTCCGGCGAGCCCGGGCCCTATCGCGACATCGTCCTCCTCAACGCCGGCGCCGCCTTGGTGATCGCGGGCGCCGCTGCGAGCGTGGCCGAGGGCGTGGCACTGGCGGGCGTTGCCATCGACAACGGCGCCGCGGCCGACAAGCTAAGCAAGGCCAAGGGCTCCGCCCCTGGACCCCGCCAAAGGCTAGCCTTTGGAAACCACTGACACCCTGGCGCGCCTCTGCGAGCGCACCCGTCAGACCGTCGCCGGACGCAAGTCTCAGCAGCCGGTCGATGCGCTTCGCGCGATGCTCGCCGAGCAGTCGTTCCAGCCGCGTGGGTTCGCAGCCGCCCTGCCGGGGCTGATCGCGGAGCTCAAGCGTGCCTCGCCATCGGCCGGACTGATCCGCACCGACTTCGAGCCGTCCGCCTTGGCGCGCGCCTACGAGGCCGCCGGCGCCGCGTGCCTGTCGGTGCTGACCGAGGAGAGCGAGTTTCAAGGCAGCCTGGCCGACCTGCAGGCGGCGCGCGCGGCGACCGCGCTGCCCGTCCTGCGCAAGGACTTCATGCTCGACCCCTGGCAGATCTACGAGAGCCGGCTCGCCGGCGCTGACTGCATCCTGCTGATCATGGCCGCACTGGAGCGCGATCTGGCCGTCGAACTTGCCGGATTGGCGCGATCGCTCGGCCTGGACGTGCTCGCCGAGGTGCATGACGAGCTCGAGCTAGAGCGCGCGCTCGCGTGCGACACGCGGCTCATCGGCATCAACAACCGCGACCTGCGTACGCTGCGCACCGATCTCGCCGTCACCTCGCACCTTGCCGCCCTGGTGCCCCCGGACCGGATCGTCGTGTCCGAAAGCGGCATCCGCACCCACGCCGACCTCCTCCATCTCTCCGCGTACGGCGTCAAATCCTTCCTCGTCGGCGAAAGCCTGCTGCGCCAGCCCGGTCTCGAAGCGGCGACCCGGACGCTCCTGCACGGATGACCGAACTCACCCACCTCGACGCGCAGGGCAGGGCGGCGATGGTCGACATCGCCGCCAAACCACAAACCGAGCGGCGAGCCGTTGCTGCCTGCCTGGTCGCCATGCGCGCGGAAACCCTGGCGCTGATCACCAGCAGCGCCGCCCCGAAGGGCGACGTTCTGGCCGCCGCCCGCATCGCCGGCATCATGGCGGCCAAGCGCACGGCCGACCTCATCCCGCTCTGCCACCCGCTCCCGCTCAGCCACGTGTCGATCTCGCTCGACGCGGCCCCAACCGGCATCGAGGTCAGGGCGACGGTGGCGACCACCGGCCGCACCGGCGTGGAGATGGAGGCATTGACCGCCGCCTCTGTCGCGGCGCTCACGATTTACGATATGTGCAAGGCGGTGGACCGGGCGATGCGGGTCGACAATCTGCGCGTGGTCGAAAAATCGGGCGGCCGTTCGGGCGCCTTCAGTCAGCGGTAGGGAATGGTCCGATGGACGGGGTGATCAAGTCGGGCGGCGCGGGCGAGCTGGGCGCGGACCGTCTGCGTCGCGCCTGGGCCGACATGCTGCTGATCCGCCGCTTCGAGGAGCAGGCCGGCGCGCTGTACGGCATGGGCCTGATCGGCGGCTTTTGCCACCTCTATATCGGCCAGGAGGCGGTCGTCGTCGGCGTGCAGATGGCGCTCCGGCCCGGCGACCAGGTCGTCACCTCCTACCGCGACCACGGCCACATGCTGGCGACCGGCATGGACCCCAAGGGCGTCATGGCCGAGCTCACCGGCCGCGCCACCGGCTACTCGCGCGGCAAGGGCGGCTCGATGCACATGTTCTCGCGCGAGCAGAACTTCTTCGGCGGCCACGGCATCGTCGGCGCCCAGGTGCCGATCG
>CAXTSH010000007.1:0-60544 GCA_964246925.1 uncultured Acetobacteraceae bacterium
GAACCCCCGACCTTCGGTTTACAAAACCGCTGCACTACCACTGTGCTAACCCGGCCCAGGATGCGGATCCCCTACACGAACCGATCGCGATGGCAAGCGCGTCAACGTGGGCCCCTGTAAATCCGAGCGTCGGCCAGCGTTTCACGCTGCACGTGCCGCATGCGCGCGACGCTCGCCTGGTAAGGCAGGCCGAAGGCCGGCGTCGCCGAGTGATAGAGGCCCGTCGCAGCGTCCAGAGACCGGCCGTGCGACAGACCAGCCAGGAGCCGTGCGCCGACATCCACGTTCCGCGCCGGGTCGAACGCCTGACTCAGGTCGGCGAATGCGCCGCGATGATACCGCATGCTCACCTGCATGCAGCCGACGTCTACGTTGCCCTTCGTCGAAATCAGAAGGTTGGGTGTGGCCGCCGCCGCCTCTGCGCGGCTTGAATACCAATGTCCCACCCCTGCCGCGTTGATCGTCCATGGCCAGGGCTGTCGATCGCCGGTGACGGGGAGCGGCAAACCCGTCTCGACCCGCGAAATGGCGCCGAGGGTCGCTTCCGACAAACCGTAGCGGGCGGCAGCGGCGCGGATCGCGACGAGGCATAAGCCGCTTTGACGGACCGCCCACATCCGCCGCATCGCCGGCGGCGCATGCGGCGGGAGAACCCTTCCGCCAAGGTCCTCGCCTTGCACGGGTGCGGCCAGACAGAAGCCGAACAGCGTGCAGGCGATGAGGAGCCGCCTCATGCGAACGAGATGTATCCATGCTCGATAAAGAACACGACCATGACGGTCGTCACGACCGCCACTGTAAAGACCGTCGCGATGATCAACCGCTTCATGAGGCAGACATCCCAGCGGGATTGGTCGGAGTGAGAGGATTCGAACCTCCGGCCCCTGCGTCCCGAACACAGTGCTCTACCAGGCTGAGCTACACTCCGACCGAGCCGCTGCGTATAGAAGCCCTCCGATCGCAAGTCGAGCCGTCTGGACCAGAGCACCTCAACCCGCTCTAGAGACGGGCTGGCGAGACCGAAGGAGCCTCTCGGGCGCCGAACTCCAGGTGGTGCAACGCCGACGCAACATCGGGAACGATGTCATACAGCTCGCGCGTCGCGAGATCGGCAAACCCATCAGAGATCGCTGTCTCCATGGCGGCGACAAATCCGCGCGCCCAGCCACCCACGTCGACAATCAGGATTGGTTTGTCGTGCAGGTCGAGTTGTCTCCAGGTCACGACCTCGATGGTCTCGTCCAGCGTACCCAGGCCGCCCGGCATCGAGACGAACGCGTCGGCCCGGTCGAACATCAGCTGCTTGCGGGTATGCATGCTGTCCGTTGTCACGAGCTCGGCGACGCGCGAGTGAGCCACTTCCCGTGCACTGAGAAAGTCCGGGATGATGCCCACGACCGCGCCGCCGGCATCCAGCGCCGCATCGGCCAAACACCCCATCAGGCCAATCCGGCCGCCGCCGTAGATCAGGCCGATACCGCGTTCCGCCAACCCGCGCCCGAGCTCTGCGACAGCCTTCGTGTAGATCGACCGTGCGCCGAGGCGTGAGCCGCAGAATACGGCAACATGGCCGATCCTGCGCTTCGCCTCCGTCTCGCGGGTCAACATCATGTTTTCAATCCCCGGCTTCGGCGGTGCTTGATCTGTCATGCGGTCCTCTGTCGGGGGCCACCGCCCTAGCCGTCGGCGTTGGTGAGCTCGCGCGCGCCATCCAGCCGTAGAACCTCGCCGGCGAGATAAAGACTGCCGCAAATCAGGATGCGTCCATGGGCCCGCGACGCCACGATCTGCTCGAGCGCCGAAACGACGTCCGGTCCCGGCAAGGCAACGCCGCCGGAGGCCTCGATGATCGCTCCGATTGGCATCGCGAGATGCTGTCCGGGCTCACGCACCGCCCACACCGACGATGCCAGAGGCAGCAGCGGGCGGAGGAAACCGCTCACGTCCTTGCTTTCCTTCAGCCCAATCACGAGGTGCAACGGCCGGTCGTGCCAGATGTCGGTCGCCAGATCGGCGATGGCGGCGCCGGCGCCGGGATTGTGGCCACCGTCGAGCCAGACCTCCAGGCGCGCCGGCATCATGTTGGCGAGCCTTCCGTGCAGACGCTGCATACGCGCCGGCCACTCAGCCCGTGCGATCGCAGCGTAGGCATCGTGCGCGACGCCCAGATCCGCGCGGCGCAGGGCCGCAATCGCAATCCCCGCGTTGTCGATCTGGTGGCGTCCCAGCAGCGCTGGCCTCGGCAACGTCAGACATCCGACCGGGTCCTGGTAGACAAGCCCGGCACCCCTCGCTTCGATCGTCCACTCGTGGTCGCGCATCCAAAGCGATGCGCCGCAGGACGCCACTCGCCGGCTGATGACGTCGCGCACGACCGGACCCTGGCGGCCGGTCACGACAAGCCCGCCAGCCTTGATGATGCCGGCTTTCTCACCCGCAATGCCTTCGAGCCGGTCGCCCAGAAAGGCCTGGTGATCCATCGAGATCGAGGTGATTGCCGCCACACGGGGCGTCGGGATGAGGTTGGTGGCATCGAACCTGCCCCCCAGTCCGACTTCAATGACAGCCAGATCGGCAGGGTGCTCCGCAAAGAGCACGAATGCGGCGGCGATCATGGCCTCGAAGACCGTCACCGTGGGGTCAGGGTCGATCCGCTCAATCCGCGAGAGCACTTCGGCGAGCACCTGTTCGTCGACGAGACGCCCGGCGATCCGGTAACGCTCGGTCACGGATAGAAGGTGCGGCGAAATCGTCGCGTGAACGGAAAGTCCAGCCGCTTCGCCGATCGCGCGGAGGTAGGCCGTCGTGCTGCCCTTCCCGTTGGTCCCTGCGACATGGATGACCGGCGGAAGCTGTCGCTCTGGATTGCCGAGCCGCTCAAGCAGGGCGGCGAGCCGCCCCAGGGAGAGATCGACCAGAACCGGATAGCGTGCTTGCAGGCGTTCCAGGATGCCGTCGGCCGAGCGGCTCATGACGCGGCGACGGGTTCCTTGACCGCAGTTTCCACAGGAGCCTCGATCCGGTAGGCCTGCATGGGTCGCTGAAGCAGGGCGAGGAGACGGGCCAGCGTCGCCGCCAACTCGGTGCGCGGAACCACCATGTCGACAATGCCGTGGTCGAGCAGGTATTCCGAACGCTGGAACCCGTCGGGAAGTGTCTCTCGAACCGTCTGTTCGATGACTCGCGCGCCGGCGAAGCCGATCGTCGCACCCGGCTCGGCAATGTGGATGTCGCCAAGCATTGCGAAGCTTGCCGTGACACCGCCAGTGGTCGGGTGAGTGAGGACGACGATGTAGGGCAATCCAGCTTCACGGACCATCTGCACGGCGATGGTGCTGCGCGGCATCTGCATGAGGCTTATCAAACCTTCCTGCATGCGCGCGCCGCCCGACGCGGTGAACAGGATCAGCGGCGCCGATAGCTGAACGGACTGCCTGGCCGCGGCCAGCAGACCCTCGCCGACGGCAGCACCCATCGAACCACCCATGAAGCGGAATTCCATAGCGGCTGCCACCGCAACGATACCGCCGATGCTGCCGGTCGCTACCACGAGCGCGTCATCAAGATGGGTCTTGCTTCGGGCGTCCCGGAGGCGCTCGGTGTAGCGCTTCTCGTCGCGGAACCCGAGTGGATCCGCCGGGACC
Organism: uncultured Acetobacteraceae bacterium; assembly: GCA_964246925.1. Classification (GTDB taxonomy): domain Bacteria; phylum Pseudomonadota; class Alphaproteobacteria; order Acetobacterales; family Acetobacteraceae; genus CAXTPV01. The sequence continues at coordinate 3,645 of CAXTSH010000007.1, forward strand.
CGTGGCAGGTCCACCCTGGTGTAGTGGCCGTCGTCAAACACGAAACCGAGCCGTTCCATGGCGCTGACCTGCATGTGGTGACCGCAATGCGGGCAGACACGCAGGTTTTTCTCGAGTTCGTTGGAAAAGACCATCTGTTTGCAGGCATCACATTGCGCCCAAAGATTGTCGGGCACGTCGCGCTTGCCGAGCAGAGTGCGGAATTTCGGCCGGACATAGTCGGTCAACCAGCTCATGGCATCTCCTGCGTTCGCGCCGAGCGGACGGCGGCGGCCAATTCGCGCACCTGGTCGAGGACGGCCCGGACGGTGCGCTCCGTCGCGCGGCCACGGGTGTCCAACGTTGCCGCAAGCGTCTCGATCAGTGCCGACGCGACGACAGCAGCATCGGCAACCCTCGCCGCCGAGGCCGCGTGCGAAGGCGAGCGGATGCCGAAACCGATTGCCACGGGCAGATCGGTCGCCCGGCGGATCCGCGGCAGGGCGACAGACAGCTCGATGGCCGACGCCGTCCGCGTCCCCGTCACGCCGGCAATGCTCACATAGTAGACGAAGCCGGAACTGCCTTCGAGCACGCACGGCAATCTGGCGTCCGTCGTGGTCGGGGCGATCAACCTGATCAGGTCCAGCCTTTCCGTCAGGGCCGCCGGCGCCAGCAAATCGGCCTCTTCGGGCGGCAGATCGACGACGATCAGCCCGTCGACGCCGGCCAAGGCGGCCGCGCGGCAGAAGTGCGCTGGTCCGAAGCTCGCGATCGGGTTTAGGTAGCCCATCAGGATGATAGGGGTCGCGTCGTCGACGGCACGAAACTCTTCCACCAGATCAAGCGTGCCCGCCAAGGTGGCACCGGCCGCCAACCCCCGGCGTGATGCAGCCTGGATCGTCGGCCCGTCGGCCATCGGATCGGTGAACGGCACACCGATCTCGATCAGGTCGGCACCAGCCGCCGGCATGCCGGACAGGAGCGCCAATGCGGTGTCGCGATCGGGGTCGAAGGCCGATAGAAACGGGATCAGCGCGCCGCGATTTTGCGCCCGGAGCGAGGCGAAACGCTCGGCGATCCGGCTCACAGCCGCCTCAGAGCTCGACGCCGAGGTGCCGGGCGACGGTAGCGACGTCCTTGTCGCCACGACCGGACAGGTTCATCAAGATGATCCGGTCGGCTGGCATGGCAGGCGCGAGTTTTGCCACGTATGCCAGGGCGTGCGCGCATTCGAGCGCCGGGATGATCCCCTCGGTGCGCGTGCAGAGCTGAAAGGCGGCCAGCGCCTCCTGGTCGGTGATGCCGACATACTCCGCGCGGCCGATGTCGTGCAGCCAGGCATGCTCCGGCCCGATCCCCGGATAATCCAGGCCCGCACTGATGCTGTGCGCCTCGCTGATCTGGCCGTCATCGTCCTGCAACAAATAGGTGCGATTGCCGTGCAGGATGCCTGGCCGGCCGCGGTTGATACTCGCCGCCTGCTCACCGCTGTCGAGACCGCATCCAGCCGCTTCAACCCCGATCAGACGCACCGATGGCTCGTCGAGAAAGGCGTGGAAAATGCCTATGGCATTTGAGCCGCCGCCCACTGAAGCCACGACCGCGTCGGGCAACCGACCTTCGGCGTCTTGAAGCTGGATGCGCGCCTCCTCGCCGATGATCTGCTGAAGTTCACTCACCATGGCGGGATAGGGATGCGGACCGGCGACGGTGCCGATCAGATAGTAGGTGTCGTCAACATTGGCCACCCAGTCGCGCATCGCCTCGTTCATCGCGTCCTTGAGTGTCCCGGCGCCGGTCTCCACCGGACGCACTTCGGCGCCCAGCAGGCGCATGCGAAAGACGTTCGGCTGCTGCCGCTCGACATCCGTGATGCCCATGTAGATCACGCAGGAGAGGCCGAGGAGAGCGCATGCGGTCGCGGTCGCCACGCCATGCTGGCCGGCTCCCGTCTCGGCGATAATCCGTGTTCGCCGCATGCGCCGCGCCAGCAGGATTTGCCCCATGACGTTGTTGATCTTGTGCGAGCCGGTGTGATTGAGCTCCTCGCGCTTGAAGTAAATCCGTGCCCCGCCGAGCTGCCTGGAGAGCCGCTCGGCATGCCAGAGCGGGCTCGGCCGTCCGACATAATCCTTCAGATACCCGTCCAGCTCTGCACGGAAGGTCGGGTCGATCCGTGCCTCGCTCCAGGCACGGTCGAGTTCCAGGATCAACGGCATCAAGGTCTCGGCGACAAACCGGCCGCCGAAATCGCCGTAACGCCCCCTTTCGTCCGGCCCGCTTCGCAGCGAATTCGGGCGGCTGGTGACTCGCTTGGTGTCGCCCTCCGGCACTTGCCCTCCTTACTCATTCATAGCGACCAGGACGCGTCTCTTAGACCAGCGCCGCGGTCGGGTCACTCGCTGCAGAACACATGGAGACGCCACGTTGAACATCGATGGTGTTGCTACGACTTGACGCGGCGTTGGCAGGATGCAATGTGAGTTTCACGCGCTTGGCTGTCGATTGACGGCTATGGCCGTGATTGCGGCGTTGCCGTCGTGATCCTTCCCTTTGGTCAGCAGACGTCGCTTTGGACGGGTCCAGAACCCTCCGGGGCCGATCGATCCGCGCAACATGCGCGGTTCGAGGATAGCGTCTCGACTTTCTGATCCTCCTCCAAGCTCGGGGCGTCCATGCACCTCGCGGAACTGAAGGCCAAGTCGCCGGCCGACCTTCTCTCATTCGCCGAATCGCTTCAGATCGAGAACGCATCCAGCCTGCGCAAGCAGGACATCATGTTTGCGATCCTGAAAAACCTTGCCGAGAACGACCAGGCCATTCACGGCGAGGGCACGCTTGAGATCATGTCTGACGGGTTCGGGTTTCTCCGGAGCCCGGAGTCGAACTATCTGCCCGGTCCGGACGACATCTATGTCAGCCCGACGCAGGTGCGGCGCTTCGGTCTGCGGACCGGCGACTCGGTCGAGGGACAGATCCGGGCACCGCGCGACGGTGAGCGTTATTTCGCACTGCTCAAAGTCAGCACGATCAATTTCGAGGCGCCGGAAGCCGTTCGGCAACGCATCAACTTCGACAATCTGACGCCGCTGTTTCCTGAACGGCGGCTGAAGATGGAAGTCGAGAACTTCCAGTCTGTCGCAAAGTCGCACAGCAAGGATTTCACCCCTCGGGTGATCGACCTGGTGGCACCGATCGGCATGGGTCAGCGCGCGCTGATCGTGGCGCCCCCACGCACCGGCAAGACTGTCATGTTGCAAAACATCGCCAGCGCCATCTCAACCAACCACCCCGAGGTTTTCCTGATCGTGCTGCTCATTGACGAGCGGCCCGAGGAGGTCACCGACATGGCGCGCAGCGTTAAGGGCGAGGTCGTGTCGTCCACCTTCGACGAGCCGGCGACGCGGCATGTCCAGGTGACCGAGATGGTGCTCGACAAGGCCAAGCGGCTTGTCGAGCACAAACGAGACGTGGTTATCCTGCTCGACAGCATCACCCGCCTGGCACGCGCCTATAACACCGTCGTGCCGTCATCAGGCAAGGTGCTGACCGGCGGCGTCGATGCCAACGCGTTGCAGCGTCCCAAACGCTTCTTTGGCGCGGCCCGCAACATTGAGGAGGGCGGGTCGCTGACCATCATCGCGACCGCCTTGGTCGATACCGGCAGCCGGATGGATGAAGTGATTTTCGAGGAGTTCAAGGGCACCGGCAACTCCGAGTTGATTCTCGACCGGAAATTGTCGGACAAGCGTACATTCCCGGCGATCGACATCACCAAGAGCGGCACCCGTCGCGAGGAGCTGCTCGTCGACAAGGGGCAGCTCTCGAAAATGTGGGTGCTCCGTCGCATTCTCAATCCGATGGGCACCCAGGACGCGATGGACTTCCTGCTCGACAAGCTGAAATACAGCAAGACCAATCAGGACTTCTTCGACGCCATGAACACCTGATGCGGTGACGCCGTGCGCCCTGTGAGCGCACTGGCCGGCTTTGTAGCTGTCGTCGTTGCCGCAGTCCTCCTATGCATCTTCGTCGCCGTCGAACGTACGTTGCCGGCGGGCGATGCGAGGCTCCGTGCCGAAGGTCTGCATTCTACAGTCGACATCGCCTTCGACCGGTTCGGCATTCCTCACATCCATGCCTCCAATGATGAGGATGCCGCAGAGGCGCTCGGCTTCGTGCATGCGCGCGACCGAATGATGCAGATGGATCTGATGCGTCGGGCTGCCGCAGGCGAGCTTTCGGAGCTGATCGGGCCCGCCGGGGTCAGGTTCGACGAGACCGCGCGTGTCCTCGGGACCAGACTGGCCGCCCAGAACTCACTCACGTCGATTTCAGATCGAACGCGCGCTCTGCTTGCCGCTTACAGCCGCGGCGTCAACGCGTTTATCGCAGAACGCGGAAGATTTGCCTCACCCGAATACTTGTTGTTGGGCGCGCCGCGCGACTGGACGCCGGTTGACAGCCTGCTCTGGGCAGAGACGATGGGCTTGGCTCTGTCGAACAACATGTATGTCGAGCTTGCACGACTGGGGCTTTCCGACCGGCTTTCTGCAGACGCGATCCTGTCACTCTGGCCAAGCTTGAAAGCTGCTCCGGCCGACGAAGCCTCGCTCGCGTTGCCGCTCGCCGATCAGGCACTCGCACGAGCCACATTGCAGGTGCTGCCACGCTTCCCCGAAACGTTCACCCTGCCGAGCGACGCTTCCAACGAGTGGGCCATCGATGGTCGGCACACGATCACAGGTTTTCCGCTGCTCGCGGGCGATCCACACCTGTCCTACGGACTTCCGTGCCTCTGGTATCTTGCGCGGCTTGATACGCCATCGGGCTCCATGGCCGGCGCGACTGCCCCTGGAACGCCGTTCATCGTCCTTGGCCGCAATCGAGCCATCGCGTAGACGTTCACGACGACAGGTGCCGACACGCAGGATCTGTTCGTCGAACGCACGGTCGATCCATCGCATTATGCCAGTCCGTCGGGTCCGCTCGCGTTCACCCACCGTCGGGAACGCATCAAGGTCCGAGGAGGATCGGACGTAGTCATCGACGTACGCGGCACGAGGCATGGACCGGTCATCAGCGACCTTCCGCGCCTGTTTGGGAGCCGGACGCCGCCCTCCACCAACGTGATCGCAGCTCAGATCGCGAGCCTCGAGCCGGACAACATCGCCGCGGAAGGACTCGACCGGCTGGAGCATGCGACAGACGTCGGAGCGGCCGGCAGAGCGGCTGAGGCCCTGATCGCGCCCGTGCAAAACCTGCTGGTTGCCGATCGCAGGACGATCGGACTGTTCACCACCGGGCGGGTGCCGATCCGGCGACAGGGCGATGGCAGCATGGCGAGCGACGGCGCCGACGGAATGCATGACTGGATCGGCTACGCCTCGGGGCAGGCCTTGCCGCATCTCGTTTCGCCCGTCACCGGCCTGTTGGTCAATGCGAACGAACCCGTTGTGGGCAGTTCTTCGACCGTGGCGATGGGTCGCGACGTGTTTGGCGATTGGCGCAGTGAGCGGATCAAACAATTGCTGGCGAGGCCAAGGCACCGCTTCGAGGTCGCCGATTTTGTATCCATGCAAGGGGACGTCGCCAGCGTGTATGTCGAGCGATTGCTGCCGACCCTGCGCACCGCGAAGCCGACCGACCCGCGAGCCGTCGCAGCGCTCCACCTGCTTGATCGATGGGGTGGCGTCATGTCGGCAGACCAGCCGCAGCCGCTGATTGTTGAGGCATGGCTCGCTGCGATCGGCGACGCTCTGGCGGCCGCAATGCACGACGACGACCGCCGCGCGATGGCGCCTCTGACCTACGTGGACCAGTCGCTGCACGGAAAAGCGCCTGGTTGCGCCGGATCATGCGTCGAATTGCTTTCTCGCACATTGCAGACTGCAGTTTCGCGTCTTGTGGCGCGATACGGAGACGATCCAGCCAAGTGGCGTTGGGGCACGTCTCATCACGCCGTGTTCGCCAATCCGTTCTGGGACGGCATACCCATGCTGCGTCGTCTGGCACGATCGTCGCTGGCAGTCGGCGGCGACAGCTCGACCGTCGACGCGCAAGGTGTGGCAAGCACCGGACCGCCCTTTGAGGCCGTGCACGGCGCGTCCTTCCGGGCCGTGTACGATCTGGCCGACCTCGACCGCAGCCGTTTCGTGATCGCGACCGGACAGAGTGGTAATCCCTTCAGCAGGCACTTGCTCGACTTCTCCACGTTGTGGCATCGTATTGATACGATAACGATCGTACCGTTTGTCAGACGCCCGAGCTCACGTCTGGTGCTCACGCCCGCCGCGCGCGGAACCGCTGACTTTGAGCATCAGGCAGGCGCATTGTCGGGTAACAGATGAGCTTCATCACTCGAGCCGCACTCGCAGCCATGATCATCCTGCTCTCACCGAAGGGGCAGGCGAGCGAGCGACCTGTGCGCCTGTTCGATGAATTGGCCCTCGCCCCCGATGGAGGCCACGTCGCCACCGTGGAACATGACGAACCCAGCAGCGATGACGGTGATCCGACCAACATCCTCGTGATACGGCCAACGTCAGGTGCAGCGCAGACCACAGTGCTGCTTCCGTGTGGAAGAGGACCCGACTGCAAACCGAGTGATCTCGCGTTCTCGACCGACAGCCGGCATCTCGGTTTCATCCTCAAGCAGCCCAATGACGGTCGGAGTTACGTCTATCAGGTCAACGTCGATGGAACCGGACTCGATCAGCGTCTTGCGTTCGACGGTGCGCTTGGGTCGTTGCGCTACGCCTCGAATGGGATCCTGGCCTTGCTGGCCACACCTGGTGCGCATAAGGAGACTGGCGCGATCAAGGCAGGCGCTCCGTTGACGGGCGAGATCGGCGTTTCGACCGACAAACAGCGCATAGCCATCCTGGACCGAGGCGGACCTCACTTCGTCTCGCCGTCGAACCTTTACGTCTACGAATATGATTGGCGGCCGGACGGCAACGGGTTCGTGGCGACTGCGAGTGCCGGCAATGGCGACAACTCATGGTGGGTTGCCCGGCTGTGGAGTTTTTCGATCAACGGGGACGCACGCATCCTATACTCGCCGCCGGCCAAACAGCAGATCGCATCGCCGGTCGTGTCGCCGGATGGACGCAGGGTGGCGTTTATCGGCGGCATCATGAGCGATTTCGGCTCGACTGGAGGCGACGCATTCGCGTTGCCGCTCGACGGGAGTGCCAAGCCGACCAACCTGACGGCGGGCATGACGGCAACCGTGACCGCCTTGAGCTGGGGGTGCTCAGGTTCCGGGCTGATGGCCACAGCATTGGGCGGCTCGAACGCGGAGGTTCTTGCGCTCGGCAGGCCGTCAGCACATCCCAAACGCTTGTGGACTGGTCCCGAGACCCTGAGCGTTGGTGGCTGGTCATTTGGCATCGCCTGCTCGTCTGGAGAAGCAGCCGCCATCCATCAGACCTTCAGCCGTCCACCCGAGATCGAAGTCGGCTCAATCGATACCTGGCATGACCTGACGCACGTCAACAAGGATTTGGACGCACCTGTTGCCGCAAGGAGTTTGGATTGGCACAGCGATGGATTTGATGTGCAGGGCTGGCTCGTCCAGCCGACAAATCGGGTGAACAGCGACGATCAGAGGATGATCACCGTGGTGCATGGTGGCCCGAGCGCGGCATGGACACCCGAGTTTGTCACTGACCGTCACGGGCGATGGTTGCTCGATGCCGGCTACGACTTGTTTTACCCAAATCCCCGAGGAAGCTTCGGTCAGGGCGAGGCGTTCACGCTCGCCAACGTGCGCGACTTCGGCCACGGAGATCTGCGCGATATTCTCAAGGGCATCGATGCGGCGGTCCAGGCAGCCCCGATCGATCCAGATGCGCTCGGATTGATGGGTTACAGCTATGGCGGCTACATGACGATGTGGGCGGTGACGCAGACGGATCGCTTCAAGGCCGCCGTCGCAGGCGCCGGCGTTTCGGATTGGCTGTCCTATTATGGTGAGAACGGCATCGACCAGTGGATGATCCCGTTCTTCGGCGCGAGTGTTTACGATGACCCGGCGATCTACGCCAAATCATCACCGATCAATTTTGTCAGGCACGTGCATACACCGACTTTCGAGTATGTCGGCAGCCGCGACCTTGAGTGCCCAATGCCGCAAAGCCAGGAGTTCTGGCACGCGCTGCAGACGTTTCGCATACCTACCGAGTTTGTCGTCTACCAGGGACAGGGCCATGAACTGCACGACGCGCGCGATCGTGCTGACGCCGAGCGACGCACTCTCGCCTGGTTTGAACGTTGGTTGCAGCCCATACGGTGATCAGGGCACCATAATTGTGCTGGCAGTCGTGGCACGAGCTTCAAGGGCACGGTGTGCTTCGGCAGCGTCAGCAAGAGCGAAATGCTGATCGATGCGGATTTTGACCGCGCCACTCAAGACGATGTCAAACAGGTCACTCGCCGTGGCGAGCAGGTCCTTGCGCGAGGCAATATGTGTAGCAAGAGTTGGCCTCGTGACGAACAGGCTTCCCTTGGCAGCCAGCACGCTCAAGTCTAGGCCTTTGACCTCTCCGGTCGCATTTCCGAAACTGACCATCAACCCGCGCGGCGTCAGGCAGTCAAGACTGGCGTAGAATGTCTCCCTGCCCGTTCCGTCATAGACAACGTTCGCCATCATGCCCGCTGTCAGGCGTTTGACGGCTGCCGGCATGTCATCGGTGCCGATCAGGACGTGGTCAGCACCATGGTTCCGAGCAAGCGTGGCCTTTTCCTCTGTCGACACGACACCGATGACCCGGGCGCCGAGGTGGTGCGCCCACTGGCACAGGATCAGCCCGACACCGCCGGCCGCAGCGTGGACGATGATCGTGTCTCCCGGCCCGACGCGGTGGGTTCGCCGCAACAAATATTGTGCCGTCATGCCCTGAAGCATCATTGCGGCAGCCTGTTCTTCGGCGATGGCGTCCGGAAGGACCACGGCCCGGTCGGCAGACAAGGTCCGAAGCTGCGCATACGCTCCCAGAACACCACCATAGGCGACACGGTCGCCCACCTTGATCTCCTCGACGCCGATACCCACGCGCTCGACGACGCCCGCACCCTCCATCCCGATCACGGCCGGGTAACTGGGAAGCTTGTACAAACCGGTTCTGAAGTAAACGTCGATGAAGTTGAGGCCGACCGCCCGTTGGCGGACCAGGAGCTCGCCGGGGCCCGGCGTCGGAGTGGCTACATCTTCCCACTTCAGAACCTCCGGGCCGCCCGTGGCGTGGAGACGTATGGCTTTTGACATCGCGACTAGCTCCTCCGGTAAGATCAATCCTTTCAGCGACCATTGCGCAAGGGGAGCCATGACGCTCGGGTTGTAACCGGAGCCACTCGTCTCACCTGAATCAGAGCTAAACACGTCCCCTAAGACGCCTGACGTTCATGCAGCAACCGTGTTTGCCTACATATGCCCGACAAAATGGTTCGGTGGGTTTGATAGAGTATCGTGACACCATTTTCGCGCAGGCGACGGGAGCAGGGCGAGCGGGTGTCGCGATTATTCGCATCAGCGGAACAGAGGCTGGGCGCCTCCTGGATGGTCTGACTGGGCCGAGACCCACGCCTCGCCACGCGACGCTACGACGCTTGTCGGGCGCGGACGGCGAATTGCTGGATCGTGCATTGGTGTTGTGGTTCCCCAAGCCTGGCAGCTACACGGGAGAGGACTGCGTCGAGCTTCACCTGCATGGCGGACCAGCGGTGATCGAGGCCGTATCCGAGGCACTGAGACGGGCGGGTGGCCGGCCGGCGGAACCCGGCGAGTTCACCCAGCGTGCGTTCCTGACCGGAAGGCTCGACCTGATCGAGGCGGAAGGCATCGCGGACCTGATCGAGGCCGAAACCAACGCGCAGCGCCGGCAGGCTTTGGCGCAATCCACCGGCGCCCTGAGCGATATCTATCGAAAGTGGTCTGTCCAACTCCGGCGGTTGATGGCGCTGCAAGAGGCAAGCATTGATTTTCCGGACGAAACGGGTGGTGCCTCGGATCAGGTCGTAGAACAGATCGCGGAGCTTGAAACTGCGCTCGAGCAGCACCTTTCGGAGGGGCGCAAAGGCGAGTCGCTACGGCGGGGTTTGATGGTCGCGGTCGTCGGCGCTCCCAATGTCGGAAAATCGAGTCTGGTGAACATTTTGGCCAATCGGGACGTGTCCATCGTTTCGGAGCGGGCCGGAACGACGCGCGACGTCGTTCAGGCCCGGGTCACCATGGGCGGTGTGCCCGTCACATTGATCGATACCGCCGGCCTGCGCGACAGCGACGACGATATTGAGCGGGAGGGTGTGAGACGAGCAAGGCGCTCCGCGGAGGCGTCGGATTTCATCATCCTGGTCACCTGCGGTGATCGGCCGATTTTGCCAGTTTTTCAGAAGCCGACTCTGTGGGTGGCCAACAAAGTCGATATCGTTGCAGCGCCGTCCGGCGCTCTTGGCGTGAGTGCGAGGACTGGAGAAGGCATCGACACTCTTCGTCGCGACTTGGCGACAGGCATACAACGCCTGGTTGGCGGCACGACCACGCCGCTGCTGACACGCGCGCGGCATCGCGATTGCGTCGAAACGACAGTCGAGCTGTTGCGGTCGGCTCGAGATGTTTCCAGCCCTGAACTTCGCGGGGAAGAGCTGAGATTAGCCTTGCACAACCTGGGACGCCTCACCGGCGAGGTCGACGTTGAAGATGTGCTTGGCGAAATCTTTGCTACCTTCTGCATCGGCAAATGAGCTTTCCGAGGTTCGACGTGGTTGTGGTCGGTGGCGGTCACGCGGGTTGCGAAGCGGCCGCAGCATCGTCACGGCTTGGCGCCCAGACACTCTTGCTGACACACAATCTGAACAGGCTTGGCGAGATGTCGTGCAATCCAGCCATAGGCGGGATCGGCAAGGGACATCTTGTTCGCGAGATCGACGCGCTCGATGGCCTGATGGGACGTGCGGCCGACGAGGCCGGCATTCACTTCAAGCTGCTGAACCGCAGCAAGGGTCCCGCCGTTCAAGGACCGCGCGCGCAGACCGATCGAAGTCGTTACCGCCAGGCAATCCGAGCGCTGCTTGAGCACACTGAGGGTTTGGCGATGGTGGACGGCGAGGCCATCGCTCTGCTCATGCGCGGTGGCCGAGTAAGCGGCGTCCGCTGTGCGGATGGCCGCAGCGTCTCCGCGGACGCGGTTGTCCTGACGACCGGAACCTTCCTTCGTGGCATGATCCATGTCGGCCGGGACATGCGCCCCGCGGGAAGGATCGACGACGGGCCATCCCTGCACCTCGCCGAGCAGCTCGAACAGCTAGACTTCCCGATCGCTCGACTGAAGACAGGGACCCCGCCTCGACTATCCCGTTCGACAATCAACTGGAGTGTCCTGGCGGAGGATCGCGGTGATCACATGCCAACGGTGTTCAGCCGCCTCACGCAGGCCGTCAGACTGCCGCAGATTTCCTGCTACGTCACGTCGACGAATGAACTCACGCACGAGGTCATTCGAAACCACCTGCATCTGTCGCCCATGTTCAGCGGAGCGATCAAGGGAAAAGGACCGCGTTACTGTCCTTCCATTGAAGATAAGGTTACCCGCTTTCCTGAACGCGATAGACATCAGATCTTCCTCGAGCCCGAGGGTCTTCCAGATGGACCGGATGGCGCCGTCATCTACCCCAATGGGATCTCGACAAGCCTACCTGCCGAGATACAGGCAAAGTTCCTGTCGACCATCCCTGGTCTTGAACATGCCGAAATTCTTCGGCCGGGATATGCCATCGAATACGACCACGTCGATCCGAGGGAACTGGACGCAACGCTCATGTCCCGACGACTGCCGGGTCTGTTCCTGGCCGGGCAGATCAATGGCACAACCGGCTATGAGGAGGCGGCTGCTCAGGGCTTGATCGCCGGTCTGAACGCCGCTCGTGTTGCACAAGGAGCCAGTCCGTTCCTTCTCAGCCGTGATCAAGCGTTTATCGGCGTCATGATCGATGATCTGATCACCTGCGGTGTCAGCGAACCGTATCGCATGTTCACCTCCCGATCCGAATACCGTCTGACGCTTCGGGCCGACAACGCAGACCTACGCCTCACGCCACTGGGTGTGGAGCTTGGGTGCGTCGGACGGGACAGAGCCGCACTCTACCAACAGGATCGCGATTTGATCACTCAATCCGTAGCCAGGGCACGCTGCGAGACCGTCAGCGACGGCGGCGACGAAAAGACTGTCTTTGACCTGCTGCGATCAGCGATCAATTCCGAAATTTGGGCCGTGGGAGTGCCATGGATTGCGGCTCTTCCGGAGCGCGTCAGACAACACCTTTTGACCGAGGCTCTCTACGACGGATACCTGGCGCGCCAATCGAGAGACATCGAAAGGCTCGCCAACGAGCAAGCTGTCAGCATTCCGATCACACTCGACTATTCGGACATCGGCGGCCTGAGTTCAGAGATGAGAGAGCGGTTCGAGGCTGTCCGCCCGGGCAGCTTTGCCCAGGCGCGGCGCATACCTGGTGTCACCCCGCCTGCCTTGCTCGCACTGCTCGCTTATGTCAGGCGGCGGCAGCATCAGATTGGCTGATGCAGGACCCTTGGATGTTTCACGTGAAACATTCATCGGATTGAGAACCTACGAAGCGTTGCTCTCCAGATGGAACTCTCGGATCAACCTCGTCGGTCGTCACGAGTTGACCCACCTGTGGGATCGTCACATCGCCGATTGCCTGCGAGTTGCCGCTTTGCTACCGCCGATCGGCCGGCTCGTCGATCTCGGCTCAGGAGCTGGTTTTCCTGGGCTCATCATCGCGCTGGCGACCGGTCGACCAGCCACCTTGATCGAGGCAGACAAGCGTAAGGCCACTTTCCTTCGAGAAGCGGCTCGAGAGCTGGGATTGGAGGTGTCGGTCATCGCAGATCGGATCGAACATTGTGGCGTCACTCACGCGGAGATCATCACGGCGAGAGGCCTGGCGCCAATGCCCCGGTTGCTCAACCTGACTGCTCCTCTCCTGGCGAAGAACGGCCGTTGCTTCTTCTTCAAGGGCGCCCAGGTCGAGACTGAATTGACCGCCGCCAGGCGGCAATGGCAGATGGTGGTCAGCCGCCATGATGGGCCAAGCGGCGGCTGCATTCTCGAGGTGACAAATTTGCACCGCATATAGGCCGCGCGAGTTTCCTAGGCCGCGGGTTCTGGCAATCGCGAATCAGAAAGGTGGTGTGGGTAAGACGACGACCGCGATCAATCTGGGTGCGGCCCTCGCCCAATCAGGCTTCTCGACCCTTCTTGTTGACCTTGATCCGCAAGGCAATGCGTCGACCGGGCTTGGCATTGATCGAAGGTCAAGACGCGGTGGCACCTACGCGTTGCTGCAGGACCCATCGTCGGTCGTCCCAACGCAAACCTCCGTCGCCGGGTTGACTGTCATGACTGCCGACACCGACCTCGCTGGAGCAGAAGTCGAGCTGGTGACGTTAGACCGTCGCGAATTTCGCCTGCGGGAGGCGATGCAGTCGATCATGGACATGGAAAGCGGGTTGCAGTTCATCCTGATCGATTGCCCGCCAAGTCTCGGATTTCTGACCGTGAACGCCATGGTTGCGGCGGACGGAGTTCTGGTTCCGCTGCAATGCGAGTTTTTCGCACTCGAAGGTGTAGGGCAACTCGTTCAGACGATCGAACGCATCAAGATAGGTTGGAACAGAGCCCTGACACTCGAAGGCATTGTCCTGACCATGTATGACCGGCGCAACAATCTCTCTGACCTGGTCGCATCCGATGCCCGGGCGTTCTTTGGAAGTGGTGTTTTCGAGACCATGATCCCGCGAAACGTTCGACTGTCGGAGGCTCCGAGCCATGGGCAGCCCGTTCTCACCTACGATGTTCGCTCAATAGGGGCACAGGCCTATGTCTCACTGGCGGCCGAGTTGCTAAGGCGTCGAGGCTTGGCGCCATGAGCGATCGTAAGGAGCGTCCCTCTCGTCTTGGTCGTGGTCTCGCCTCGCTTCTTGGAGAGGCCGAGATCAACGTCTCCGGCGGCCTTTCGCAACGATCACTGCCGGTGAGCTCTCTCGTCCCAGGTCCGCTTCAGCCGCGCCGAGGGATGGCTGAGGACGCCCTTGATGAGCTCACCACTTCGATCAGGACGCACGGGGTCCTTCAACCCATTTTGGTTCGGCCATCGCCTGGTGAAGACCAGGTTTTCCAGATCGTGGCCGGCGAGCGCCGTTGGCGAGCGGCCCAACGAGCCGGGCTCCACGAGGTGCCTGTCCATATTCGGGCATTGGACGATGCAACTGCTCTCGCAGCTTCCTTGATCGAGAACCTGCAGCGACAAGATCTCAACGCCATAGAAGAGGCGGAAGGACTGCGCCGCCTGCTCGAGGAGTTCGGCCTGACACAGGAGATGGTGGCGAACTCCATCGGCAAGTCCAGAAGCCACGTGGCAAACATGATGCGCCTGCTCACTCTCCCCACGGCTGTGCAGCATGACGTCAGACGTGGAGCCCTCTCTGCGGGTCACGCCCGTGCTCTGCTGACACATTCCGATCCGGCCGCAGCGGCCAATCTCGTTCTGTCGCGTGGGCTGAACGTACGGCAAACTGAAGCCCTCAGCAAATCACCCGATAAGCATCCGCCACAATACCCTAAGTCCGAAACGCTTATTGACGTTGACGCACTTGAGCGTGAACTCACTTCTCTACTGGGCTTGCGTGTCAGAATACTGGCAAAGGGAGGCCAAGGCGAGATCTGCTTGGTTTACAAGTCTCTCGATCAACTGGACGGCTTGGTCAAGGCGCTGACCGCGAACGCGACATCTCTCTAGAGCGGCCTTGCACCCAAGTCAGAAGTCCCTTACCTCCCCTCCAACGGACTGGCGGGGGCGCATAGCTCAGTTGGTAGAGCAGCTGACTCTTAATCAGCGGGTCCAAGGTTCGAACCCTTGTGCGCCCACCACTCCGATCAGAATGGCTGGACGATGGCCATCACCACGATAATCAACATGAGAACGGTAGGTACTTCGTTGGCGACACGGTAAAAACGTTGGGGCTTGCGATTGCGGTCTTCGAGAAACGCTCGCCGCCAGCCAGCACAGGCGCCGTGAAAACCGAAGAGAAGCAGGACGCCTGCAAGCTTTACATACCACCAGCCGTCAGACCAGCTCACCGCGCCGGGCGTCAGGACCAACAACACGCCAAAAAAAGTGGTGGCCAGCATTGCTGGCAGCGCTATCTGTTTGCCCAGGCGACGCTCCATGACTTTGAAGCGCTCGCTCGACTCAGTACCAGGCGACGTCTCGCAATGATAGACGAACAGCCTCGGCAGGTAGAGAAGAGAGACCATCCACGCGATGACCGCAATGACGTGAAAAGACTTGGTCCACAAATAAAACGGTGCCAACGCGGCGACAGTCACCTTGCGATCTCCGCAGTCATCATCTCCAAGTCGTCATCTGTGCGGCTGTCCCAACGCTCAACGGCGACGGCTCGACCGGCGCGCAAATGCGGGCACGCTGACCACCTGCCGGGGCAGATGCCTGCGCCTCGAAACGAACATAGACCCGGACCGCGCCCAATCGCCGCCCGCGCCATCGAAGCCAGAGCCGCAATGAACAAAGGCGCTGAATTCTGCGCGGGAACTCGAAAATACCCCGGGACGCCGAGCCTGTCGGCCACCTCTCTGTATTCGATGTCAAGCTCCACAAGCGTCTCGGAATGTTCCGACACGAACGCAATCGGGACCACCAGGACGGCGACCTGTTCGGCCGCCGCGCGCCGGATTTCAGTTTCGATGCTCGGCTCCAACCATTTCTGTGGCGTCGCGCGCGATTGGTAGCAGATCACCGCATCGCCCTCGGCCGCATCCCGGTCAGCGTCCTCGGCGAGCACACTCATCATTGCGGCGGCCGTCGTTTCTACCTGAAACCGATAGGGATCACCTTTGTCGACAATCACTTGCGGCAATCCATGAGCCGAGAACAGAATTCTTAATCCTACGTCACGGCCAATGGCCTCGCGGGCCCTTCGAATGGCGCGCCGAATGATCGTCGCTGTCGCGCGCAGATACTCTGCATCCGCAAACCAGCAGCACAAGGTCGTTGTCTCGGCACAGAGCCCAGCGCTAGCCGCCGCATTTCGCCAATCGGTCATCGAGCTGCCACTCGTCGTCGTCGAAAATTGAGGATAAAGCGGTAGCAGCAACACGCGATCTGGCTTGAACCGAGCGACAGCACGCACTGTCTCCGCCGCAAACGGATGCCAGTAACGCATGGCTATGAAACATCGCGCATCAAAATCATTATTGAGGTCGGCCTCCAGCAATCGGGCCTGCTGCTGGGTCAAATCGAGAAGAGGTGATTTCCCGCCGAGCAGAGCATAGTTCTCGCTCGCCGGCCTGACCCGGGCACGAGCGATCACCCGGGCCAGCAATGGCCGGATAAAGAATGGTACGCGAAGTATCGCCGGATCACGGAAGAGATTCAGCAGGAACGGCTTCACCGACGAAGGCTGGTCCGGGCCACCCAGGTTGAAGAGCACGACGGCCAGTCGCATCCGCTGGGACTTTGGCGCCTCTTCGCCGGCATCCGGCGGGGTCACCGTCCGAAACGGTGCATGGTTCATGACAGCCTGACGTCCTCGATCAGTTGGGCAACATGCTCTGTCGGAGTCGAGGGCAACACGCCGTGGCCGAGATTGAAAACATGCGGACGCCCTCTCAGAGCCGTGGCTATCTGTTGCGCCTGAATTCTCATGGCTTCGCCGCCAGCCAACAAGGCCAGCGGGTCAAGATTACCTTGCAGGGCAGTGCGGGCGGGCAGAAGCTCGGCGACGCGGCTGGGATCTGCCGACGTATCCATCGCAACGCAATCCACGCAGGTGCTCTCACCGTAGGATCCGACCAGGAGACCTGCGAGGCGTGGAAAACCGATGATCGGCGTTTGCGGGTGAAGAACCTTCAAGCTGGAGACGATCATGCGTGTCGGTGTCACCACCCATTTCTGAAATTCAGAGGGCGGCAGAATACCGGCCCAGCTGTCGAACAGCATGACGGCTTCTGCCCCGCCGTCGATCTGCGCAGACAGATAGTCGACCGTGGCTCCGACCAGCAGTCCGATCAGCCTGTCAAGCAAGCCTGGTGCCTGATAGGCCATTCGCCGCGTCTCGAGGAAATCCCTCGATCCGCCTCCATCTACCATGTAGCAAGCCACCGTAAACGGCGATCCTGCAAATCCTAGCAATGCGGTCCCGGGAGATCCGTCGGAAAGGGCCGACCGAACTCGCCGTACTGTCTCGATGATGGGGGCGGTTGCCTGCAGAAGGTCACCAGGTCGCAGCGCCTCAAGCGACCGAGCCTCGCGAAGCGGCTCGAGGACCGGTCCTTTTCCCTCCACAAACTCGAGTCTCTGGCCCAAAGCCCAGGGCACCATCAAGATGTCGCTGAACAAGATGGCACCGTCCATTCCGAACCGGCGGACAGGCTGCATGGTGATTTCTGCAGCCAGGTCGGGGGTGGTGCAACGCGTGATGAAATCGGTCTGCCGGCTCAATTCGCGATACTCAGGCAAATACCGGCCCGCCTGCCGCATCAGCCAAACCGGTGGCGGCCAGACCGCTGCTCCCTGAAGCACCTTCAAGATTTTCTTCTCAATCATCGTTCGTGCTCTGCATGCCGGCACATCCTTACCACCTGAAAAGATCTTAGAGAGAGGGATGTGCTAGAGGGGACTGTGGATGTCGGGGTACACCGATGGCTGCAAAGATGTCGGGACGTTACCCACATCCATGCGGCGCGATAATCTGCTCAGATTGTGACATTTCCGCCCGGCAATCAGGAAGACGAGCGCAACGGCGCCAAGACATACACGTCAGCAGGCGTTTGCAGTTCATCCACAGTGGCGGGGACTAGAGCTCGCTGTCAGCGATGCATATCCCCTCGACTCACGCTATCCTCACACCCCATGGAGGACAGTGATCTCAACCTGCATCTCGTATCCGACGCGACCGGGGAAACACTGAATGCGATCGCGCGGGCGACCGTGTCGCAGTTTGAGCATGTGACCATCCAATACCACCGCTGGACGCTCATCAGGACGCGGTTCCAGCTTCATCGAGTTCTGGAGGGGATTGAGAGCGAACCTGGACCCGTCCTCTCCACGGTCGTCGATAAGGCGCTCAGAACCGACCTTGAGACCACCTGTGCGAGGTTCGGAGTACCGGTCGTCAATGTCCTCGATCCGGTCCTGAGTATTCTGCAAGAGACCATTGGTGCCGTCGCTGCGGCGCGGCCGGGTCGGCAGTATGTGCTCGATGCAGATTATTTCCGCCGGATCGACGCGATGCATTTCGTCGTCGCGCATGATGACGGCCAAGCTCAGGCTGGCATGGTCGAGGCCGACGTGGTGCTGGTTGGCGTATCAAGATCGTCCAAGACGCCGACCTCCCTCTATCTCGCCAATCGCGGTGTCAAAGCAGCCAACGTCCCACTCGTACCGGGATTACCCGATCCGCCAGGACTGGAGGATCCTCGCGCGCCTGTCGTCGGTCTGACTCTGGAGCCAGCGGCTCTCATTGAGATACGACGACATCGTTTGAAGCTCATCTCCCACGGAGCCAACACGGGCATCATGCGACAGGCTGAAACCGAATACGTCGATCTCGAGGCCGTGAAGGGAGAGCTGTTGTGGGCGAGGCGGATGTGCACCCGGCGCGGTTGGCCGGTCATCGATGTGACGCGTCGCTCGATCGAAGAAACGTCTGCAACTGTGTTGCAACTGATGCAGGCTTGGCACGACCGACGGGCGCGTTCGCCGGGCGGAGGCAGCCGGGACAAGTCGACCTGAGGTCAGGACGTCGTTGATCGACATGCAACCTCCAGACAGTCACGGCTGGCTTGTCGCAGAAGCGACCCCGGTCTATAGCACCCGGCGGCCGGGGCCGTAGCTCAGTTGGGAGAGCGCCTGAATGGCATTCAGGAGGTCAGGGGTTCGATTCCCCTCGGCTCCACCATTCCGTTCTGATGGAGCACGCGGCCACGACGGCTTTCGTCATGCCAGTGCATCCTCAAGCGCCGCTCGCGGCTCCTGACGCAAGTCTGTCCAGCATCGTCTGCGTCACAAGGCAGACACCGCGCTCGGTGCGCCGAAAACGTCGCGCATCGAGTTCCGGATCCTCTCCTATCACCATGCCGGGCGGGATTTTGACCCCACTGTCGATGACCACGTTGGACACTCTCGCCGACCGACCGATATCCACATAGGGCAGCAGAACTCCGCCCTCGACACGGGCATACGAGTTCACACGGACGTTGCTAAACAATAACGATCGCTGCACTGTCGCGCCGGAGACGACGCAGCCACCCGAGATCATCGACGACACCGCAGAACCCCGCCGGTCCTCCTCGTTATGGATGAACTTGGCCGGCGGCGTTATCGGGCTGAAAGTCCAGATTGGCCATTCCTGGTCGTACAGATCCAGTCCGGGAACAAAGTCAGTCAGGTCGATGTTGGCTTGCCAGTAGGCATCCACCGTTCCTACATCCCGCCAGTAGGCTCCGGGCTCAGCCTGCGAGCGTACACACGACTCGCTGAAATGGTGAGCCACGGCCGAACCGTTGGCGACGATGTGGGGGATGATGTCCTTTCCGAAGTCTCGCGACGAGTTGGGGTCCGTCGCGTCGCGTCGCAATTGGTCGAACAGGAACTGCGTCTCGAAAACATAAATCCCCATGCTGGCGAGCGCGATGTCCGGGTTGCCTGGCATCGAAGGCGGGTTTCTGGGCTTCTCGAGGAAAGAAATGATGCGGTTTTGCTCGTCTACATGCAGCACACCGAACGCGCTCGCCTCGGAACGTGGCACCTCGACCACGCCGACGGTCACGTCAGCACCCTGTTGCACGTGTTGCTGCAGCATGTGCTCGTAGTCCATCTTGTAGATGTGATCACCGGCAAGAAGGACGATGTACTGCGGCGCGTAACTCTCGATGATGTCGATGTTCTGAAACACTGCGTCTGCCGTTCCGGCATACCATTGCGTTTCAGACACCCGCTGGCTGGCCGGCAGAATGTCGAAACTCTCGTTGCGCTCGGGCCGGAAAAAGTTCCACCCGCGTTGCAAGTGTCGGATCAGGCTGTGCGCCTTGTATTGTGTGGCGACGCCGATCCGCCGTATGCCTGAGTTCAATGCATTCGATAACGCGAAATCGATGATGCGTGACTTGCCGCCGAAATAGACCGCAGGCTTGGCTCGTCGGTCGGTCAACTCCAACAGCCGGCTGCCGCGGCCGCCAGCCAGCACGTAAGCCATGGCCTGTCGCGACAATGGACCGGTGGTTGACGGTGTGAGGGGCATGAAACACTCGCTTTCGTCGCTGTCGTTGCGTTGGCCGCCAACCGGTAATCGGGCGAGTCGGGGTTCCCGGATGGCCTACCTCGCCGAACGGCCAATACGTCTCAGCGGCTCGCCGGCAAGCAGGCGGCGCTCCAGGAACTCCAGCGATACGCCCTTGGTCTCCGGGACGAACAGCAGCACAAATCCGATGAAGGCGGCATTGAACACTGCGAACAGCCAGAAAGTAGGTCCTTGACCCAGATTATGGAGCAGGGTCAGAAAAGTGTTTCCGACCAGCCAGTTAGCGGCCCAATTGGTGAATGTCGAACAGGCGATGCCGAAGTCTCGTCCCTTTAATGGCTGGATTTCCGCGCACAGGATCCAGACCAGTGGCCCGGCTCCCATGGCAAAGCCCACTATGAAAACCAGGAGCATCGCTGCAACCACCAGGCGCATCGTCTCGCTGTGGATGCCGGTGCCGAGCAAGGTGCCGACGACAGCCATGCCGATCGTCATAATGGAGAAGCTCGCGATCAGGATCGGCTTGCGGCCCCAGCGATCGACAAAAGCGATGGCGATGAAGGTGGAGAGCACGTTGACCAACCCCACCGTCGCGGTCGCCCATGAAGCCGCGTGCTGGCCAAAGCCTGCCCCCTCGAAGACCTTAGGCGCATAATACATGAGCACGTTTATGCCCGTCAGTTGCTGGACGACCTGCAGGCCGACACCAAGCCAAACCGAGCGCCGGAAGTTCGAGTTTTCTCGAAACATTTGCAAGCCCTGCTGCTTGACCTGCAACTGAGTGTCGATTTCGGCAATCTCCTCGTCGATGTGGACTCTGTCGTTGCCCAAATCGGCGAGAACCGCCCGCGCTTCCTCGCGTCGCCCCCGCAGCATCAACCACCGCGGACTGTCGGGCACAAAGAACATGCCAACCAGGAAGAACCCTGCTGGCACAACGATGATGCCGAGCATCAGTCGCCAGCTCCCGCTGTAGCTCAACAGAGAGTCGGAAACGAAGGCCAGAAAGATCCCGACCGTGATCATGAGCTGGTAGAGCGAGATCATTGCGCCGCGTATATGCTCCGCGGCCACTTCGGACAGGTATAAGGGCGCGACGAAGGCGGCGATGCCGATCGCCAGACCGAGCACAATCCTGCCCAGGATCAGCACGGCAATCGACGGCGCTAAGGCACAGACCAGCGAGCCGGCCACGAACATAATGGCGGCTATGATCAACGAGCGCTTTCGGCCGAGCTTCAGGGACATCGGCGCCGCCAGCAACGCACCGGCCGCGGCGCCCGCCATCATCGAGCTGACGATCCATTCCTGCATGCGGTTGGAAGCGTGGAAGTGCTTGCCGATAAAGTCGAGCGCACCGGAGATCACGCCGATGTCGAGGCCAAACATCAAGCCTGCCAAAGCTGCCAGCAGGCAGACGACCATGGCACGCGACGTCAGCCTGACCGGCGAGGAGGCGGCGCGAGAGCCGGAGGCAAGAGGAGGCGCTATGGCAACCATCGGATCTTCCCCTCGGACGCAGACCTAGGCGCTTGCCTGCCCAGCGTTCGATATTGTTTTGCCAACGACAAATCCGAAGTCGACCGCAAGTTTCCAGAGCCGCGCACCAGGGGTCGACAATGTTGTTGTGCAACGCACAAAGACAAAGCGGCCGCCTACGTGTCCTGTCGCCTGGCCAGCGAACGATAGAGCTCGAGCGTCGTCTCGGCGATCGCGTTCCACGAGAAATGCTCAAGCACACGCCGCCGACCTGCCTTGCCGAACCGCTCACGTAGCGCAGGGTCGCGTGCGAGGCGATTGATCGCGTCCGCCAGTCGGCGGGACAAATCTTGCGGATCGGCAGGCTCGAACGTGCCTGGTAAGAGGTCGGCATCGACCAGCAGTCCCGTTTCGTCGGGCACCACGACTTCGGGGATGCCGCCGACTGCGGTCGCGACCACCGCGGTCTCGCAAGCCATGGCCTCGAGATTGATGATCCCGAACGGCTCGTAGACCGACGGGCAGCAGAACACCGAAGCCGCCGTATAGAGTTCAATCACATCGGGCCGCGACAGCATCTCTCGGATCCAGATCACGCCGGGGCGGGAAGCGGCAATCGACGCCACGCCGGCCTCCATCTCGCGACCGATCTCGGGCGTGTCGGGAGCGCCCGCGCAGAGCACGATCTGCAGCGCAGGATCGATATGCGGGATCGCACGAACCAGGTGAATGATGCCTTTCTGGCGCGTGATCCGGCCTACGAAAAGCAGAAAAGGCCGCGCGGCGTCGATGCCGTGACGGACGAGCGCCTCTGCCTTGGCGGTGGGAATGTATTCGTCCGGATCGATGCCGTTATGGATGACGTGCACCCGCTCAGGAGGTACAGCAAACAGCCTGAGAACGTCACGGCGGGTTTCCTGCGACACGGCGATGATCGCATCGGCGCTCTCGATGGCCGTCCGTTCCATCCAGGCGCTCAGATGGTAGGCGTTGCCGAGCTGCTCCACCTTCCATGGCCGCAGCGGCTCGAGCGAGTGGATGGTCAGCACATAGGGAACGCCCCAGAGCTGGGAGGCGAGCAATCCGCCCATGTCGGCATACCATGTATGGCAATGCACCAGGTCGGCATCCAGCGTGTCCTTGGCCATCGCGAGCGACCTGGCGAACGCGTCGACGGCGCCCACGAAGCGTGGGTCGGTGTGACACTTGGTCTCGTCCCATTGCGGATAGCCGCGGACCACAAGGTTGCCGTCCGACACATGCTGATCACCGAAGCAGCGCACTTCGACAGCAATGCGGGCCGCCAGCGCCCGGCTCAGATACTCCACATGCACGCCCGCACCACCGTAGACGAAGGGCGGATATTCCTTGGAGAAGAGGGCTACTTTGCGCATGCCCGATACCGCGTCGCTCAGGTCGAGGCTCCGCCCGCTTCCCGGCGACGTCAAGAGCCCATGGCGGCGAGTTGGCTCCACCTTCGCCTGAGTCGGCCGCGAATGATCCCTCTGCCCGCTTCAGACGAAAGCTGCAGCGCGCTCGAGGCCCGTCACCGCCGCGCCTCGTGCACCGTGTCCAGGTCCGCAAACCGCGTGAACTCGCCCTCGAAGAACAGGTCGATCTTTCCGGTCGGCCCGTGCCGCTGCTTCTCGAGCAGCAGCTCCGCCTTGTTGTGCACCAGCTCCAGATCGCGCTGCCACTTGTCGAGTGCGGACTGAAACTTCTCCTCGTTGTCGAACGCCATCTGCTTGGGTGCGCGCTGCTGCAGGTAGTATTCGTCGCGGTAGACGAACATCACCGCGTCAGCGTCCTGCTCGATCGACCCCGACTCGCGCAGATCCGCCAGCTGCGGCCGCTTGTCTTCCCGGCTTTCGACCGCGCGCGACAGCTGGCTCAGAGCCAGAACCGGCACGTCGAGCTCCTTGGCGATGGCCTTCAGCCCTTGCGTGATCATGCTGATTTCGAGCACGCGGTTCTCGGGGCGCGTCCCGACCGCCGGTCGCATCAACTGCAGATAGTCGACCACCACCAGCGACAGCCCCCGGGTCCGTGCGAGCCGCCGGCATCGCGTCCGGAGCGCCGACAGCGTCAACGCCGGCGTGTCGTCGATCAGCAGCGGCAGCGACGCCAGCTCACGCGACACGACCACAAACCGGTCAAAATCCCGCTGGTTGATCTCGCCCCGCCTGATGCGTTCGCTGCCCACCCGCGCTTCCTCGGACAGCAGCCGCGTCGCCAGCTGCTCGGCACTCATCTCGAGCGAAAACATCACCACCGTCCCGCTGGGCAGCGTTCCGTCCCCGCGCGCCCTCGCGTCGCGCAGCAGTCCTTGAGCCGCCCCAAACGCGATCTTCGTCGCGAGCGCCGTCTTGCCCATGCCCGGCCGTCCGGCCAGGATCACCAGGTCCGAGGGATGCAAGCCGCCCGTCTTCTTGTCGAGATCTCGCAGCCCGGTCGTCAGCCCCGACACCCCGCCTTCGCGATGAAACGCCTGTTCGGCCAGCTCGATCGCGCTGGCGAGCGCCCGCTCGAAGACGATCGGCCCACCCTCGACGCTGCCCCGCGTCGCGAGCTGGAAGAGCGACTGCTCAGCCACCTCGATCTGGGCCCGTCCGTCCAGCCCGTCCTCGCCACCCGTGAACGCCTGGTTGACCATCGTCTCGCCAACGTCGATCAGTTGGCGGCGCAGCCAGCTATCGTGTACCGCGCGTCCATACTCGCCGGCGTTGATGATGCCGACCATCGCCGAGACCAGTTGAGCGAGATAGGTGGTCCCGCCCACCTCGTCGAGCGCGCCGGAATGTTCGAGCTCCGCCTTCAATGTCACAGCATCCGCCAGCTGACCGGCCTCGATCCGCCGAGCGATGGACGCATAGATCCGCCCGTGCACCGGATCGGAAAAATGCTCTGCCGCCAGGAAGTCCGAAACCCGCTCGAACGCCTTGTTGTTGGCCAGCAGTGCCCCGAGCAACGCCTGCTCCGCCGCGAGGTTGGATGGCGGCAATCGAGGCTGGCCAAAAAGGGACACCGGCTCGGACGAGCCACGCTCTATGTTGTTCACCAGAACCAACCTAGCCCGTCCGGACCTCCCGGTCCCTGTGGATGGCTGTGGAACACGGGCACCAAAGCTGGCCCCTGGGGGGTCGCGCTCTGCGTGCTAAGGCGCGACGGCCCAGCCGGGTCCAGGGGTGGAAACCCTCATTTGCCGCCTCGTCGCATGCCGCGCCGCCTCGAGCACCGCGCGCGCGATCTCTACTGCCCGGTCGAGATCCTCGTTGACGACGACGTAGTCGAACTCGGCCCAATGCGCGCACTCCTCGCGCGCTGCCGCCATTCGCCGCTCGATCTCCGCCGTGCTGTCCTGGCCCCGGCTGCGCAATCGCGCTTCCAGCGCGTCCAACGATGGTGGCAGCACGAAGAGAGCCACGACATCGTCAGGCAAGGCCGCCCGCAGCTGACGGTGACCCTGCCAGTCGATGTCGAAGACCACGTCGTGTCCCCGTTCGAGCGCTTCCTCAACCGGCACCCGCGGGGTTCCATACGAGCGCCCGAACACGTTTGCCCACTCCAGCAAGGCACCTTCCGTCACCAGGGCCGCGAACTCCGCCGGCTCGCAAAAATGATAGTGCACGCCATCGATCTCGCCTGGACGCTTTTTGCGCGTCGTCACGCTCACCGAATGCGCGAGATTGGCGTCGGACGTCTTCAAGGCGTCCGCGATGGTGCTCTTGCCTGCGCCGGAAGGTGCGGAAATCACCAGGCAGACGCCACGCCTGCGTGTCGCATGATCGATCGAACTCGGCTCAGGCACAGGAAGTCATCCGCAGGGCCAAGCCCGCCATCGGGCGCCGGCTGGTCCCTTGTATCAGCCTATGCCACTGTCCGACGACATGAAGCAGGACCGAATTCTGATCACCGGCGCCTCGAGCGGCATCGGTGAGGCGCTTTCGCGCGCCCTCGCGCGCCCTGGAACCACACTGGTCCTGACCGGACGCGACGAACCCCGCCTCTCGGCGTCCGCCTCGGCGTGTCGCGAACGCGGCGCGGTGGCCGAGACCTGCGCGCTCGACGTGACCGACACCGCCGGCATGCGCGACCTGGTGACGGCGAGCGGACCGCTGGACCTGGTGTTCGCCAACGCCGGTGTTGCCTACGGCATCACCGAGGAGGGTCACGAAACCGCCGAACAGATACGCGCCACCTTCGCTGTCAACATCGACGGTGTGATGAACACCGTGCTGCCGGCCCTCGACCTCATGCTTGTCCAATCGCCAGGTCCGAGCGGTGTGCGGGGCCGGATCGTCGTGATTGCCTCGATCGCCGCCTTCATCGCCTACCCACAGACGCCAAGCTACTGCGCATCGAAAGCGGCGATCGACGTCTGGACCAATGCCACCGCCGCCAATGCGGCCCGACGCGGGGTCCTGCTGACCAGCGTCTGCCCCGGTTTCGTGCGCACCCCGATGACAGCACGCAACGACTTTCCCATGCCGGGCCTGCTCGAGGCGGACACCGCTGCGAGCCTGATCGTTGCCGGCGTGCGCCGAGGCCGCCGGCGCGTCGTGTTCCCGCACCGGGTCGCCAGCGGAGCCCGTCTGGTCTCGATGCTGCCGGCGCGCCTGCGAGAGGAAATCCTGCGCCGGCAGCCCTCCAGGGCGCCATTGTCGATGCCTGCCGACCGGGGTGCATGAAGTCCCGCTTCGTGGCATCCTGCGAACTTGACCGAAGCTCCCTGCCGAGAGGAGCGGTGTCCAAGGAGACGTCCATGAAGACCTACGCCAATCCCGCCCCGTTGGGTCTGACCGGTTTCGGCCTGACAACCTGGCTGCTCAGCATGGTCAACGCCGGGTGGTATGCGCCGACGGCCGTGCCGATGGTGCTGGCGATGGCACTCGCGTTCGGGGGCACCGCCCAGTTCGTGGCCGGCCTCTGCGAATTGCCGCGCGGCAACACCTTCGGTTTTGTCGCATTCTGCTCATACGGTGCCTTCTGGTGGTCCTTCGCGCTGTTCGTCGAGTTCTTCCACGCGACCGTGCCGGCGAGTTTCGTCGGCTGGTATCTGGCACTCTGGGGCGTGTTCACGCTCTTCATGTGGTTTGCGACCTTCTATGCCAACCGGGCCGTGGGTACTGTTTTCCTTCTGCTCTGGGTTACCTTCTTCCTGCTTGCCGCCGGCGAGTGGACCGGCTCGGCGACCATTCACATGGCCGGCGGCTATACGGGCCTGCTGACCGCGATCGCGGCGATCTATCTTGCAGCGGCCGAGGTCCTGTCCGAGACCGCCGGCCGCGAGGTCCTGCCGATCGGCCGTCTCGGTCCGGCCCCGGGTGCCGCGCGCGTGGTCGACCTCGCCGTCGCGTCGCGCTGACACCATCGCCTGGAGCGTCGGCCTGCTCGCGGCCGGCTATGCCCTGAAATGGGCCGACGCCCAGGTCCTGTCGGTCGTGCTTCCCCAGATACGCGCCGAATTTAGACTGTCGGACACGGCGCTTGGCCTCCTCGCCGGCCTGCCGTTCGCGATCTTCTACACCGTCATGGGCATCCCGATCGCCCGCCTCGCCGACCGTGCATCCCGGCGCACCATCGTTGCGGCCTCGCTCGCCGTATTCTCCGGCTGCACAGCCGCCGCGGCGTCGACCACCTCGTTTGCGACGCTCTTTCTCACCCGGATCGGCGTCGGCTTCGGCGAGGCCGGCGCCACGCCTCCGGCGCAGTCGCTGATCGCCGACCTCGTGCCGGCGCGCCGAGGACTGGCGCTCGGGGTCTACGCCGGCGGCCTCAACATCGGCGTGCTGACCGGATTTGCGCTCGGCGGCGCCGTCGGCCAGTCCCACGGCTGGCGCGCCGCTTGCCTCGTGTGCGGCCTGCCGGGGCTTGTCATCGCCCTGCTCACCCGCCTGACGATCGTCGAACCCACGCGGGCGCTTC
This sequence comes from uncultured Acetobacteraceae bacterium, assembly GCA_964246925.1. GTDB lineage: Bacteria > Pseudomonadota > Alphaproteobacteria > Acetobacterales > Acetobacteraceae > CAXTPV01. The sequence continues at coordinate 31,375 of CAXTSH010000007.1, forward strand.
CGGCCACGATCCCGATCGCGCGCGTGCTGGTTCTTCTCGGCCGGCAACCTGCTTTCCGTCACCTGCTCGCCGCCAACAGTCTGGCGTCACTCGCCGGCTTCTCCGCGCTCACCTGGCTGCCGTCGTTCCTCCAACGCGATCACGGCATGGGCGCGCGCGATGCCGGTCTCTTCCTCGGCCTGATGAGCGGGCTCGTTGGTCTGGCGGGCGTCCTGCTCGTCGGCTGGCTGGCCGACCGCGCCGGGAACCGTAGTCCGCGCCTGCTGGCCGCGATCTGCCTGGCGACCTTCCCGTCGCTCGCCGCCTTCTACCTGATCCCGGGGCGGCCGCTTCCGGTCTGGTTGTTCGTGTTGCCCGCTTTGTTCGGCTCCGCCTTCGCCGCTCCGTCGGCCGCGATCGTGCAGGATCTCGCTCCGTCCGGCATGCGTGCGACCGCGTTGTCCTTGATGTTGTTCGTCGTCAACCTGGCCGGCACGGCGCTGGGTCCGATCCTGACTGGTGTCCTGAGCGACAGGCTGGGCCTGCGGTATGCGCTTGCGCTCACCTCCATGGCACTTCCCTGGGCTGCCTGGCATTTCAGCAAGGTCAACAGCGGGGTTTCACCCCGCACTCCACCGGTTCAATCAACGTGTCGTGGGTCTGGGGCCGCGAACCCCAGCGGTCGTGCCCCAAGGCTTTGCTAGGGTCACGGCCTCCGAGTCTTCCTTGTATCTCTCCACATTGCGGGTCTGCTCCGGCAGACTGGCTGCAAACACATGCCCACCCGACCTTCTCGCCACGAAGTAGAGCGCATCGGTCGACGCCGGGTGCGCGACCGCCTCCAGTGCTGCCAATCCCGGCGAGCAGATCGGCGCCGACGGCAAGCCCGGCAGAACATACGTATTGGTCGCTCCCGGAAGCGCCAGATCCGCCCGGGTCAGCGGCCGTGTCAGCGAGCCGAGCCCGCCTGTCGCCTGATAGGCGGCGGTCGGGTCCGATTGCAGCTTCATTCCCAGCCGCAACCGGTTGAGGAAAACCCGGGCGACCGTGGCGCGCTCCGGCGCCAGCCCCGTCTCGCGCTCGACCATGCTCGCGAGCACCAGCAACGACCAAGGCGACTGCAGGCCGAGATCGCCGTCCCGCTGCCGCCAGACCGCGCCGAGGGTCGCCTGCATCGCTGTCCGCATCCGGCGCAGGAGAGCCTCGCGCGTCGTTCCACGTTCGTACGCGTAGGTCTGCGGCAGCACGGCGCCTTCCGGCGGCACCGTGACGGGCCCGGTCAGCGCGCCGGCCCGCGCCAGGATCACCGCGATCTCCGCAGCCGTCATCCCTTCCGGAATGGTGACGTCGTGCTCGACCGGACGTCCCTCCCGCAGCACGGCGAGCACCGTGCGCAGGCTCGCATGTGCGGGAAACGCCAACTCGGCCGCATGCACCGGCCCATTTCGATAGGTCGCCAGAGCGGCCGCATGAAGCGCCAGCGCGCTGTCTACGACACCGGCCGCGCGTAGCTTGTCGGCAACAATGCCGAGCGACCCGCGCGGCACCACAACTTCGACCGGTGCCGTCAACGGCCCCGCACGGTCGTAGAGGAAGCGTCCCTCCCAGCCGGCGGCACCGCTGCCGAGCACCAGGATCAGGACCCAAGCGACAATCCGTCGCATCGGCGACGGCTCAGTGGACTGCCCGGAACAGGATGCTCGCGTTGGTGCCGCCGAAGCCAAAGCTGTTGGACAGCACCGTGTCGATCGGTCGCTCCTGTGCGGTGAGCGCCACCCGGTCGATCACGCTCTCGCGGCTCGGATGTTCGAGATTGAGCGTAGGCGGGGCCACGCCGTCCCGGATCGCCATGAGCGAGAAGATCGCTTCGATGGCTCCCGCGGCACCCAGCAGGTGTCCCGTCGCCGACTTGGTCGATGACATCGCCAGGCCGCGCGAGGCGTCCCCGAAGAACCGTTCCACCGAATCGAGCTCGATATCGTCCCCCGCGGGCGTCGATGTCCCGTGCGCGTTGACGTACTGCACGTCCGATGGATTGATGCCGCCATTGGCGAAAGCCGCCCGCATCGCTCGGAACGCCCCATTGTTGCCGGGGGCCGTGATGTGGAATGCGTCGCCCGACATCCCGTAGCCCGCGATCTCGCCGTAGATCGTGGCCCCGCGGGCGCGGGCGTGCTCAAGTTCCTCAAGCACCAGGACACCGGCGCCCTCGCCCATCACGAACCCGTCCCGGCGTTCATCCCAGGGCCGGGAGGCCTTCGCGGGCTCATCGTTGAAGTCGGTCGACAGCGCGCGCGCCGCACAGAAGCCTTGCATCCCGAGCGCACAGACCGCGCCTTCCGCACCTCCGGCCACCATCACGTCCGCATCGCCCAGCATGATCAGCCGGGACGCGTCTCCGATCGCGTGCACACCGGTGGCGCACGCCGTCACGACCGCATGGTTCGGTCCCTGGAAGCCGTACCGGATGGAGAGCTGCCCGGACGCCAGGTTGATCAGCGCCGACGGGATGAAGAACGGCGACAGCCGGCGCCCCTTGCCCTCATGCAGCAGGACCGACGCCTCCTGGATCGTCTCCAGACCACCGATGCCCGATCCGATCATCACCCCGGTGCGCTCGCGCCCCTCGTCGTCCTGCGGCAGCCAGCCCGAATCCTCGATTGCATCGACGGCCGCGACCATGCCGAGATGGATGAACCGGTCCATCTTCTTCTGATCCTTGACCGGCACCCATTCCGACAGCGTCAATCCGCCCTCGGCCCGTGTCCCTGCCGGCACGGTCCCGGCGATCTTCGACGTCAGCTCCGACGTGTCGAAGGACTGGATCGCACTGATCCCCGAATGGCCCTCGATCAACCGCCGCCACACATGCGACAAGCCCACGCCCAGTGGGCTCGCGATCCCCATGCCGGTGACGACCACCCGGCGACCAATCCCGTTGGGCCCGAACTGGACCCGAGCATCGTGAGACATTACCCGGACCGACCAGGACCCTTCACGCCGCCTTCTGTTTTTCGATGTAGTCGATCGCGTCCTTGACCGTGCTGATCTTTTCGGCCGCGTCCTCCGGAATCTCCACGCCGAACGCCTCCTCGAACGCCATCACCAGCTCGACGGTATCGAGGCTGTCAGCCCCAAGGTCATCGATGAAGGACGCCTCGGGCGTGACCTTGCTCTCTTCGACACCCAGATGCTCCACAACGATCTTCTTGACCTTGTCGGCAATGTCGCTCATCGGCCTCGTTCCTGCTCGCGGTTGAAACGATATTCGTCCTCAAGTTCCGTCCCGGGAAACCCCGGTCCACGGCGTCATACCCCCGCTCCGGACGAAGCAGCGGGGCGCTTAGCATGCTTCCCGTAACGCCGCCAAGCTGACCGCGGGCCGCCAGCCCGCGCTGTCAGCGGCTCATGCATGGCGATGGCAAGCCTCGAAAGTGACATCGTCCGGCTTAGCCCAACGGCGGGCAGCCCGCCACTTGGGGGCCGCCGACCGCGACTCTCAAGGCATTGCCATCCCGCCATTGACGTGCAGCGTCGTCCCGGTCACCCAGGCCGCCTCGTCGGACGCGAGGTAAAGCACCGCGCTTGCGACGTCCGCTGCCGTCCCCAGCCTGCCGAGCGGGATTCCAGCCAGCATCGAAGACCGCTGCGTCTCGGTGAGAGCGGCCGTCATCGGTGTGTCGATAAACCCAGGCGCGACCGCGTTGACGGTGATTGAGCGCGATGCGACCTCTCGCGCCAGCGACCGCGTCATACCAATCATGCCGGCCTTGGCCGCCGCATAGTTGGCCTGCCCCGCGTTGCCGACCACGCCCACGACACTCGCGATATTGACGATCCGGCCCGTTCGTCGCCTCACCATGCCCGCCAGAGCCGCCCGGCAAAGCCGGAACGGCGCGCTCAGATCGACGGTCAGCACCCGGTCCCAATCCGCATCCTTCATCCGCAGCGCGAGCCCGTCTCTGGTCAGGCCAGCGTTGTTGACCAGGATGTCAAGCCGCCCGTGCGCCGCCTCGACCGCGCCTACCAGCTTGGCCGGCGAGGCGGCATCTCCGAGGTCGGCCGCCTGGACTGACACGCGATCCCCCAGCGAGCCCGCCAAAGCCTCCAGTGCCTCGAGCCGTGTGCCGGAGAGCGCCACGGCGGCGCCCGCCGCGTGCAAGGTCCGCGCGATCGCCTCTCCGATGCCGCCGGAGGCGCCCGTCACCAGCGCCACACGCCCGTCCAGACCGAACATCAGAAGCTCGCAACCAATTGCTCGACCTCTTCGGGAGTGCCGGCCGAGACCGCCTCCGCATCCGGTGCGATCCGTCTGACCAGCCCGGCCAGCACCTTCCCCGCGCCCAGTTCGACGAAGCGGTCGACCCCCATCGCGAGGGCGGCCAGCACGCTTTCGCGCCATCGGACGGTTTCGGTCACCTGCCGGACCAGGAGCGTGCGGATCGTATCAGGGTCGACCATCTTCTCCGCCGTCACGTTCGCCACGATCGGGACGATAGGAGGCACGATCGGCGCCCCCGCCAAGGCGTCCTCCATCGAGGCCGCCGCCGCCGCCATCAATGAGCAATGAAACGGTGCCGAGACCGGCAACAGCAACGCCCGCTTCACCCCGCGCGTTCGCGCCAGCTCGACCGCGCGCTCCACGGCCTCCCGGTCGCCGGAGATCACCACCTGGCCGCCCCCGTTGTCGTTGGCGACCTCGACAACCTGGTGCAGTCCGTCCGCAGGCCGCGTCCGCGAGGCGGCGCAGATTTCGTCGACGCGCTCGACCTCCGCGCCCAGCAGCGCCGCCATCGCGCCGACGCCGGCCGGAACGGCCGCCTGCATGGCGAGACCACGCCGGCGCAGCAGCCGCGCGGTCTCGGCCAGCGGCAGCGACCCCGCCGCTGCAAGCGCGGTGTATTCCCCGAGCGAGTGTCCGGCGACCAATGCCGCGTGCGTCGCAACTCCAATCCCGGCCTCCGCCTCGAGCACCCGAAGCGTTGCGATGGAGGCTGCCATCAGGGCGGGCTGAGCGTTTTCGGTCAGCGTCAGCTGCTCGATCGGGCCGGCAAACATCACCTTGGACAAACGTTGTCCGAGCGCATCGTCGACCTCGTCGAAGACCTCGCGGGCAACGGCGTAGGCGGCGGCGAGGTCACGTCCCATCCCGACCGCCTGGCTGCCCTGGCCAGGGAAGATGAAGGCGTGCACAGGCATCGGGAAAGCATCCTGTCCGGCGTGGTGGCGCCGCTTGTGCGGGCACCGCCGCAGGCGAGTCAATGCGAGCCCCCGCCGGCTGTTGTAACGCCCTGATCAGCCCGGCTTCTGCAGCACGATCAGCGCCTGCGGCAGGCGCACCGCGTTGTCGACGAAGTCGATCAGACGGAACATCGAACCCCACTGCTTGGCGACGTAGCCACGCGGGATGATGGCCTCTCCGTAATGCGCCGCCTCGTTTGGCGCCTGATCGGTCGACGAATGCAGGAACAGCCCGGCCTCGTACCGCGAATTGGCCTGGCTTTCGTCCGGGAAGCTGTCCGCGCAGACCTCGTACCAAGGATGCTCCAGGCGGATCCCGGATGCCCGCCGCACCCGCATCTCGGCGCAGAATTGGATGAAGCGCCGACTCTGCGTCGTCAGCATCACCAGTCCGCCCGGCTTGAGCAGCCGCTGGAACTCCTCGATCCAGCGCGTTGCATAGAACTCGTCAAGGTGACTGAACACCGACCACGAGATCACGTAGTCGAGGCTCTCCGGCGCCATGATCGTGGGCGGCACCTTCCCGCACGGCAGGAACGCGAGTGCCGGGTTGCAACGCCGCGCGTCCAGCAGGAACCGCGACGTGCTGTCCACCCCGAACAGGTTGGCGGGCTCGATGTCCTTCATGAACAGCCGCAGCACCCGGCCCCAGCCGCAGCCGAAATCCAGCAGCCGGCGGTGCGGCGCCACCGGCCGGCCGGCATACGCCGCGTAGGCCTTCACCTCGCGGAAGAAGGTGTGCGCCTCGTGGAGCGAAACCTCACCGGCGTGGCCGTGGATCTCACGCTGCACCTGCTCGTCCGGGAAGCTCGGCATCTGCACGCCGTCGATCTCCGGCACTCGGAGCGATGCGAGCAGGATATCGAGCCACGCCTGATCGGAACGATCATGGAATGTCGCGTGAAGCGCGTCCGGACCTGTGAGCGGCGGCTGCATCGGCTTGCCGAGTTCATCCGGCTGGCGCGCCGGACCGGCGCGCTCGTCGCGCAAACGTAATGACTTGCCGGTCCGCCGTCAACCGCTGCTCTTGTCCGGCGTGGTCGAGCGCTGCGGATGGGCCGCCGCCGGTCACGGAATTTTTGTCGACCCGCGACGCCGCTTCGGCATGGGTCTCCGGCGCGACGACCGTTCCCGCTCGGCGAGTTCGGCAAACACTGCCTCCGCTGAAATCCGGGCACCCACCAGCAACACCACGAGGTGATACAGCAGGTCCGCACTTTCCCTGACCAGCCCGTCCGATCGCCCGGCGACCGCCTCGATGGCGCACTCCGATGCCTCTTCGGCCAGCTTCTGCGCCGGCTTGACCGGATGACGCGCCAGCAGCGAAGCCGAATAGCTCGAGGCCGGATCGGTCCCGACCCGCGCCTCAACGGTCGTCCAGAGGACGCCCAGCACATCGGCGGACGCGGCGTGCCGATCCTCCCGGTAAGGCAACTCACTCATGCGGGCCGCATTAGAAGCGTCGGCGCACAGCCCGTCAAAACCAACCTAACCAGGAGGGATCCCATGCTCGACTGCATCGGCTTTGCCGCCGTCGACGCAACCGAACCGCTCAAGCCGTTCTCGTTCACGCGCCGGGACCCAGGCCCTCGTGACGTCGAGATCGACATCCTGTTCTGCGGCGTCTGCCACTCCGACCTCCACAAGAGCCGCAACGAGTGGAAGAACACGACCTATCCGCTGGTTCCCGGTCACGAGATCGTCGGCCGCGTGGTTCGCGTCGGCAGTGCAGTGACCAGGTTCAAGGCAGGCGATCTCGCGGGGGTCGGTGTGATCACCGACAGTTGCCGCGAATGTGGTCCGTGCCGCGAAGGCCTCGAACAGCTCTGCGACAAGGGCATGATCGAGACCTATGACAGCGATGATGTCCGCCACGGCGGCGGCAAGACCCGCGGCGGCTACTCGAACCGGATCGTGTCGGACGAGGCCTACACGTTGCGCGTCCCGGCCAATCTCCCGCTCGAGGGCGTCGCTCCTCTTTTGTGCGCCGGGATCACCACCTACTCGCCGCTTCGGCATTGGCGGGTCTCCGAGGGTCAGAAGGTCGGCGTGGTCGGACTGGGCGGCCTTGGCCATATGGGTCTCAAGCTTGCAGCGGCCATGGGCGCGCACGTGGTGCTGTTCACGACCTCGCCCGACAAGACGGAGGACGCCAAGCGTCTCGGCGCCAAGGAGGTCGTCATCTCCAAGGACAGGGCGCAGATGGCGGCCCATGCCATGAGCTTCGACTTCATTCTCGACTGCGTGTCCGCGCAGCACCCGATCGACGATTACCTCAAGCTGCTCAAACGCGACGGCACCCTCTGCCTGGTCGGCGCTCCGGAACATCCGTTGGCGGTCGCGCCGTTCAGTCTCATCTTCAAGCGTCGCCAATTCGCCGGCTCGCTCATCGGCGGCATCGCCGAGACTCAGGAGATGCTTGATTTCTGCAGCCAGCACGGCATCGCCGCCGACGTCGAGGTCATCCCCATTCAGGAGATCAATACCGCCTACGAGCGCATGCTGAGAAGCGACGTCAAGTATCGCTTCACGATCGACATGAGTTCGCTCAGTCAGAAGTAGCGCGTGGGGGGAGAAGTCTTTGCTCGGCTCCCTCCCTTTAAGCTCAATTTAACGTGATCGGTGGCAATCTGCCGGCGACCCCTTCGACAGGTTGCCGGCATTGCTCAAGTCGCCCCCAGGCCATCGCCTTCTTCGCGTCCTTGCAGGATGGGCCGTGCTGGTGTCCCTGCTAGGGACATCGGCGCACGCCGGCTCGAACTCGGTCGTATCGCTCAAACAACAGTTCCGGCGGCCGGACTCGATTCCGTTTCCGTCGGATGATCCCTATAGCGAACCAAAGGCCGCCCTCGGCAACATGCTCTTCTTCGACCCGCGCCTTTCCGGCGGCGGCACCATGTCGTGCGCCACGTGCCATAATCCGGCTCTGGCCTGGCAGGACGGGCAGAAGGTCGCCTTTGGTCATGCCGAGAACCGCCTCCCACGGGCAACGCCGACGCTTCTGGATCTCGCCTGGGCAGACCTCCTAATGTGGGACGGCCGCAAGGATGGATTGGAGGACCAGGTCAGCGGTCCCGTCTCCACCGCGGGCGAGATGGGCGGCTCTCTCGGTCAGGCCGCTGACCGGGTCGGCCAGCTGCCGGGTTACGCCGACGCCTTTCGGAAGGTCTTCGGCGCCGGACCGGTCACCTTCGGCCGCATCGCCCAGGCCATTGCGACCTTCGAACGTACGCTCATCAGCAACAAGTCACCCTTCGACCGATGGATCGACGGCGACGAACAGGCGATCGATGCTGCCTCAAAACGTGGTTTTGTTCTCTTTACCGGCAAGGCGAACTGCGCCGCCTGTCATACGGGCTGGCGCTTCACCGACGACGCGTTTCACGACATCGGTCTCGACACAAATGATCCCGGTCGAGGCAAGCAGGTTCCCGATGAACCCGTTCTCCTGCACGCCTTCAAGACGCCGACGCTTCGCAACGTGGCACTCCGGGCTCCCTACATGCACGACGGCTCGCTCGCCACCTTGCACGACGTTATCGTCGAGTACGACACCGGCTTCATCGAACGGCCGAGCTTGTCTCCGGAGATGCATCGGCTCGGCTTGTCGAGCGGCGAAGTGAACGACCTCGTTGCCTTCCTCCGCACGCTCACCAGCGTCGACGACGCGGTCGTCGCACCCACCCTCCCGGTCAAGGATGAAGAATGATGCGGTACGCTCCGACATTGGCGGTTGCGCTGATCATCGCCGCCGCCCCGCTCACGGCACGGGCCGAACAGTCTGTCGATCAGAAGGATAGGCAGTTTTCCCAGTCGGCTGTCACGGTCAAGGTCGGCGAGGCCATCAATTTCTCCAACAGCGACCAGGTTGCGCACGACATATCGATCAGGAACCCGGATGGATCGAAAATGATGAGCAAGCTCGAAAGGCCCGGCGATCAGGCGACCATCACCTTCGACAAGCCCGGCGATTACAAGGTCCAGTGCCTGATCCACCCCAAGATGAAGATGACCGTTACTGCTCAATAAGAACCTTTCATCGGATTTCGACATGCCCGTTGCCCTGAAGATACTGCTCGCCAGTCTCGCGATGACGCTCGTCACGGTCATGCTGGGCGTATACGCGCTCAATGGGGAGCGTCTGCTGGGCGACACCGCGCTGCAGATGTACGACAGCGCCTTCATGTCGATCAACTACGCACGAACCGCACAAAACGACTTTGAGCGCGTCAAGACCATCTACGCATTGGCTGCCGCGAAGGATGCTGCGCCGAAGCCTGCCGAGAGCGAGCGGCAACGTCTCCTCGACATCGCCGGCGGCAGGCCCGCTCTGGCGGGGGCGCCGGCCTCCCCGGACCCGAAGATAGCGAAACAGGCCATCGGCTCGGTCCTCGATGATCTTGACGTCGCCATCGACAGGTCGATGACCGACGAGACCCGCGTCGCGGCCAAGCGCCTGCGCGCGCAACTCGCAATCCTGCCGGCGGATGCCGACGCAAAACTTCTGGCCCGGGTGTCGAACGCCTTCGACGACGTGACCGAGCATTTCGCGGATGATGGCTACGCATTTCGGAGCGGCGCTGAAGCCGAGGTCGCCTTGCACCGGCGTTGGACGAAGGTCGCGATCGGTGTGTCGATCGGCTTCGGCTTGCTCTCGACGGCCATTCTCGTTCGATCCGTCGTTCCGGCGTTGCGCCGCGCCGCCGCGATCGCGCGTGCGGTCTCGAGCGGCCGTCTCGACAACGAGATCAGGCTGCCCAAACGAGGTGCGTGGAGTGAAACCGCCGCGTTGCTGCACGCTCTGGCCCGCATGCAGGCAAGCCTCCTGCAAAACTCGCAGAACGTGCAGGCGCGCGCCGATGAGCGCGCCGCCGCGCAAGCGGAACGGGACCGCCGCGCGGCTCAGGTCGAGGGACTGGTCGGCGGATTCCGGGACAGCTTCAGGTCATCGACCGAAATCATGTTCTCGGCGTCCCAGGAACTCGAGACCACTGCTCGAAGCATGGCGATCGCTGCCGAGCAATCCAAACAGCAGGCGATCACGGTCGCTTCCGCCATGGACCAGGCGAGCACGGCAACTCAGGTCGTCGCGGCTGCCTGTGAGCAGCTCTCGGCGTCGGTCCACGACATCAAGGGTCAGGTCGCGGGCGCCGCCGAGATCGCCGGACAGGCGGTTGAGGATGTCCGCCGGACCGATTGCGTCGTGACCGCGATGTCGGAAGGCGCCCAACGGATCGGCCAGGTCGTCGAGCTGATCTCCCGTATCGCAAGCCAGACCAGTCTCCTGGCACTCAACGCGACCATCGAAGCCGCCAGAGCGGGGGAGACCGGCAAGGGCTTCGCGGTGGTTGCCTCGGAGGTCAAGGGTCTGGCGCGCGAGACTGCGAAGGCCACCGACGAGATATCGGGCCAGATCACCCACATCCAGGCGACCACGCGCCAGGCCGTCGAGGCGATCCAGGGCATCACCGGCAAGATTGAGCGCGTGAGCGGGATTGCGAGCAGCATCGCTGCCGCCGTCGAACAGCAGGGCTCGGCGACGGCAGAAATCGCGCGCAGCGTCTCCGACACGGCACAGGCGACGCATGCGGTGGCCGGCAACATCGACGACGTCAGTCGCACGGCAGCCAGTAACGGAACGACGGCCGCTCAGGTCCTTGATGCGGCCGCCGCCCTGGCGCGTCAGGCCAAGCAACTGACCGGCGATGTCAGCAGCTTCGTCACCGGACTGCAGGCCGCGGCCTGAGCTGGTGCAAGGCCCCCGGCGCGACGGGGAGCGTGGGACAGGGGTCCTGCCCCTGAACCGCCAACCCACAGCCTGAATAGCAGGGCTGGATCAAGGCTTCACCGTCTCGGAACCTCAACGATCCGATCAAGCCGTCGTAGCGCCGGAAACGCCCAAAACGCAGACGCCGCAACCGCGAGAGTTCCGATACCGCCCAGCACCACAGCCGGCACCGCACCGACCGCCGCCGCCAGCATTCCGCTCTCGAACTCCCCCAACTGGTTTGACGAGCCGATGAACAGCAGATTGACCGATCCCACGCGTCCTCGCATCTCGTCGGGCGTACGCAATTGCACGAGCGTCGATCGGATCACCACGCTGACCACGTCGGCCCCGCCCAGCACGGCCAACGCCAGGACCGACACCCAGACGGACCGCGACAACCCGAAGACGATTGTAGCCATCCCGAACACCAGCACGGCCGCGAACATCCAGCGCCCCTCGTGCCGCCGCAACGGCCGGCGGGCCAGGACCGCGGCCACCACGAGCGCTCCCATCGCCGGCGCTGCGCGCAACAGCCCCAGACCGAACGGCCCCGCATGGAGGATGTCGCGCGCGTAGACAGGAAGCAGCGCCGTTGCCCCGCCGAGCAGCACCGCAAAGAGGTCCAGCGAAATCGCTCCCAGGATCTCGGGCCGGCTCCAGATGAAGGTCAAGCCACCGAGCACCGTTCTGATCGTCACTCGCCCGCGCGACGGCGGCGAGGTGCGCGTTCGAGCGAGCCCCATCACCAGCGCCGCAGCGGCAAACCCGCACGCCGTCACCGCGAACGCGACCGCCGGACCCACGCCATACAACAGGCCGCCGAGCGACGGTCCAGCGATCGTTGCCGCCTGCGACAACGACGACGATAGTGCCGCCGCGCGCGGAAAGAGGTCGATGGTGACCAACGCCGGCAGCAGTGCCTGCAGCGCGGGACCCTCAAACGCCCGAGCGGCCCCGAACACAGCTACCAGCCCGTAGATCATCGGCGGCGTCAGCTCATGTCGAGCGGCTCCTACCGCCAGAACCGCGGCGCCCGCCGCCTCGACCACCTGGCACACACGCGCGACCAGTCTCCGGTCGAACCGATCGACTACCGTGCCCGCAACGAACACCAGGCCCGCAACCGGCAGGAACTGCGCCAGACCCAGCAACCCGAGCGCCAGCGGCCGATCCGTCAGTGCATATACCTGCCAACCCAGGGCCACAGCCTGCATCTGTGATCCGAACGACGACAACGTTCGGCTCGCAAGGAACGCTGCAAGCCCGGGCTCGCGCAGGAGACGAGACAGATTGTTCCGACCCGAAGCCAGCACCGACCGATCCTGCACAGATGCAGCCGCCTCATGGCAGGACCGCGCTTTTGATGTAAATACTGTTCACATGACGTGGTCCAACGATCGCGACCGCGCCGAGCGGCGCGGCTACCATCATGGCAACCTGCGCGAGGCGCTGGTCGAAGCGACGCTGGCCCTTATCGCGGGCAAGGGCGCCGCCGGTTTCACGATCGCCGAGGCGGCGCGACAGGCCGGCGTCAGCCCCGGCGCGCCCTACCGGCACTTCCGCGACGCCGATGCCTTGCTCGACGAAGTCGCGATCCGCGGCTTCGACCGCCTCGCAGCGTCCCTATCGGCCGCCTGGAATGACGGCAGGCCAGACCCGACCGCATCCTTCGAAGCCATGGGTGCCGCCTACCTGGCCTTTGCGCGCGGCGAGCCTGCCTTCTACGCGGCGATGTTCGAGGCACGCAGTGCCGGCACCGATCCGGGCGTCGCTGCCGCGTCGGACCGCGTATTCGCTCTCATGCGCCGTGCCGCCGAACGCCTCGCCGGCCAGGTTCCTAAGCCCGACCAACCCCCGCCGCTGATGATGGCGCTCCACCTCTGGGCGCTGTCCCACGGCATCGCTGCGCTGTTCTGCAGGCCCGATCGCGCGCGCCGACCTCTCCCGATGGCGCCGGAAGAGCTGCTCGAGGCCGGTGTGCTGCTCTACCTGCAAAGCCTCGGCCTCGCCGGCGTCAGAAAATAGCTGCCGATCTGCTTGACGCCCGATGACGGCACTCCTAAAGTAAATGTGTCTTACATTCACATGTTGGAGCCGTCGATGAGCACCACTGCGGGACGTACGTTCGGCCCTCCGATGGGAGCCGGCGGCCCGGTCTGGAGCGGGCCCGTCTGGCAGCCGATGTTCGGCAATCGCTGGGCGTGGATCGCCATCATGATCCTTGGCTTCGCCGCGTGGTGGCCGCTCGGCCTGGCCATGCTGTTCTTGTTGATCGGGAGTGGACGGATGAGATGCGGCAATGGGTTCGGTCGACGTGCGGACCGGGATGGTGCACGGCGGGCGAGGGCGGCCTGGTCGAACTTCTGCGGTGACGCTGCGCGCACGAGCGGCAATCGTGCCTTCGACGAATATCGCGCCGAGACGCTGCGCCGCCTGGAGGAGGAGCAGCGCGAGTTCGCCACCTTCCTGGAGCGACTGCGCTTCGCCAAGGACAAGTCCGAGTTCGATGCGTTCATGACCGAGCGCCGTCAGCGCCCAGAGTCCCCACCCGAGCCGGGCACGCCGGCCTGAAGATCGTCACCGTCGGATGTGGTCTGGCGCTGCAAACGTATCGCGTGCTCACGCCATGAAATACTTCGCCCTCGGGTGGAGGATCACCAGCGCGCTCGTCGACTGCTCGGGGTGGAGCTGCCATTCGTCCGACAGGCTCACCCCGATCCGCTCGGCCCCCAGCAACTGCAGGATCGGGGCCTGATCTTCCAGCCGCGGACAAGCGGGATAACCGAATGAATAGCGTGATCCCCGGTAGTGCTGGCTCAGCAATCGGTCCATTTCGCGGTCGTCCTCGCCCGCGTAGCCCAGCTCGGCCCTGATCCGCTTGTGCGTGTATTCGGCCATGGCCTCCGCCATCTCCACGGACAGTCCGTGCAGATAGAGGTAATCCTGATACCGATTTGCCTCGAACCACTCGCGCGCCTTGTCCGACGCCGCCTGGCCGACCGTCACCACCTGCAGCCCGATCACGTCCCGCTCGCCTGCGCCGATGTCACGCACGAAGTCGGCGATGCACTCGCCGTTCTCCCGCGATTGCCGCGGCAGCGTGAACCGCGCCACCTCCCGGTCTCGATCGCCCGGATCGAACAGCACGAGATCGTTTCCGTCCCCCGCCGCCGGCCAGTAGCCGTAGATCGCCTGCGGTCGGAGGATCTGCTCCGCCTCGCAGAGCGACAGCATCCGGCGCATCACCGGCCGCAGCTCGCCCTTCGCCCATTGGAGGAAATCCTCGATGCGCCGGCCCTGTTTGCGGAACCCCCACTGCAGTTGATAAAGGCTTCGCTCGTTGAGGAACGGCAGCACGGCCCGTGTCTCCGCCTCGATCCGGCGCGGTCCGAGGAACGGCGGCACCGGCACGGAATGCTGGGTCGACAACGCAAGTCGGCGCGCCCGCGCCGCTTCGCGGTCCAGTCCGACAGCGACTTCGTCGGCCATCCGCCGGCGCTTCGGCGCGCCCGCTCCGCGTTTGGCCATGTTCGCCGCGACGTATTCCGCCAGCCCGCCCTGTGCCACCCGATCCATCAGATGCAGCCCGTCGAATGCGTCTCGCGCGTACGCGACCTGACCTGTCGAATACGCCGCCGCACACTCCTCCTCGACGTAGTTGCGCGTCAGCGCCGCCCCACCCAGCAGCACCGGCACGCCGATCCCGTCGCGCGCCATCTGTTCGAGATTCTCGCGCATGACCACGGTCGACTTGACCAACAGTCCGGACATCCCGATCGCGTCCGCCCTGTGCTCGCGCACAGCGGCAAGCATGTCGGCCAGCGGCACCTTGATGCCGAGATTGACCACCCGATAACCGTTGTTGGTCAGGATGATGTCGACCAGGTTCTTGCCGATGTCGTGCACGTCGCCCTTGACGGTCGCGAGCACGATGGTGCCCCGCGTCTGCCCCTCCACGCGCTCCATGTGCGGCTCGAGGTAGGCGACCGCCGCCTTCATCGTTTCGGCCGACTGCAGCACGAACGGAAGCTGCATCTTGCCCGCCCCGAACAGCTCGCCCACCGTTTTCATCCCGTCGAGCAGGATGGTGTTGATGATGTCGAGCGGCGAATGCGTCTGCATCGCCGAC
The DNA here is from genome assembly GCA_964246925.1 of uncultured Acetobacteraceae bacterium. Taxonomy (GTDB): domain Bacteria; phylum Pseudomonadota; class Alphaproteobacteria; order Acetobacterales; family Acetobacteraceae; genus CAXTPV01. The sequence continues at coordinate 46,494 of CAXTSH010000007.1, forward strand.
GCCAACTCGTCCTCCAGCCCCTTGCGGTCGCCGTCGACGATGCGGTCGCGCAGCCGCTCCTCGATCGTTTCCGCGCGCTTCTTCTTGACCGCGTCGACGGCTTTCCGATCGGCAAACAGTTCCAGCAGCCGGTGTAGCGGGTCATAACCCTCCCGGCGCGCATCCAGCAGCAGATCGGTCGCCACCTGCACCTCTTCCGATGCGATCGCGTGCAGCGGCCTGATCTTGCTCGCATGCACGATCGCCGCCGTCATGCCCGCGCGGGCGGCCAGATCCAGAAACACCGAGTTCAGGACCGCGCGTGCCGCCGGATTGAGCCCGAACGATACGTTCGACAGCCCCAGCACGATCTGCACGTCCGGGAACCGCTGCCGGATGGCTTCGATGCCTTCCAGCGTCCACAACGCGAGCTTGCGGTCATCCTCGTTGCCGGTCGCCACCGTCAACACCAGCGGATCAATCATCAGGTCCGACTGCGGCAATCCGTGCCGCCCACAGCAGAACTCCACCAATCGCGTCGCGATCGCCAGCTTGCGCTCCGGCGTCTTGGCCATGCCCTCCTCGTCGATGGTGCCGGCCACCACCGCCGCCCCGAACTGCCGCGCCAGCTTGACCCGCTCCGCCGCGTGGCCGTCGCCGTTCTCGAAATTCAGCGAATTGATGATCGGCTTGCCGCCATGCAGCTTCAGCGCCTGCTCCAGAACAGGAAGTTCGGTGCTGTCGATCATCAGCGGCGCGTTCACCGACCCGGTGAAGCGACGCACCACCTCGTTCATCTCGGCGGCTTCGTCCCGCCCGACGAAGGCGGTGCAGACGTCGACAGCGTTGCTGCCCTCGACCGCCTGCTCACGCCCGAGTGCCACGCACCCGTCCCAGTCATGCGTCTCCTGCAGCTCGCGCCACCGCCGCGACCCGTTCGCGTTGCAGCGCTCGCCGATGGCGAAGAACGCGTTCTCCTGCCGGAGCGCCACCTGGCCATAAAGCGATGCGACCGCAGGCACCCAGACCGCCGTTCGCCGCGCGGGGAAGGGGCGCCGCGCGCCTCCGGCCCTCGATCGCAACATCGCGTCGAGCGCTTCGATGTGCCCAGGGGTCGTCCCGCAGCATCCGCCGATCAGGTTCACTCCATCCTCGTCGATGAACCGTCCGAGCCACTCCGCCATCTCGCACGCGCCGAGCGGGTAGTGCGTGTGTCCGTCCATCAGCTCCGGCAACCCGGCATTGGGCAGGCAGGAGATCAGCCCAGGCCAGGATCGCGACAGGAACGCCACGTGCTCGGCCATCTCCTGCGGGCCGGTCGCACAGTTCAGACCCATCAACGGCACGTCGAGCGAGTGCACCACCGTCGCTGCCGCCGCGATGTCGGGTCCCACCAGCAGCGTTCCCGTCGTCTCGACCGTGACCTGCACGAAGATCGGCGTGTCGGTTCCTCGCTCGCGTCGCGCGATCTTCGCCCCGTTCACCGCCGCCTTGATCTGCAGAGTGTCCTGGCACGTCTCGATGAGGATCGCGTCGACCCCGCCGTCGATCAGTCCACCGCACTGCTCGGCGAGGGCCGCCTCCAGCGGATCGTAGGCGATGTTGCCCAGCGTCGGCAGCTTGGTTCCCGGCCCTACGCTCCCCAGCACCCAACGGTGCCGCCCGTCGGAAAAGCCGTCCGCCGCCTCGCGCGCGAGCTCCGCCGACACCCGGTTGATGTCATGCGCCCGCGTCTCGAGACCGAATTCCGCCAGCGTCACCGGCGACCCGCCGAAGCTGTTGGTCTCCACCATATCCGCCCCGGCCGCAAAGTAGCTCGCGTGGATCTCGCGTATGAGATCCGGCCGCGACAGGTTCAGCACCTCGGTGCAGTTCTCCTGTCCCCAGTAGTCGCGCTCGAGGTCAAGCGTCAGCGCCTGCACGCGACTTCCCATGCCGCCGTCGCACAGCAGGACGTTGTCGCGCAGCGCATCGAGGAGGTGAGGGCGTGTCATGGACACAACCATGTAAGGTTCGGACCAGCCACAGGCCAGGGCCGGCCCGTCTACCCGCCCAGCGCCCGCTGCATGATCACCACATCGAGCACCCGCCCGAACTTCTCCCCCGACGCTCGCAGCACGCCCGACCGGGTGAACCCGAGGCTCGCATGCACGCCGATCGAGGCGACATTGTCCGAGTCACCGATTAGCGCGACCATCTGGCGAAACCCGGCCTCGGCCGCCCGGGCGATCAGTGCCGACCCGAGTTCCTTGCCGACACCTTGACCGCGCAGATCCTCGCGCACGTAGATGCTGTTCTCCACCGTCCGCCTGTAAGCCGAACGCTCCCTGAAGGGTCCATAGTAGGCAAAGCCCAGGACGCCGGTCTCGTCGGCCGCCACCAGCCAGCAATAACCGGCTCGCAATCCCGTCGCCAGCCGGCCGCCGATCTCCTCGACGGACGGCGGAACCTCCTCGAACGTTCCCGTCCCGTGCAGCACGTGATGGGCATAGATCGCCTGGATCTCGGCGATGTCGCTCGGCCGGGCGACTCTGATTTCCATCGGCTTGCCTCCCTGCCCGGCGCCCCCGGACAGTGCAAAGTGATCTCCCGCTCAGATGGCGGAGGATAGAGGAGCACCCGACCTAGCGGGAGCCGGCTCGACCTGCACGGTTTGATTTCCTTTTTCCTGTCGATGTATGGCATGAGAGCCGCTTGGTGCCGCAGCGCGCCACATTCGACCGCTTGCACGTGCCTCTCCGCCCGTGCACTCACGCCGACCACGAACGTTTTCGGTCCGTTCATGCGGACACGCAAGGGGTAGCGAACGGTGGATCAACCGAACGAGCCGACCGGATACCAGGCTGGGGAAGACCAGTTCCAGGCCCCGCACGAGAGCGGCATCTCCGGCCCGACGCTTGCGCGCCTGAAATCGGTCATCGCCGCGGCACGGTACCATGGCGTCGACATGGACCCGAAGGACTTCCGCGGCACCATCGGCGAGGACACGCCTTCCCCGGCGACCCTGGTCACCTGGCTGCGCGATCAGGGCATGGTCGCCAAGGCGATGCGCCTGAAATGGCGCCACATCGTGCGGATGTCCGAGCAACCGCCGATGGTGCTCACCTTCCGTGACGGCTCGGCCGGCATCATGGTCGGCGCCGACCACAACCGCAACATCGTCTGGCTGAAGGACCCGCTCCGCAACGAAGCCGAGCCCGCGGTCGCCGTCGACGAGCTCCGCCTGGCGCAGGTCTGGACCGGCGACGTGATCCTGGTTCGCCGCTCGCGCACGGCGTCGGAGGACGAGCAGCCTTTCAATATCCGCTGGCTGTTCAAGCTCTGCATGCGCGAGAGGCGGGGCCTGCGCGATATCTCGATCGCGTCGATGACGCTCAGCGTGCTGACCATCCTGCCCGCGCTGATCATCATGCAGGTCATCAACCAAGTCCTGCAATTCAGGTCGATGGCGACCCTCGTCACGATGGCGATGGTGATCGCCGTGCTGGTCCTTTTCGAGACCCTGCTCGGATGGGCCCGTCGCGAGATCACCGCCGTCGTCGCCACACGCATCGACGTCCGACTGCAGCTCCACATCTTCGCCCGGCTCGTCTCGCTGCCGCTGGAGTTCTTCGAGCGCAACCAGGCCGGCATGACCATCATGCGGGTCTCGTCGGTCTACAAGCTCCGAAGCTTCATGACCGGCCGCCTGCTCGGCGTGTTCCTCGACAGCTTCACTCTCGTCGTCCTGCTGCCGTTCCTGTTCTGGCTCGAGCCGACGCTCGCCTGGCTCATCGTGGGGTGCGCCGGTCTGGTCGGACTGATCATCGTCTGCTTCATCGGCCCTCTCGCACGCCTGGCCGGCCAGACCGCCTACCGGAACAACCAGAAGGGCAGCGTGCTCTACGAGACCGTCGCCGGCATCCGGACCGTCAAGACACTGGCACTCGAGCCGGTCCGCAAGTCGGAGTGGGATCAGCTCGTCGCCGCCGCGGCGGAGGCCGGTCTTCAGGAGGCCCGGCTGGCCAACACCGTCAACACGCTCGTCACCCCGCTCGAGCGGTTCATGGGGTTCGGCATCATCCTGGTCGGCGCCTATCTCGTGCTGATCAACGCGTCGGGTGTCGAGGTTGGCGGCCTGGTCGCCTTCATGATGCTCGGCGGCCGCGTTGCCCAGCCCCTGGTCGGCTTCGCCCGCCTGCTCGAGGATCTCAACGAGGTCAAGGCGTCCCTCGGCGAGGCCGGTTCGGTGCTCAACCAGCCGACCGAGACCAAGGCGCTCACCACCGGCATGCGTCCTGAGATCAAGGGCGCTGTCTCCTTCAACGACGTCAACTTCGCCTACCCGGGCAGCGACACGCTGGCACTCGACCGCGTCAATTTCGAGATCCCGGCCGGCACCATGCTCGGCGTCGTCGGCCGCTCCGGCTCCGGCAAGTCGACCCTGACCCGCCTGCTCCAGGGTGTCAGCCGCGGCTACACCGGCTTCCTGCGCCTCGACGGCGTGGATCTGCGCGAGATCAACCTCACCCATCTCCGCCGCAATCTCGGCGTCGTACTGCAGGACAACTTCCTGTTCCGCGGCACGGTGCGCGACAACATCACCGCTGGCCGCGCCGGGCTGTCCATCGAGGACGTCGTGCGCGCCGCCCGCCTTGCCGGTGCCGAGGAGTTCATCGAGCGGATGCCGGCCGGCTACGAGACCTGGATCGAGGAAGGGTCGACCAACATCTCCGGCGGCCAGAAGCAGCGGCTCGCCATCGCCCGCGCCCTGATCTCCAACCCCAAGCTGATGATCCTCGACGAGGCGACCAGCGCGCTCGATCCGGAGTCCGAAGCCCTCGTCAACGCCAACCTGCAACGCATCGCCACCGGACGGACTATGGTCATCGTCTCCCACCGTCTGTCGTCCCTGGTCGACTGCGACCAGATCTGCGTGATGGACAAAGGCCGCGTCGTCGACATCGCGCCGCACAGCGTGCTTGTCGAGCGCTGCGCTATCTACCGCCAGCTCTGGCTGCAGCAGAACCGTCACCTCGATCCGCAGCGCGGCAGCGGGACCGGTCCGGCCCCCGTCCTCGCCCAGGGAGATGACTGATCCATGGCAAACGAAGTCACTGTATCGGGCCGCCGCCTGAAGAAGTCGTCACCGGACGAGTCGATGCCGCGCGCGCTGCTCGAGTTCTATTCGCCCAGCGCCGGCATGATCGCAACACCGATCAAGCCCGCCGCCCGCTCCACCAGCATGCTCGTCACCGCGATGGTCGCCGCCCTCATCGTCATCGCCTGCGTCTGCCCGCTCGACCGTGTCGTGACCGGTCAGGGAACATTGTCGGCGACCGACAGCACCATCGTCGTGCAGCCTTTCGACCAGTCGATCGTGCACTCGATTGACGTCCGCGAGGGCGACATCGTCAAGCCCGGCCAGATCCTAGCCAGGCTCGATCCCACCCTGTCCGAGGCCGACGTCATCAACCTCCGCCAGCAGGTCGAAAGCCTCTCCGCGGAGGTCTCCCGTCGCACCGCGGAAGCCGCCGGCGTCGACTACAAGCCCGACCTCACCAATCCGGCCTCCACCGGCCAGGAGGCCGCGTTCCTCGAACGTCAGGCCGAGTACCGGTCACGCATGGACAGCTACACCCAGCAGATCGCCGAGGCGCAGGCCGATCTCGCCGGTTTCGAAGCCAGCGTGTCTGCCTACAGCCAGCGGCTGAAGTTTGCCGTCGACGTCCAGGCGATGCGCCAGAAGCTGGAGGCCGACCAGGTCGGCAGCCGTCTCAGCACCCTGGGCGCGCTCGACAATACCGCCGAAATCCAGCGCTCCGAAGCCGACGCGATCGAGAGTGCCAACAGCGCCAGGGCCAAGATCGCCGCCACCGCGGCCGAGCGCGACGCCTACAGCAAGAATTGGAAGGCGCAGGTGTATGCCGACCTGACCGAGGCACAGCGCAAGCTCTACCAGTCCCGCGACGACCTATCCCGCGCCGACCTCCGTCACAAGCTCATCATCTTCAAGGCGTCCAAGCCGGCCGTCGTGCTCAACATCGCCAAGGTGTCCGTCGGTTCCGTCCTCTCGCCAGGTGCGGACTTCATCACGCTCATCCCGGCCGACAGCCCGCTCGAAGTCGACTCGCAAATCCCGGCCAGCCAATCGGGTTACGTGCGCCTCGGCGATCCGGTCACGCTGAAGTTCCTGACGCTGCCGTATCTCACCTATGGTGGAGCCACCGGGACGGTCACCAACATCAGCGCCGACAGCTTCAACCCCGACGACCACAGCGTCGGCAACAGCTCCGGCATTTCCGGCGGTACTACCGGCAAGCTCTATTACCGGGCGCGGATCACTATCGATAAATACAACCTCCGCAACACGCCCCGCGGCTTTCATCTGACGCCCGGCATGCCGATCTCCGCCGACATCAAGGTGGGCAGGCGGACAATCATGCAATTCATGCTGAGCTCGGTGGTTCCGACCTTTAAGAACGGCATGCGCGAGCCCTGATCGACCGAGGCGCCGGCCTGACGTCCGGTGCCTCCCTCGGCCTTGCCAAACGCCTGGCCGCCGTCCGACCATTCCTCTCGATGACGGTTCCCGTCCGATGACATTACTAGACCGTTTCGCTTTCGCACTATCACCGCAAAAGCGGCTGCGCCGCGCCGCCACCCTCATCGACGAAGGCAAGTCCGAGGAGGCGTTTCCCCACCTCGTCGCCGCTGCCAAGGCCGGTATTCCGGAAGCCTGCTACCGGATCGGTCGCGCCTACCTGCAGGGCGCCGGCGTCCCCGTCAGCCGTGCCGAGGGCGCCCGCTGGATCGAGCGTGCCGCCTCGTCCGGCTGGGTCGAGGCCCAGTCGAATCTGGCGACCCTGCACCTCTACGGTCTTGCCGGCAGCGATGGCCCCGCAGACGGCGTGTTTGCCGGTCGCAAGACCGAGGAGAAGCTGGAGCCCAACTTCGACGCCGCGCTTCAATGGTCGCTCAAGGCGGCCGAGAACGGCTCTCCCGAAGGCCAGGCGCTCGTCGGCTACGTTCTCACCTCCGGTCCGGACCATCTGCGCGATCTCCAAGCCGGCGACGCCTGGTATCGGCGCGCCGCCGAGTCAGGCAGCCCGCAGGGCCATCTCGGCGTCGCACTCGCCATCATGCGGACGGCGACCACGCCCGAGGAGAACGAGCGCGGTGCGGCCGCCCTCAATCGGGCGGCCGATGCCGGCCTGCCGACCGCGCTTTATCTTCTCGGCGTGATGAAGGAGCGCGGCGCCGGCACGGCCCGCGATCAGCAGGAGGCGATCCGGCTCTACCGGCGCGCCGCCGACGCTGGCGTCCGCTCTGCTCAGGCCCGCCTCGGTCTCGCCCTGACCGAGGGCAGCGGCGTGACCCGAAATCCGACCGAGGGTGAAAGCTGGCTCCGGCGCGCGGCACTCGCCGGCGATATCGAGGCCGCCGCCCTGGTGGGTGACCTCTACTCGCGCGGCGGCGACCTTCCGCCCAACTATGCCGAAGCTTCGATCTGGTACTCCCGCGCCGCCGACGCCGGCCACGCCGCCGCCGCCCGTGCACTCGGCCTGCTGTTCCTCACCGGCGCCGGCGTTCAGCGTGACGCCGAAGAAGCCGCGCGCTGGTTCCGACGCTCCGCCGAGGGTGGCGACAGCGCCGCGACCATCGACCTCGCCAACCTCGTCATGTCCGGCAACGGCTCCGAAGAGGACCGCATCGCCGCGCGCTCCGGCTTCCAGCAGGCCGCCGCTTCCGGCGACCTCGTTGCCGCCTTCAATTTCGGCGTCTGCCTCGCCGAGGGCGTCGGCATCGACCGCGACGAGCGCAAGGCGGTCCTCTGGTTGCGCCGGGCCGCCGACGGCGTCGTCAACGCCCAGTACTGGTATGGCCGCATGCTCGTCGAAGGGCGTGGCCTCGATGCCGACCAGCGCGAAGGCGCGCGCTGGGTCGCCCGCGCCGCCGAGCGCGGGCTGACCGAGGCCCAGGTGTTCTACGGCGAAATGCTGCTCTCCGGTCGCGGCGGCAGGCGGGACCACGCCTTTGCCCTGCAGCTCTTCGAACGCGCCGCCAAGCAGGGCCATGTCGGCGCCACCTTCTCGGTCGCGGCGATGAACGGCGGTGGGCATGACGTTCTCGAGAACCGCCCACTCGCGCGCGACGGCTTCCGGCGCGCCGCCGAGCGCGGCCACGGTCTTGCCCAGCTCATGCTCGGCCGCTATCTCGCCCGAGGCATCGGCGGCCCGCCCGACGAGCGCGAAGCCTGTCTGTGGTTCGAGCGTGCCGAGAAGCAAGGCGTCGCCGAGGCGGCCCAGGAGCTTGCCCGCATGCCCCAGGCCGTCCGCGCCCGCGCCGAGCGCGAGCACACCCAACCCGCCCTCGTGCCCAATGCCGAGGCCGAGCTCGCGTCGCATTAGCGGGGCTCTGCCTCGCACCCCGCCAGGGGCCATCGTGCGGAGCACGTCTTCGACGTGACGCCCCTGGACCGCCAATTTGCGGGTCCGGGGGTGCTGCCCCCGGCGGGGCTTGGGGCAGAGCCCCAAATCCAATGACCGACGAACGCGAAGCCCTCCGCGAAGCGACGCGGCGCCGGGCCCGGCAAGCCTACGAGCGCGGCCAGCAGCTCGAGGCCGCCAACCAAGTCGACGAAGCCACGCTCTGGCTTGAGCGCGCCCATCGTCTTGCCCGCGCCGACCACACGATCGCTTTCACCCTCGCTCTGCTTCGCCTGCGTCGCAATGACCCTGGCGGCGCCGCCGCTCTCCTGCTCCCCGTCGCCCGCGCCACTGACGGACGCGAAGCCTGGATCACGCTCGCCATCGCCCGCCAGATGCAAGGTCTGCCGGCGGACGCCGCCCACATGCTCGGCGAGGCGCTGCGACGCCATGCCATCGACGCTACCGATCTGGCTGCGGCCCGGATCGCCACCACCATCGCCGCCGAAGCCGGGACTGCCGGATGGTGCGGCGTCACCGCCGAAGGCCGTGTCGTCGTCCGCGCCGTCGAGCGCGGCCTCGACCTCGCCGTCGTGCTGGACGGCGAGCAATGCGCGGGCGGCACGCGCAACCACGATGGCCTCACCAGCGAGATCGACCTTCCGCCCGAATGGACCGAGGCCGCCAGGCTCGATATCCTCGGCAGGGGGCGCGGCGGCGCACGAACCCTGATCGGCACGCCGATCGACCTCGCGACCCTGTTGCGCATCGACGGCGTCGTCGAGCCGGACGGCGCCGGTGGCCTGACCGGCTGGGCACGCCACCCCAACGCCCCCGGCCGCTCAGTCCGACTGGTGGTCCGGTCGCTCGCCGGCCGCCTGCTCGGGGAACTCGACACCGCCACCTTCGCCGTTCCCGGCCAGGCTCTCCCGCCGGGCATCGTGCGCGTCGTCGACCCCGCCGGCCGTGACCTTCTCGGCAGCCCCCTCGACCCAGGCCTGGAGCGGCGCGCGACCGCAGCCCTCGTGTCACTCGGGGCCGGTCTCTCCGGCCGCGCCCAGATCGAGGCCGCCTCCCGGTTCGCCCCGGTTCCGGCCGATTACACCGGCAATCCGGCGCGTCCCGCCAGCCGGCGGCGCCGCGGCCTCGCCATCGTCGTCCCCGTCCACCGCCATCTCGCCCGAACCAGGGAATGCCTCGACAGCCTCGAGCGCACGATCCCGCGCAGCGTGCGCGTCCACGTCATCGACGACGCGACACCCGAGCCCGCGCTGGCCGAAGCGCTCGATGCCCGTGCGGCCGCCGGCCGCATCGTCCTCCACCGCCATCCCGGCCGTCACAACCGCGGCTTCCCGGCCAGCGCCAATCTCGGCATGGTCTCGACCGCCGGCCGTGACGTCGTGCTCCTCAACAGCGATACCATCGTCGCCGGCGACTGGCTCTCCCGCCTGCGCGCCGCCGCCTATGCCGCGCCCGACATCGGCACCGCGACCCCGTTGACCAACGAGGGCAGCATCGTCGGCTATCCCAAGCCTCGCCACCCCAACGAGATGCCCGACCAAGCCGGTGCCGAGCGGCTGCAGGCCCTGGCAGCCAGGGCCAACGACGCCGAGACGATCGATCTGCCGACAGGCAACGGCTTCTGCATGTTCATTCGCCGCGACTGCCTCGATGCCGTTGGCCTGCTGCGCGAGGATCTGTTCGCGCAGGGCTATGGTGAGGAGAACGATTTCTGTCTGCGCGCCCGCCACGCCGGCTGGCGCCACGTGGCCGCTACCGACACCTACGTGGCACATGCCGGCCGGACCTCCTTCCGTGCGGGTCGCGACCAGCTCACGAGCCGCAATCTGGCTCTCCTCAACCGCCTCCACCCCGGCTACGACGCCCTCATTGCGCGCCATATCGCGGCCGACCCGCTGGCCGACGCGCGCCGCCGCCTTGATCTCGCGCGTCTCGAAGCACGCCCCGACCCGCGCGAGGCCGTCCTCCTGATCACCCACCAGGCCGGCGGCGGCGTCGAGCGCTGCGTGCGTGCCCGCATGCGTGCGATCGAACGCGGCGGTTCTCGCCCGATCGTGCTTCGCGGTGACGACGAGGGCGAACGTCACGATCTCTGCCTGGTCGAGCCCGACGGCGCCGCCGCCTTTCCCAACCTCCGCTTCGTCCTTCCGGCCGAACGCCGCGCGCTCGCAGCCCTCCTCCAGGCGCTGCGTCCGAGCCGCGTCGAGATCCACCACACCCTCGGCCACAATCCACTGATCGCCGACATCTGCCGGGAGCTCGCCGTTCCGATCGAGGTTTGGGTGCACGACTACGCCTGGTTCTGTCCCCGCATCGCCCTGCTTGGTCCCGCACAGACCTATTGCGGCGAGCCGCCGATCGAAGGCTGCAGGCGCTGCGTCGCCGAGGCCGGCAGCCATCTCGGCAACGATGTCGGTGTCGACGAGCTCGTCGCCAGCTCAGGCCGGCTTCTGCGCGAGGCTGCACGGATCGTCGCCGCCTCGCGCGATTCAGCCCGGCGCCTGGAGGCGCACTTTCCGGGCATCACGACCGAGATCGTCTCCTGGGAGGGTCCGCTGCAGCCGACACCGCGGCGCCCGGATCCACGCACACCCGATCCGCAAAACCCGCTCGTCGTCTGCGTCTTGGGCGCCATCGGGCCCGAGAAGGGCATCGAGACACTGATTGCCTGCGTCCGCGACGCCGCCGCCCGCGAGCTGCCGATCCGATACGTCGTCGTCGGCCACACCTCCGAGGACGACCGCTTGCTGGCAGCCGGTCCCGCTTTCGTCACCGGCCCCTACGACGAGGATGAGGCCGCCACACTCGTCCGCGCCCAAAACGCCGATCTCGCCCTTCTTCCCTCCATCTGGCCCGAAACCTGGTGCTACGCTCTGTCCGAATGCTGGCGTGCCGGCCTCTTCGTCGCTGCCTTCGACATCGGCGCGCCTGCCGAGCGGATCAGGGAGCATGGTGGCGGCACCCTGTTGCCGCTCGCGAGTTCTCCATCCCGCATCAACGATGCCATCATTGCAATTTTGCAACAGCCGCAGGCTCCTGAAACGTTTGCTCACCCGCAACGTTCGGCAGCTCCGCCCGTGTTAGTCGAAGGGCTTGTCACGGCCCCCCTTTCCGCGCGATCCATGCGGCGCGCAGCGCCCGGCAAGGGGCGTGCTCGCGACCTGCTGTGACGAGAGGCGATCCGGATGGCTCAAGCTCAAGCTCGTGGACCGATTGTCCAGTCGGGCGCCAAGGCGACCGGCACTCCGTCCGCCCAGAAACTCGTCCAGGAGCTGAAGGTCTCGGCTCACCTGATGACGCTGGAGACCGGCGTTTTCTGCATCTTCAGCGCGCCGGGCGAACAGCGCACCGACGAGCGCACTGGTTTTCCTGGCGTTAGGGTCTCTGTCTCTCCCGGCCCGTCGGAGTCCAAGGTCGACATCCTCAGTTTCGGCCAGAACGGCTGGCTCGGCGGACGCGACCAGGCCGTCCTCGTCCGTATCGCCGGCGGTCCTACCGAGATCCTCATCACCATTTACCAGCGCGAGGGTGCGGCCGAACCCGCCCCCAAGATCCAGATCCAGCAGCTCAGCGATGGCAGGGAGCCGTCCGCCCCGGCGCGCATCGCCCCGACCCAGGCCGACGTCGCCAACGCCGAAGTGTCCGCTCACATTCAGCGACGCGGCGACGTCGTGGCCAAGCTCGGCGAATGGATGGGCGACCGAGGAAGCCAGCGCTGGATCGAGGGCTTCTCGATCGCCCCCCGCGGCGAGGTCAACCGCGAGGACATCGAATATCAGGCCGTCCTCGGCCGCGGCTGGCTTTCTCCCTGGTCCGAGGGTGGCCAGTATTGCGGCAGCCGCGGGATGGCGCTGCCCATTCTCGGCCTTCGCGTTCGGCTCAAGGGCGACGTTGCCGGACGCCGCAGCGTGCGTGTCAGCGCCACCTTCACCGACGGCAGCACCGCCGGGCCCGTCGACGGCAGCCGCACCTGCGAGGCCGAGAGCCTCGCTCCGCTCGAGGCCTTCCAGGTCGAGATCGTCCCGGTCGAAGCCGCTCGCAGCATGTCCGATGCCGCCCAAGGCGGCACCCGCGCGAGACCCGTGCCGCCCCGCGGCCCCACCGCCGCCAAGCCCGCGATCGCGCCGGTCAAGCCGCCCGCGCGCGTCAAGCCGGCAACACCCGTGCGGCGCAAATAACGCGGTATCGGGCGCCGGCCGGCAAGACGCGCCTTTGCGCTACCTGTTCGTCCACCAGAACTTCCCCGGGCAGTTCGTCCACCTTCTCCGCCACCTGATCGCGCAGAAGCGGCACGACATCGTCTTCGTCAGCGAGGACAACCCCAATCGCATGGAAGGCGTTCGCCGGCTCACCTACGGCCGGCCGCCCGAGCTCGGGCGCTCGACCTTCCCCACCGCCGCGGAGTTCGAGCTGGCAACCGTCCGCGCCCACGCCGTCTCGCTTGTGGCCAGGCAGGTCGACCGTCTCGGCTTCTCCCCCGACATCGTCATCGGCCATCACGGCTGGGGCGAACTTCTCGACATCCGCGACGTCTGGCCGAAGGTCCCCCTGCTCGGCTACCAGGAATTCTATTACCGCCTCGAAGGCCTCGACGTCGGCTTCGATCCCGAATTTCCCACCCCGGTCGAAAGCCTGCCCCGCATACGCGCCAAGAACGCGGTCAACTTCCTCGCACTGACCAACGGCGGCCACGGCCAGACCCCGACGGACTTTCAGCGTAGTTCCTACCCGGACTGGGCGCAGCGCTCGATCAGCCTGCTCCCGGAGGGCGTCGACCTCGAAGGCTGCCGTCCTGCCCCGGAAGCCAGGCGACGCATCTTCCGTCTCGGCGACGTCACCGTCTCGCCCAGGGAGCGCCTGGTCACCTACGTCTCCCGCGACCTCGAGCCCTACCGCGGCTTTCACACGCTCATGCGCGCCCTGCCGCGTCTGCTGGACGCGCGTCCGGACGTCCGCGTCGTCATGGTCGGCGGCGACGGCGTCAGCTACGGCGCCAAGCTCGCCGGCGGCACCTGGCGCGAGCGCATGCTGACGGAACTCGGCGACCGCCTCGACCGCGAACGCATCCATTTCGTGGGCAAGCTGCAGTACGCCGACTACAAGCGCCTACTGCAGCGCTCCGACGCGCATGTCTACTTGACCTACCCGTTCGTGCTGTCCTGGAGCCTGCGCGAAGCGCTCGCCTGCGGCTGCGCCGTCGTCGGCAGCAATACCGCCCCGGTGCGCGAGTTCATCACGCATCGCGAGAACGGCCTCCTGACCCCGTTCCTCGAACCCGACCGCCTCGCCGACAGCATCCTGGAACTGCTCGAGAACCGTCACCTCGCCAGCAAATTGGCGGCCGGCGCGCGTCACTATGCCGAGACCACGCTCCGCATGGACACCTATCTGTCGGCCTACGACACCCTGATCGACGACGTCATCAACGCGCGCGTCTGACAAGCAAGGCCAGGGCATCCACCCCCGGACCTGCCGCTCTCCTCAATCCTCCCGCATCGCGAGGGTCACCACGCGGGCGATCAGGAGGGTTGGCAGCAGGTGACCGACGGTCGCTTCCAGCATGCAGAGGCTGCGCGCGATCGGCAGCGCCGGCACGATGTCGCCGTAGCCCACGGAGGTCAGCGTCGAGAACGAGAAATAGTC
>CAXTSH010000008.1:0-10545 GCA_964246925.1 uncultured Acetobacteraceae bacterium
GCGGTGTAGGGATGGGCGGGGTTGTGCAGGACGGCGTCGGTGGGGCCGGTCTCGACGATTGAGCCGAGATACATCACCGCGACACGGGTGGCGATCTGGCGCACGACGGAGAGGTCGTGGGCGATGAAGACGTAGGTCAGGCCGAGCCGGTCCTGCAGGTCGGCGAACAGATTGACGATCTGCGCCTGGACGGAGACGTCGAGGGCAGAGACGGGTTCGTCGGCGATGATCAGCGCGGGTTCGAGGGCAAGCGCGCGGGCGATCCCGATGCGCTGGCGCTGGCCGCCGGAGAACTCGTGCGGGAAGCGGACCAGGTGCTCGCTCGACAGGCCGACGATGGACATCAGCGCGCGGGTGCGGTCGGCGACCTCGCGCGCGCTGCCGCGATGGTGGACGCGAAGCGGCTCGCCGATCAGGTCGCCGATCCGGCGGCGGGGATTGAGCGAGGAATACGGGTCCTGAAAGACCATCTGCATGCGGGCGCGGAGCGGGCGCATGGCTTGGTCGCCGAGGCGGGTGATGTCGCGGCCATCGAAGGCGACGCGGCCGGCACTCGGCTCGATCAGGCGGATCAGGGTGCGTCCGAGCGTGGATTTGCCGCAGCCGGATTCCCCCACCAGGCCCACAGTCTCGCCGGGCTGGACCGCGAGCGAGACGTCGTCCAGCGCGTGGATCGTGCGCCGGCCGCCGCGGGAGAAACGGGATCCGACGACGAAGTTCTTCGAGAGGTTCGTGGCCTCGAGGAGTGCGGTCATGCGGCCGCGTTCTCGCGCGCGAGCGCGCGGCCGAGTTCCGTGACGTCGCGGCCCTCGGCGGGGAGGACGCAGGCGGCTTGCTGGGCGCGGACCCGGATCAGCTCCGGTCGCGTGTGGCAGGGTTCATGCGCCCAGGGGCAGCGTGGACGGTAGGGGCAGCCGGTCGGGCGGTCGGCGGGCGACGGCGGCGCGCCGCCGATCGAGGTGAGGCGGTGCGGCCGGGTGCCGTGCATCGGCGGAATGGATTGCAGCAGGCCCCAACTGTAGGGGTGGGCGGGGGACGCCAGCACGTCGGCGGTGTCACCGCGCTCGACGACCGTGCCGGCATACATGACCATCACGCGGTCGGCGGTTTCGGCGACGACGCCCATGTCGTGGGTGATGAGAATGACCGACGAGCCGAAATCGCGACGCAGGCGGCCGATCAGGTCGAGGATCTGGGCCTGTACGGTCACGTCGAGTGCGGTGGTGGGCTCGTCGGCGATCAGCAGCGACGGGTTGCACGAGAGCGCCATGGCGATCATCGCGCGCTGGCGCATCCCGCCGGAGAGCTGGTGCGGGTAGCGGTCGACCGCGTGCCTCGGGTCGGGAATGCCCATCTCGCCGAGGAGCTCGACACAACGGGCACGGGCGGCGCGCCCGGAGAGCCGTTGATGGGCGTGCAGCGCTTCGGCGATCTGAGTGCCGATCGTGTAGACGGGCGTGAACGCCGTCATCGGGTCCTGGAAGATCATTGCGATCTCGGCACCGCGGATGGCGCGCATGGCGTGGGCGTTCAGGCCGAGGAGCTCACGGCCGCGATAGCGCACCGAGCCGCCGATGACGGCGCTCGGGCTGTCGATCAGGCCCATGATGGCGAGCGAGGTGATGGATTTGCCCGAGCCGCTCTCGCCGACGATGCTGAGGATCTCGCGCGGGCGCACCTCGAAGGAGATGTTTTCGAGCACGCTGGTCTCGCCGCGCTCGGTCCGGAAGCCGACGCTCAGCCGGTCCACCGTCAGGATGGGGTCGTGCATCGGGTCATCGCGCATCGCGTATCCGAGGGTCCAGGGCGGCGTAGAGGATGTCGACGATCGCGTTGGCGAGCACGACGAAGACGGCGGAGTACATCACGGTCGCCATGATCATCGGCAGGTCGAGGTTGGCGAGTGCGACGTAGGTCAGGCGGCCGACGCCGTTGAGGCCGAAGACGACTTCGGTGAGCAGCGCGCCGCCGCCGACGAGCTGGGCAAAATCGAGGCCGAACAGCGAGACGAAGGTGACGAGCGACGTGCGCAGCGCGTGGCGCACCATGACCCGCGCGGGGCCGAGGCCCTTGGCACGCGCGGTGCGGATGAAGTCCTCGGCGTAGGCGCCGACGAGGTCGGAGCGGAGCACGCGGCCGTAGATGCCGATGAAGAGGACGGCGAGCGTGATCCAGGGCAGGACCAGGCCGCGGAACCAGAGACCGGGGTCCTGGTGCAGGGGCGTGTAGCCAAGTCCCGGGACCCAGGAGAACAACCAGGTGTCGTGCCAGCGGCTCTGGGTAAAGAGGTTGACCACCTCGCCGAGCCAGAAGACCGGGATCGAGATGCCTACCAGGGCCGCCATCATGAGGGTCCGGTCGAGCAGGCTGTCGCGCGTGGCCGCGGCGATGACGCCGATGGCGATGCTGGCGACGACCCAGATGAGGGCGGCGCCGAACACCAGCGAGATGGTGATCGGGGCCGCCTCCATGACGGCGGGAACGACGCGCTGGCCGCGATTGACGAAGCTGGTCAGGTCGCGGGTGATGAACAGCTTGCCCATCATGCGGCCGTACTGGACGTAGATCGGACGGTCGAAGCCGAACTCGTGGCGGACGGCGGCGAGCGTTTCGGGGGAGGCGTTGCGGCCGGCGATGCGGGCGGACGGGTCGGCGCCGGGAGTGGCGAAGAAGATCAGGAACAGGAGGATGGAGACGCCGAGCAGGACGAAGACGGTCTGCACGAGACGGCGGAGGATGGCGCCGATCAACGATTGGTGCCGCGCGGATCGAGCGCGTCGCGCAGGCCGTCGCCGATCAGGTTGAGCGCCAGCACGGTGACCACGATGGCGAGCCCAGGGGCGATGGCGACCATCGGGCGCGTGTAGATCAGCCCCTGGCCGTCGTTGATGATGGTGCCCCAGCTCGCGGCGGGCGCCTGCACGCCGATCGAGAGGAACGACAGCGCGCTCTCGGCGAGGATGTTGAGCGCCATCAGCAAGGGGGCGAGGACGAGGATGGTGGTCGCGACATTGGGCAGGATGTCGCGCAGCAGGATGCGGCGGCGGGGCACGCCGAGGCAGCGGGCGGCGAGGATGAAGTCGCTTTGGCGGAGGCTGAGGACCTGGCCGCGGACCGGGCGGGCGATGTAGGGGATGTAGACGATGGCGATGATGAGGATGGGCAGCAGCAGGTTGTCGGCCTCGAGCGTGAAGGGGCCGAGCTTCAGTCCCTGACTGACGGTGACGATGGAGAGCGAGATCGCGATCAGGTAGACCGGGACTGCCCACATGACGTCCATCAGACGCGAGAGCACGGCGTCGATGGCGCCGCCGAAGAAGCCGGCGACGATGCCGACGGTCGCGGCGACGACCGCGCAGATGAGGGTCGCGGTGATGCCGATCAGCAGCGAGACGCGGCCGCCGTAGAGCAGGCGCGCGGCGACGTCGCGACCCTGGCTGTCGGCGCCGAGCGGATCGGCGTGCAGGTCCCAGGTGGGACCGATCGGCGTCATGCCGAGCTGGAGCGGATTGTTGTCGGGCTGCATGACGTAGGTGTCGTGGCCATGCAGGCTGACAGTACCGGCGATGTTGGAGTTGAAGGGATCGGTGTGGGCGACGAGATTGGCGTAGATCGGCGCCATCATGCAGGTGATGACGATGAGCAGGAGGACTGCCAAGGCGGCCATCGCGGTGCGGTCGCGACCGAAACGTACCGCACCTTCGACCCACGGACCTCGGTGGGCGCGGGCAGCGCTCACTGCACCCAGACTTTCGAGAACAGCATCCTGCTGATCTGCGAGAAGGTGTAGTTGCCGAGCCGGTCGGAGCAGATGTCGATATACTTCAACTGAAGAATGTTCGCACTGAGCGAACGGTTGGTGATTTCACGATCGACCTGCGCCCAGATCGCGTTGCCGGCCTTCGGGTCGGTGACCGAAACCTCGGAGGCGTGCGTCATCAGGGCTTCGAGACCCTTGTCGCAGAAGCCGGAGATGTTCATCGACGAGTCCGAGCCAGGATGGAACGAGTCGCAGCCGTAAAGGATGCGCAGGAAGTCGGATGCGGCCGGGTAATCGGCGTTCCAGTCGGTCAGGCTGATCTGCACCTTGTTGCTGGTGTTCTGAATGTAGGTGAACTGGACGTTGAAGTCGAGCGCGCGGACGCTAGCGACATAGCCGATCCGGTTGAGCACGCTCTGGATGTAGTCGCCCATGGCGCGGGTGAAGCTGTGATCGGACACGATCAGGTTGACCCTGGCGCCGGCGGTGCCGCTTTCGATTACCAGCCGTTTGGCCAGTGCCAGATCCGGCGCCTTCCACTCGGTCGCAGGATGGGCGACGTCGGCCCCTTTGGTGAAGGGGCAGTAATCCACGTGACCGGGAAAGTTGCGTGGCAGGGTCTGGCAGAGTGGCAAGGCGGCTCCCGGTCCGCCCTTGAAGATGGCGAGTGCCCGACGGTCGAGCGCGTAGTTGACGGCTTCCCGCGCCTTCGGGTGGTCGAACGGAAACAGGTTGGTGTTCATGGCAACGTAGTAGGTATAGGGAACGGTGTTGACGTGGGTTCTCCAGGTGAAGCGGGAGCCGATCTCGCCGAGCCGATCGAGCGGCTTGTCGTCGTACATCCAGTCATACTGGTTGTTTTCGACGGCCGTGACCTCGGCTTCGTCCGACAGGCCGAAACTGTATTCGATCCGGTCGACGTAACCGTCCGGCTGTGCCTGGTCGTCCCACTGGCGGAAACGCGGGTTGCGCACCAGCGTCATGTGCCGGTTGGGTTCGTAGCGCGCGATCATGTATGGACCAGTGGCGGGCACGGGCGTGTTGCCGATGTCGTGGTCGGGCGTGCCCGCCGGGACGACGTCGCCGAACGGCAATGCGAGCTTCTGGAAGAACTCCGCATCGGGACGGGTGAGATGGAAGGTGATGGTGCCGGCCTTTGGATCGGCGTCGACGCCACCGGTCAAGAGGCAGCCGGCGGGATGGGCGAGACATTGTTCGGCACCGACGATGACGGCGTAGAAGCTGACCGACGGGCTGGAGACGCGAAAATTGCGGCGGATGGTCTCGACGACGTCGCCTACGGTGACCGGCGTGCCGTCGGAGAACAGGATATTTGGCCGCAGATGGAAGACATAGGTGCGGCCGCCGTCGGTGGGGACCGGCAAGGAAGCGGCGAGGTCGGCGACGACGTCGTTGCTCGGCATGCCGTCCGCCTTGCGGAAGGCGACGAGGCCGTCGTTGGTCACGGCGAAGACCTGGGCGAAGCCGAGTGCGTAGTTGAGCTGGGGATCGATGGAACCGAAGGCGCTGTCGGCGGTCAGGCGCAGCGTGCCGCCGCGGTGAGTTTGCGGGGCAGTCTCGGTTGCGTGGGTTGTCGTGCTCAGGCAGACAGCGAGAAGCGAGGCGAGCGCCCATCGGCCACGATTGCGGATCATTGGACCCAGACCTTCGAGAACAGCATCTTGCTGTTCTGCGAGAATGTATAGTTGCCGAGGCGGGATGAAACGAGATCGACCCATTTCATCTGCAGGAGGTTCGCGGCATAGGCCTGGTCGGTGATCTCGCGGTCAGCTTGCTGCCAAAGCAGCTCGCCGGCTTTCGGATCGGTGACGGACAGGTCGGACGCACGCTTCATCAGCACGTCGAGATTTTTGTCGCAGATGCCGGAGATGTTGATCGAGGCGTCCGAGCCGGGATGGAAGGTGCTGCAGCCATACAGGATGTTGAGAAAGTCCGACGCGGCGGGATAGTCGGCACTCCAGTCGGTCAGGCTGATCTGCACCTTGTTGTTGGTGTTCTGGATGTAGGTGAACTGGATGTTGACGTCCAACGGGCGCACGTCGACCCTGAAGCCGATCTGTGTCAACACGCTTTGCAGATAGTCGGCGAGTTGCTCGGTGTAGCTGTAGGCCGGGGTGACGAGGAGGTTGTGCGCGCCCCTGGTGCCGCTCTCGCCCCCGAGCCGTCTGGCGACGGGTAGATCGGCCGCGCGCCAGAGGGATGCGGGATGGGCGGGATCGGCGCCCCTGGTGAAAGGACAGTAATCAATGTGGGCCGGGTAGTTTTCCGGCAGGACCTGGCATAGCGGAATGGCGACACCCGGGCCGCCGAAGAAGATGCTGGCAGCGAAACGGTCGACGGCGTAGGCCACCGCCTGACGGGCCTTGAGGTGGTCGAATGGGTAGAGGTTGGTGTTCATCGGCATGTACCAGACGTATGGAACCGGGTCGACGTGAGTCCTGGCGGCGAAGCGGGACCCCATCTCGCCGAGACGATCGGTCGGTTTCTCGTCGAACATCCAGTCGAATTGGTTGTTCTCGACGGCGGTGATCTCGGCCTCGACGGAAAGGCCGAAATCGTACTGGATGCGGTCGACGTAGCCATCCGGCTGGGCCGGTTCGCTCCATTGGCGGAAGTATGGATTGCGCACCAGCACCATGCGCCGGTTCGGATCGTAGCTCTCGATCAGGTAGGGGCCGGTGGCCGGGGTCGGATCGTTGCCGATGTCGTGGTCGGGCGTGTCGGCGGGTGTCACGTCGCCGAACGGCAAGGCGAGCTTGTCGAAGAATTCGGGATCGGGCTCGGTAAGATGGAAGGTGACGGTTGCGGCCTTGTCGTCGCCTTCGATCCCACCGGTCAGCATGCAGCCGGCAGGATGCCTGAGGCACGCGCCGGCTCCGACGATGACGGAATAGAAGCTGGTCGACGGGCTGGCGACACGGAAATTGCGACGGAAGGTCTGGACGACGTCGGCGACGGTCACGCGACGACCGTTGGAGAAGAAGATGTTCGGCCGGAGGTGAAAGACGTAGGTGCGGCCGCCATCGGCCGGGACCGGCATGGCGTCGGCAAGGTCGGGGACGACATCGTTGCCGGCCATGCCGGGTGCCTTGCGGAAGGCGACCAGGCCGTCATAGGTGACCTGGAAGACCTGATCGAAGCCGGCGGTATAGTTGATGGCAGTGTCGATGGAGCCGAAGGCGCTGTTGGCGGTCAGGCGCAGCGTGCCGCCGCGATGAGGCCCCTGCCCCGGCGCGGCTTCGGTTGCGTGCGCGGCAGTGCCGACCAAGGCGAGCGCGAGGGCGATCAGGGTCGTCTTCATTGTTTGTGGTGGGGCATGCAAGCCATGTTCCGGGGTCTGGGGTGGAACCCCTGGGCTCACTTCCTGTCCAGCGCATCGCGGACCTCGCGGCCGGCGCGATGCAGGGCGCCCCAGGCTTTCGGCATGAACGGATAGAACAGCAGGAAGCCGTGAATGGTGCCCGGGACACATCGGTAGGTGACGGGAACGCCGGCCGCCTCGAGCCGGTCGGCGTAGAAGCGGCCCTCGTCGCGCAGCGGGTCGAATTCGGCGGTGACGATGATCGCGGGCGGCAGGCCGGAAAAGTCGGTGGCGTAGGCGGGCGCGTAGTAGGGGCTGTGCTCGAGCGAGGGGTCCTGCAGGTAGAGCGACTTGAACCAGGTCATCATGCCGGCGGTCAGCATGTAGCCGTTGGCATAGGCGCGGCGGGACGGCACCGGTTCACCGCCGGTGGTGGCTGGATAGAACAGCAGTTGCGATGCCGCAACCGGGACGGAGCGGTCGCGCGCCATCTGGCACACCACGGCGGCGAGATTGCCGCCGGCGCTGTCGCCGGCGACCACGATGTGCGGGTTGCCGTTGCCGAGCGCGCCCGCGTGCGTGCGCAGCCAGAGGTAGGCGGCATAGGCGTCGTCGGGTGCGGCGGGAAACGGGTGTTCGGGAGCCAGGCGGTAGGCGACCGAGAGCACGGAGGCGCCCGACCCCAGGGCGAGGCGCGAGCAGATCCCGTCGTGACTGTCGAGGCTGCAGAGCGAGAAGCCGCCGCCATGCAGGTAGAGGACGAGGCCGCGCGCGCCGGGAGGCCTGTAGAGGCGGGCGGCGAGCGGGCCGGCGGCGCCGTCCACCCGGTACTCGGTGACGGACGCGAGCGGCAGGCGCGGCAGCCAGAGCGGCAGCAAGGGTTGCTCGGCATACGATCGGATGGTCGCGAGGTCGGGCGGTCCGGACTGCCGCACGGCGGCCGAGCGTCGGAGCACGGCGCGCGACAGGGCGTCGGGTCGTCTCGGCCGGGACCGTGTGTCGAAGACGGGGGGGTCCAAGGTGCGGGCATCCATGCGGGCGATTGATAGACGGAACCGGCGGCGGGCGAAACGGCGGGCAGGAGGGAGGGCGACTGCCTCTGGCGGATCGATGGGGCAGAACCCCGATGCCGTGCTATAGCGGGTGCGCCAGACGGCCGGACGGCCGCCGTCCTCGCGAGAGGGCGGAGGAAAGTCCGGGCTCCACGGAACAACGGTGCCGGTTAACGGCCGGCGGGGGCGACCCCAGGGACAGTGCCACAGAAAACAAACCGCCCGTTCATCGAGAGATCAGCGGGCAAGGGTGAAACGGTGCGGCAAGAGCGCACCGCGGCCTCGGCAACGAGGGCGGCAGGGTAAACCCCACCGGGAGCAAGACCGAATAGGGGCGACAGGAACCGCGAGGTTCCGGGGTGTTCCGCCCGTTGCCCGGGTTGGTCGCGCGAGGCGCGCAGCAATGCGCGTCCCAGAGGAATGGTCGTCCCGTCCCGCGAGGGGCGGACAGAACCCGGCTTACAGGCCGTCTGGCGCTCCTGTTTCGAACAACGCGGGAGAAACGATCTCATCGCAAGAACAAAGCAAGAACTTCGTTACGCTTTATCTTTGACGCCCATACTGGCCCATGATATCCCATGAACACCCATTCATGAGGTTGTGATCCGGCTGTGACCCACTTCCTGGGCACTCACCAGAACCGGATCGACGCCAAGGGGCGGGTGTCCATTCCGGCGTCATTCCGCGCCAGCCTGCGCACGCTGGACCGAGGCGACGCGCCGGTCGGGCTGGTGCTGCGGCCCTCGCACAAACATCCCTGCGTCGAGTGCTGGCCCCCTGCGATCTTCGCCCGTCTGGCGAGTCCGCTCGATGGGCTGGACCTGTTCTCGGAGGCCCATGACGACCTGGCCGCCGCCCTGTTCGCCGATGCGGCCACCGTGGAAGCGGACAAGGAGGGCCGAATCGTGCTTCCAGAGGGTCTGATGACGCATGCGGCATTGACCGCGTCGGTGGTGTTCATGGGGCTCGGGCAGACCTTCCAGATCTGGGAGCCGGAGCGGGCGGCGGAACGGCGCTCGTCGGCACGCATGGCGGCGCGCGCGGTAACGCTGCCGGCGCGCATGCTCCAGATGGGGACGGTCTGATGCAGCCCGTGCACCTGCCGGTGATGTGCCAGGAGGTTCTCGCCTGGCTGTCGCCGCGGGCGGGCGGGTGCTATCTCGACGGCACGTTCGGCGGGGGCGGGTATGCGGAGGCGATCCTGCAGGCGGCGTCCTGCACGCTGTTCGCCATCGACCGCGATCCCGAGGCGATCGCCCGCGGGGCGGCGCTGGCGGCGCGCCATCCGGGGGCGCTCTGCCTGATCGAGGGCAATTTCGGCGACATGATCGGATTGCTGGCCGAACGCGGCGTGGTGGCGCTCGACGGCGTGGTGCTGGATCTGGGGGTGTCGTCGTTCCAGCTCGAGGCCGCCGGGCGCGGGTTCAGTTTTCGCGCCGACGGGCCGCTCGACATGCGCATGGGACGGTCCGGCCCGACGGCGGCGGACCTGGTCAACACCTTGCCGGAACGGGAACTGGCGGACCTGCTGTTCTCGCTCGGCGAGGAGCGCCGGTCGCGCCGGGTCGCGGCCGCGATCGTGGCGGCGCGCGGCAGGGCGCGCATCGAGACGACGGGGCAGTTGGCCGCGATCGTGCGGGCGGTGGTGCCCGCCTCGCGCGACGGGATCGACCCGGCGACGCGTTCGTTCCAGGCGCTTCGGATCCGGGTCAATGACGAACTGGGCGCCATCGAGCGCGGGCTCGAGGCGGCGGCAGCCCTGCTGGCGCCGGGTGGACGGCTGGTGGTGGTGTCGTTCCACTCGGGCGAGGACCGGATCGTCAAGCGGTTCATGGCCGAGGCGGCGGGGGTGGCGCCGCGCCCTTCCCGGCACCTGCCCGACATGGGATCGCGCGGGGCGGCGTTCTCGCTGTTGACCCGGGGAGCGCAGCGTCCGACGCCGGCCGAGGCTCGGCGCAATCCGCGGGCGCGGAGCGCCAGATTGCGGGCGATGGTGCGCGAGGAGGCACGATGATACGGCCGTTCACCTGCCTGACGGTGCTGCTCGCCGCAGGGTCCGGCTTGTATCTCTACTCGGAGAAGCATCGCACGACGATGCTCGACGAGCGCATCCGGTCGGTCGTGGCCGACACGCACCGGATCGAGGACCGGACCTCGATGCTGCGGGCGGAGTGGGCGCTGCTCAACCAGCCCGACCGGCTGCAGACGCTGGCGGCCAAGTTCCTGCCGGAGCTGCAGCCGATGGCGCCGACCCAGTTCGTGCAGGCGGCCGACCTCGACCACCATCTGCCGGCCATCGGCGCGCCTCCGGCGCCGGCGGCCCCGATACCGGCCACGCCGGTCATCGCGACGCCCGTCATCGCGGCGCCGGTCATCGCGGCGGGGGCCGAGACGCCGGTGGTGGCGGCGAG
>CAXTSH010000008.1:10555-53526 GCA_964246925.1 uncultured Acetobacteraceae bacterium
GGCGGTGGTCCGGGTGGCGGCACGGGCTCGCCGGCCGGCGACGCACCGGGCGCTTAATGCCTCGGTCTCGCCGCTGGTGCGTCCGGTGGTGTCCTATGCGACGCCCGCGCCGATGCTGGCCGGGTCCTGGCGTGCGCCGGCAGCCCCGGCGTTCACCGGGTCGGCGCTCGGGATGGCGCATATGGCGATGGCGCCGCCGATGGCGTCCCGATGAGCGAGTGCCGCTAGGTGGCCGGACGCGAGGGCCATGTCCGGGTGACCGATCGCGACCCCGTCGAGCGGGCGCGGCTGGAGACGATGCGGCTGCGCCTGCTCGCGACCGCGTGCGGGTTCGCGGGGCTGTTCGGGCTGGTGGCGGTCAAGCTGGCGATGGCGACCGTGCTGATGCCGGCGGCGGTGCCGGAGCGGGACGTGACGCCGCTGGTCCCGGTCGTGGCGGCGCCGGCAGGGCTCGACGGGCCGTCGCTGTCGGCCAACATGATGCCGGCAACCCGGCGCGCCACCATCACGGACCGGAACGGACAGATCCTGGCGATCTCGTTGCCGCTCGCCAACGTGTACGCGGATCCGCGGGTGATCGTCGATCCGCAGGCGGTCGCGCGCAAGCTGCACGAGGTGCTGCCGACGCTCGACGAGGCGGACACGGTGCACCGGCTGTCGGCGGCCAAGCGGTTCGTCTATGTCGCCCGCGAGATCACGCCGGACCAGGAAATGGCGATCAACGATCTCGGCATTCCGGGGATCGAGTTCGAGCCCGGCGAGAAGCGGCGCTATCCGCTGGGGCGGACGGCAGCGCAGGTGATGGGCGCGGTCGACATCGACGACCGCGGCGTGGCCGGGGTGGAGAAGTTCTTTGACCGCCGGCTGACCACGAGCACCGAGCCGTTGCGGCTGTCGCTCGACGTGCGCGTGCAGGCGGTGGTGCGCGACGAGGTGACGCAGTCGGTCGCCAACTTCCACGCGCTCGACGGCTGCGGGATCGTGATGGACGTGCGCACCGGCGAGATCCTGGCGATGGTCTCGCTGCCGGACTACGACGCCAACGATTTCGGGCGTGCCGACCCCGAGGCGCGCTTCAATCGGGCGGTGACGGGGATGTACGAGCCGGGGTCGACGTTCAAGCTGCAGACGGCGGCGATGGCGCTCGCGGACGGCATCGCGCATGTGTGGGACCGGTTCTCGAGCCGGCCGATCCATGTCGGCCGCTTCACCATCAGCGACATGAGGACCGACCATTTCGCACCGTGGCTGACGCTGGCCGAAGTGATCGCGTACTCCTCCAATCCTGCCGCGGCCCATATCGCGCTGGATGCGGGCGCCACGCGGCAACAGGAATGGCTGCGCAACATGGGCTTCTTCCGGCGCACCCCGGTGGAACTGCCGGAGAGCGCGTTCCCGATCATCCCGCCGGTGAAGAACTGGGGCGAGTCCACGATCATGACCGTGGCGTTCGGCCATGGCGTCGCCGAATCGCCGCTCGCGATCGTGCGCGGCACCGCGGCCACCGCCAATGGCGGGGTGCTGGTCACGCCGACGCTGCAGGCGCGCGCCGAGGACGCACCGGAGCCGGATGGGCCGGTCGGCGGCACGCGCCTGATGACGGAGGAGACCTCGACGACGCTCCGCAAGCTGCTGCGTCTGGTGGTGACCAAGGGCACCGTCAGCAAGGTCAAGGCGGCCGACGTGCCGGGCTACTTCATCGGCGGCAAGACCGGAACGGCGGAGAAGATCGGCCCGCACGGCGGCTACCTCAAGCACCAGAATATCGCCGCCTTCACGTCGGTGTTTCCGATGAACGCGCCGCGCTACGCGGTCTACGTGATGCTCGACAACCCGCAGGCGACCAAGGACACGCATGGCTGGACCACGGCCGCCTGGAACGCGGCGCCGACGGCGGCCAGGATCATCGCGCGGACGGCACCGATGCTGGGCCTGTTTCCGGTCACCGACGGGGCGGACGCGGTGCAGGCATCGATCGACATGCCGCTGCAGCCGAGCCCGCCGTCCGGGATGCGCACGCTCGGACCGGGAAACGATCCGGGCGACCCGGGTGAAGGCCGTGTCTCGGTGCACAGGACGCGCAAGGCAGGCAGCCGGGAGGTCGTGGCGTCGATCGAGCCCACCAGGAGCCTCAATGCAACTCGCTGAGCTGCTCCGGACCGCGCGCGTGGGCCAGCCCGAGGGGCGATCCGCACTGCCGCCCGGCGCGGAGACGGTCGAGGTGCGGTCGGTCACGGCCGACAGCCGGACCGTCAGCGCCGGCGCGCTGTTCGCGGCCCTGCCGGGGTCGGCCGCCGACGGGCGGCAGTTCATCGGCGATGCGGTGGCGCGCGGCGCGAGTGCGGTGCTGGCGCCCGAGGGAACGGTCTGGCCGGAAGGCACCGACCGGCGGCCGATGGTGGAGATCGCCGAGCCGCGGCGGGCGCTGGCGCGGCTCGCCTCGGTGCTCGCAGGCCCGCAGCCGGACGCGATCGTGGCGGTCACCGGAACCAACGGCAAGACCAGCACGGTCGAGTTCTGCCGTCAGTTGTGGACGCTGGCGGGCAAGCGGGCGGCGTCGCTGGGAACGCTCGGGTTGCGGGCGCCGGACGGCGTTGCCGTCGAGGCGGGACCCGCGCTGACGACGCCGGATCCGGTGGCGTTGTCGCGGACGTTGGCGGAGCTGGCGCGGGCCGGGGTCGAGCGGGCGTCGATGGAAGCGTCGTCGCACGGGCTGGCGCAGTTCCGACTCGACGGCGTGCGTCTGCGCGCGGCGGGGTTCTCGAACCTGACCCGCGATCATCTCGACTATCATGGGACGGAAGCGGGCTACCGGTCGGCCAAGCTGCGCCTGTTCGAGGACATCCTGCCGCGCGGGGCTGCCGTCTCGGTCAATGCGGACGCCGACCCGGCGACGCTGGCGGCGATCGGGGACATCGCGCTCGCGCGCGGCCTGTCGCTGTCGAGCGTGGGCGAGCGCGGCACCACCATCCGGCTCCGATCGGTGCGGCCGCTGCCGAACCGGCAGGTGGTCGGCGTCGTGGCGGACGGGGTGGCGCGGGAGTTCAACCTGCCGCTCGCCGGACGCTACCAGGTCGACAACGCGTTGCTGGCGGCGTCCCTGGTGGCGAGCACCGAGGGCCGGCCGATCGGGACGGTGATCGACCGGCTGGAGCACCTGGACGGTGTGCGTGGGCGGATGGAACTCGCCTGTGTGGTGGGCGGGGCCGCGGCCTACGTCGATTACGCCCATACGCCCGATGGTCTCGAGCGCCTGCTGCATTCGATCCGGCCGCACGCGAGCGGGCGGGTGGTGCTGGTGTTCGGGGCCGGCGGCGATCGGGACCGTGGCAAGCGGCCGCTGATGGGAGCGGCGTCCCGGCTGGCGGATTTGGCGATCGTGACCGACGACAATCCGCGTTGGGAGGATCCCGCGGCGATCCGCCGCGAGGTCATGGCGGCGGCACCGGACGCGCGCGAGGTCGCGGGACGGGAGGCGGCGATCGCGGCCGGGCTCGGCGAGCTGCGCGCGGGCGACGTGCTGGTCGTCGCCGGGAAAGGGCACGAGACGGGGCAGTCGATCGCGGGGGAGACCGTCGCGTTCGACGACAGGGAGGTGATCGTTCGCCTGGCCGGGGGCGGCGCGTGAGCGCGTGGACCGGCGAGGCGCTGGCGGCGGCGACCGGGGGGGAGCTGACGCCAGGGGGCGCCCAGGTGCGGGGAATCGAAGTCAGCGGTGTCGCGATCGACAGCCGCACCCTCGCGCCGGGCGCCCTTTTCATCGCGCTGGTCGGGGAGAACGGGGACGGGCACGCGCATGTCGACGCGGCCCGCGCGGCCGGGGCGGCGCTGGTGATGGTGCACCGGCCGGTGCCCGGTCCGGCGCTGGTGGTGGCCGACACGTTGGCGGGCCTGACGGCACTGGGGCGCGCCGGGCGGGCGCGCTTCGGCGGCCAGGCGCTCGCGGTGACCGGAAGCGTGGGCAAGACCACGGCCAAGGACATGCTGCGCGCGGCGCTGTCGGCGGCGGGTGCGGTGCATGCGGCGGACGCCTCGCACAACAATCATTGGGGCGTGCCGCTGACGCTGGCGCGATTGCCGCCGGACGCCGCGTTCTGTGTGGCCGAGATCGGGACCAACCATCCGGGCGAAGTCGCCCCTCTGGCGGCGCTGGTGCAGCCGCATGTGGCGCTGATCACCGCGATCGGGACCGCGCATCTCGGGAACATGGGCAGCGTGGAGGCGATCGCGCGCGAGAAGGCGTCGGTGTTTGCGGCGCTGAGAGCTGGCGGCTGTGCGGTGCTGCCCGACGAGGCGCCGTTCGCCGACCTGCTGCGAGCCGTGGTGCCGGCCGGCGTGCGGCGCGTCGGGTTCGGGACCGGGCCGGCGTGCGAGGCGCGGCTGGTGTCGGTGGCGCTCGAGGAGGAGGTGTCGCGCGTGTCGGCCAGCATCGGCGGCCGGACGGTGTCGTTCGCGCTGCACGCGGCCGGACGGCACATGGCGCTCAACGCGGTCGCCGTGCTCGCTGCCTGCGAGGCGTCGGGGGTCGATGTCGCCGACGCGGCCGGTTGCCTAGAGGCATTCCGAACCGGGGCCGGACGCGGGCGCAGGCTGCCGATCCTGGGCGGCCGGGCGAAACTGCTCGACGAGAGCTACAACGCTTCCGGCGCGTCGGTGCGGGCGGCGCTCGAGGTGCTGGCGCTGACGGGGGCTGCGCGGCGGATCGCGGTCATCGGCGACATGCTCGAGCTGGGCGCCTGGGCGGAGGCCGAGCACCGGGCGCTGGCGGGTCCCGCCGCCGGGGCGGCAGACCTGGTGTATTGCTGCGGTCCTTCGTCGCGCGCCTTGTTCGAGGCGTTGCCGTTGGGCCGGCGCGGCGCGTGGGCCAGCGATTCCGCGGCCCTCGCAGGCGCGGTCGCCGCCGCCGTGCGGCCGGGTGATGCCGTGCTGGTCAAAGGGAGCAATGGGTCGCGCATGAACCGGGTGGTCGCGGCCCTGGTCGAGAATGGCTGATGCTGTTCGACCTGAGCCGTCCCTACGCCGGGCATGTCGCGGTGTTCAACCTGCTGCATTACCTGACGTTCCGCTCGGGTGCGGCCTGCCTGACGTCCTTGCTGGCGAGCTTCGTCGTGGGCCCGGCGGTGATCGGCTGGCTGCGCTCGCTGCAGCCGGCGGGACAGCCGATCAGAACGCTCGGTCCCGAACGCCACCTGCTGGCCAAGAAAGGCACGCCGACGATGGGCGGCGTGCTGATCCTGTCGAGCCTGTTCGTCTCCACGCTGCTGTGGGCGGACCTGTCGAGCGGCTACGTATGGACCGTGCTGCTGGTCACCGGTTCGTTCGGGGCGATTGGCTTCGCCGACGATTTTCTCAAGCTGACCAAGCGCAACACCAAAGGCGTGTCGGGGCGGTTGCGGCTGGCGTGCGAGTTCGGGACGGGGGTGGTCGCGGGCGCCTGGCTGATGCATCTCAGCCCGCCGGCGATCGCGGGCGACGTTGCCTTCCCGATCGCCAAGGATTTGCTGCTGCCGCTGGGCCTGCTGTATCCGGTGTTCGCGATGCTGGTCATTGCGGGCGCCGGCAACGCGGTCAATTTCACCGACGGACTCGACGGGCTCGCGATCGTGCCGACCATCATCGCGTCGATGGTGTTCGCGCTCATCGCCTACCTGGTCGGCAACAAGGTGTTTGCCGACTACCTGCAGTTGCACGGGGTGCCGGGAACCGGCGAGCTCGCGGTGTTCTGCGCCGCACTCGTGGGTTCGGGACTGGGCTTTCTGTGGTTCAATGCGCCGCCGGCCCAGGTGTTCATGGGCGACACCGGCAGCCTGGCACTGGGCGGTGCGCTCGGGGCGGTGGCGGTCGCGGTCAAGCACGAGATCGTGCTCGCGATCGTGGGGGGATTGTTCGTCGTCGAGACGCTGTCCGTCATCATCCAGGTGTTCTGGTTCAAGCGCACCGGCAAGCGCGTGTTCCTGATGGCGCCGCTGCACCACCATTTCGAGAAGAAGGGCTGGGAGGAGGCGACGATCGTGATCCGGTTCTGGATCATCTCGATGATCCTCGGCCTGATCGGTCTCGCCACGTTGAAGATCCGGTGAGCGGCCTGTTCGACGGACGCCGCTACGCAGTCGTCGGGCTGGGGCGCAACGGTCTGCCGGCGGCGCAGCGGCTCGAAGCGCTCGGCGCGACGGTCGCGTGCTGGGACGACGGCGCCGCCGGCCGGGAGAATGCGGCCGCGGCCGGGCTCGCCGTGGTGAAACTTGCCGATGCGTCGGGGCTGGACGGCGTCGTGCTGTCGCCCGGGATCGCGCATGCCGGCCGGCATGGCCACCCGCTCGCGCTCGATGCGGTCGCGCGCGGCGTGCCGGTGCTGTCGGATGCAAGGCTGCTGTTCGACGCGGTGCGTCTGTCGGGCTCGCGTGCGCGCTTCGTGGGCATCACGGGGACCAACGGCAAGTCGACGACGACGGTTCTGCTCGCGCACCTGCTCGCCGGTGCCGGCATCGAGGTGGCCGCCGGCGGCAATCTGGGTCCCGCGGCGCTCGCGCTGCCGCTGCTCGGGGACGACGGCGTCTACGTGCTGGAGATGTCGAGCTACATGCTGGAGCGGGTGGCGTCGATGCGGTTCGACGCGGCGGTGCTGCTGAACCTCTCGCCCGACCATCTCGACCGGCACGGCGACATGCCGGGTTACATCGCAGCCAAGCGGCTGATCTTCGCCGATCGCGATCTTGCCGTCGTCGGCATCGACGACGATCCGAGCCGGGAGGTGGCAGCTTCGTTGCTGCCTCGGGTCGTGACGATTTCGGGGTCGGACGGCGAGGCAGACTGGCACGTCGCCGATGGCACGCTGATCCATCGCGGACAACCGATCGCCGCGATCGCGCGCGACCGCGCCCTGCGCGGACAGCACAATCATCAGAACGCGGCGGCGGCGGCGGCGGTCGCGAGCTTCCTCGGCGTGTCCCACGAGGCGGTCGCCGCGGGGCTGCACTCGTTCGCTGGGCTTGCCCATCGGCAGAAGCATGTGGCGACCGTTCTCGGCATCGACTTCGTCGACGACAGCAAGGCCACCAACGCGGAGGCCGCCGGGCGGGCGCTCGCCTGCGTCGACGGCGGCTGCATCTGGATCGCGGGCGGTCTGGCCAAGGAAGGCGGGATCGAACCGCTCGCGGGACAGCTCGGCAAGGTGCTCGAGGCGGTGCTGATCGGACGGGATGCGCCCGCGTTCGCCCGCACCCTCGAGGCGGCCGGCGTCGCCGTTCGGTTGGCCGTGACACTGGATCAGGCGGTCCCGACGGCCTTCGAGGCGGCACTGGAACTCGGCGCGAGCACCGTGCTGCTGTCGCCGGCGGCAGCGAGCTTCGACCAGTTCGCCGACTTCGAGGCGCGCGGGCGGCGGTTCGGTGAGCTCGTGGCAGCGCTCGCACCGGCAGCGTCGAAGGATCACGCGTGAACGCACCCGCGCGCGCCGACAACTCGATCCTCGGCCGCTGGTGGTGGACGGTCGACCGGGCGACGTTGTCGGCCGCCTTCATGCTGATCGGCTTCGGCTACGTGCTCGTGCTCGCGGCATCTCCGGCGGTCGCGATGCGCATCGGCGCGTCGCGCGACATGTTCATCCTCAAGCAGGTGGTGTTCCTGGCGTTGGCCGGGCTGATCGTGATCGCGACGTCGCTGCTGTCGGCGCGCAATGTCCGCCGGCTTGCGCTCGCCGGCTGCGTGCTTGCCCTGGCCGCGACCGCTCTGACCCTGGTGCACGGCATGGAGATCAAGGGCGCGAGGCGGTGGATTGCGTTTCCTTTCATGTCGCTGCAACCGAGCGAGTTTCTGAAACCCTGCTTTGCGGTGACGACGGCCTGGCTGCTCAGTGTGGGACGAAGGGGGGGGGTGGGGGCGGGGCGGGCGTTTCCCGGTCACCTGGCAGCCCTGGCGGTGCTCGCGGTGATTGTCCTGCTGCTGAAATCGCAGCCCGACATCGGAATGCTGTCCGTGATCCTCTGCGTTTTCCTTATCCAACTGTTCATCGACGGCTTGCCGCTGGTCCTGGTGGGTGCGGGCGCCGGCGTGCTCGCAGGCGGTTTCGCATTTGCCTTTGCCATCTTCCCCCATGTGCGCAGCCGTGTGGAGCGCTTCATCCACCCGCAAAAAGGCGATCATTACCAGATCGATACGGCACTCGCCGCGTTCTCGCACGGCGGCCTGCTGGGACGCGGGCCGGGCGAGGGGCGGGTCAAGGACCTGCTGCCGGACGCCCATGCGGATTTCGTCTTCGCCGTCGCGGGCGAAGAATTCGGCATGATCCTCTGCATGCTGATCGTGCTGACGTTCCTGTTCATCGTCGTTCGTTCTCTGCTCAAGCAGCTCGGCAACGACGAGGCGTTCACGCCGCTCGCGGTGACCGGGCTGTGCGCGGGATTTGGCTTGCAGGCGTTCGTCAACATGGCCTCCACGTTGCATCTAATCCCGACCAAGGGCATGACGTTGCCGTTCATCTCCTATGGCGGTTCGTCGGCGATTTCGGTGGCGGTCACCGTCGGCATGCTGCTCGCACTCACCCGCCGCCGGGTGCGGTCTTGATCCGTGTGATGATCGCGGCGGGGGGAACGGCCGGGCACCTGTATCCCGCCGAGGCGCTGTCGCGCGTGCTCGACGCGCGCGGCCATGAAGTGTCTCTGATGACCGACCGTCGTACCGCCGAGCGTGCATCTCCCGTGTTCGCGTCGATGCATGTCGTCGACGGTGGCGGACTGGCCGGCAAGGGAGTGCGAACCCGGCTGCGCTCCCTGCGCGCGCTGGCACGTGGCGGCGTGCAGGCCAGGCGCGCGCTGCGGACGTTGCGGCCGGATGTGATGGTCGGTTTCGGGGGATATCCGTCGGTTCCGCCGATCCTGGCGGCGCGAACGCTCAAGCGGCGGCCGGTGACGGTGCTGCACGACCAGAACGCGGTGCTTGGAAGTGCTAACCGGTTGTTGGCGCGTTTCGCGGACACGATCGCGACGAGTTTCATTGACACCGACGGCGTGCCGCCCGGCCGGTCAACCGTACTGGTCGGAAACCCGGTGCGC
The DNA here is from genome assembly GCA_964246925.1 of uncultured Acetobacteraceae bacterium. Lineage (GTDB taxonomy): Bacteria > Pseudomonadota > Alphaproteobacteria > Acetobacterales > Acetobacteraceae > CAXTPV01. The sequence goes on from CAXTSH010000008.1 coordinate 19,606, forward strand.
GAGGCGATCGCATCGGTCGCACCCTACCGGCCGCCGGGCCAGCAGGTCGAGCTCCTGGTGCTCGGCGGCTCGCTGGGCGCCCGCGTGTTCAGCGACGTGGTGCCGCCGGTACTGGCGGGATGGCCGGAGGTGCGGCGGGCCGAGTTGCGGGTGACGCAGCAGGCGCGAGCAGAGGATGTCGAGCGGGTCCGTGCGGCCTACCAGGCCGCCGGCATCGAGGCCGACGTGTCGACGTTCTTTGCCGACATCGCCGCACGGCTCGAGCGCGCGCATCTGGTGATTGCGCGCAGCGGCGGCTCCACGGTCGCCGAGCTTGCCGCGTCCGGACGCCCTGCCCTGCTGGTGCCGCTGCCGATCGCCGCGAGCGACGAACAGGCGGCGAATGCGAAGCGCATGGTCGACATCGGTGCTGCCTGGACCGTTCGCCAGCCGGGGTTCACCGAAGCCTGGCTGGCGGAGCACCTCGCGTTCCTGCTGGCCGACCCGGCGCTGCTCGAGCGGGCGGCGATGGCGGCGCGCGCGATGGCGCGGCCGCAGGCGGCAGAGGATTTCGCGTCGCTTGTCGAAGACATCGCCAACAGGCGATATGATCACGAGCGCCCGATTCGTGACATCACCCCGCGTGACGGCGAAGGAATCGGCTGATGCGTGCGTTGCCTCTGCAGATCGGCACCATCCATTTCGTCGGCATCGGCGGGATTGGCATGTCGGGCATCGCCGAGGTGCTGCATGTGCTCGGCTATTCCGTGCAGGGATCGGATTTGTCCGAAAGCGGCAACGTGCTCCGGTTGCGGGCGGCGGGCATACGGGTGACCATAGGACATGACGCCGCCAACCTTGCCGACGCGCAGGTCGTCGTGGTGTCGACCGCCGTTCAGCGCGACAATCCCGAAGTGTCGGCGGCACGCGCACGCCTGATACCGGTGGTCAGGCGCGCGGAGATGCTGGCCGAGCTGATGCGGCTGCGCTGGTCGATCGCGGTCGGCGGCACGCACGGCAAGACGACCACGACCAGCCTGGTCGCCTCCGTGCTCGAAGCCGCGCATCTGGATCCCACCGTCATCAACGGCGGCATCATTGAAGCCTACGGCACCAACACGCGCCTGGGTGCGGGCGACTGGATGGTGGTCGAGGCTGACGAAAGCGACGGCTCGTTCCTGCGGCTGCCGGCCGTGATCGCGGTGGTGACCAACATCGACGCCGAACATCTCGATCACTGGGGAGATGCCGAGAACATGCAGGCGGGATACGACCAGTTCGTGTCCAACATCCCGTTCTATGGTTTCGCGGTGCTCTGCATCGACCATCCGAACGTGCAGAAGATGATCCCGCGCATGTCGGACCACCGGATCGTCACCTACGGGTTTTCGCCGCAGGCGGATGTGCGCGCCGAACGGCTGGTTGCCGACAAGCGCGGTGCCACCTTCGAGGTTTCGGTCACCGACCGGCCGCGCGGGCGCACGCGACGGCTGGGACCGTTCAGGCTGCCGATGCTGGGCGCGCACAATGTGCAGAACGCGCTCGCGGCGATCGCGATCGCGCACGAGATGGACATCGACGACGCGACGATACGCAGCGCGCTGGCGCAGTTCCGCGGCGTCAAACGCCGTTTCACCAAGACCGGCGAGACCGGCGGCATCACGGTGATCGACGACTATGGGCACCATCCGGTCGAGATCGCGGCCGTTCTGAAGGCGGCGCGCCAGGCGGGCGCGCGCGACGTCGTGGCCGTCATGCAGCCGCATCGGTTCTCGCGGCTGCTGTCGCTGTTCGACGAGTTCTGCACCTGCGCCAACGACGCCGGCACCGTGATCGTCGCCGACGTCTACGCGGCCGGCGAGACGCCGATCGAAGGCATCGACCGCGAGGCGCTGGTCGAAGGCCTGCGGGCGCGTGGCCACAAGTCGGTCGTTCCTCTCGAGCATCCGGACCACCTGGCCGAGATGGTGCACGCGATCGCACGTTCGGGCGATTTCGTCGTCTGTCTCGGGGCAGGCAGCATCACCGCCTGGGCGCAGAAATTGCCGGAGCAACTCGCAGCCCTGCAGCGTCCCGACCGCAGGGGAGCGGCATGAACGCGATCCCGGACCCGGAGATCCTGGGTGCGCCGTTGCGCGGGCGGGTGAACCGTTCGGTTCCGCTCGGGCCATCGACATGGTTCCGCGTCGGCGGACCTGCCGAGGCCTTGGCGATGCCGGCCGACACCGACGCGCTGTCGCGCTTCCTGCGTTCGCTCGCGCCCGAGATACCTGTCTTTCCGATCGGGGCTGGATCAAACCTGATCGTGCGCGACGGTGGTCTGCCCGGTGTGGTCGTCCGGCTCGGCAAGTCCTTTGGCGCGATCGAGCTTGACGGGGACGCGATCATTGCCGCGGGCGGTGCGGCCGACGCGCTGGTCGCGCGCAGGGCGGCAGACAGCGGAGTGAGCGGGCTCGAGTTCCTGGCCGGAATTCCCGGCACGATCGGCGGTGCGGTCGCGATGAACGCCGGCGCCTATGGCGGAGAGATCGCGCACATCCTCGATTGGGCGGACATCGTGACCCGGAGCGGAGATCTCGTTCGGGTCTCGGCCGAGGCGCTCGCCTTCCGCTATCGCGGCAGTGCGCTGCCACCGGAGGCGGTCGTGGTGAGAGCGCGCCTGCGCGGCGTGGCGGGCGATGCTGCGCGATCACATGCCCGGATCAACGATATCCGGGTCAGACGGGAGGCCACGCAACCGGTGCGGGAGCGGACCGGCGGCTCGACGTTTCGAAATCCCGATCCCGAAATCTGCGCGTCCAAGGCCTGGGAACTGATCGATCAGGCGGGCTGCCGGGGCATGGTCCTGGGCGGTGCGCAGGTCAGTCCGCTGCACACGAACTTCCTGCTCAACACGGGTGCCGCCACGGCGGCCGATCTCGAGGGATTGGGAGAGCGGGTGCGTGCGCGCGTCCACGCTTTCTCGGGGGTGGATCTCGCTTGGGAAATCAAGCGCGTCGGCGTTCCGCGATGAGCCAGCGGATGCGGATCGGCGTTCTGTTCGGCGGAATTTCGAGCGAACGCACGGTGAGCCTGTCGACGGGGCGCGGGGTGATCGACGCGCTGCGATCGCTCGGTTACGATGTCGTTCCGATCGAGGCGGGTGCCGATCTCGGCGCCATCGTGCGTGCGTTGACCGAGCCGGTTCCGGTCGATCGGGTCTTCAATGCGCTGCATGGACGCTTCGGCGAGGACGGCGCGATCCAAGGCGTGCTAGACTGGCTCGGCATCCCCTACACGCACTCCGGCGTGCGGGCATCCGCGATGGCGATGGACAAGTCGGCGGCCAAAGCCGTGTTCGCCCAGGCGGGTCTGCCGATCGCCCATAGCGTGCTGGTCACTCCCGCCGAACTGCACGACCGTGATCCGCTTCCCCTTCCCTACGTCGTCAAGCCGAATGCGGAAGGCTCGTCGGTCGGCGTGGAAATCCTCCGCGAGGGCAGCAATCGGCGCCGGGAGATCGCAGGCGTTTGGCGCTTCGGAACGCATGCGCTGGTCGAGGAATACATCCCGGGCCGCGAGATCACCGTCGGCGTCATGGGGGATCGGGCGCTCGCGGTGACCGAGATCCTCACGGGCGGCGACAACAGCCACGAGTTCTACGACTACGAGGCCAAATATGCAGAAGGGGGCTCGCGGCACGTGGTGCCGGCTTGCATCGAAGCCCCGATCGCCGAACGCGCCATGTCGGTCGCACTGGCCGCGCATCGCGCACTCGGCTGCCGCGGCGCGTCGCGGGCGGATTTCCGGCTGGACGGAGAACGGCTCGTGCTGCTGGAGGTCAACACGCAGCCCGGGATGACGTCGACGTCGCTGCTGCCCGAACAGGCGCAGGCCTGCGGGATCTCGTTTCCACGACTGTGCGACTGGATGATCGAGCAGGCGGCCTGCCGGGCATGAGAAAGCTTGACCGTCCCTCGCGTTGGAGAATGCTGGCGCGGCGCCAGAAGCGGCTGGTGCGGCCGGTGCTGTTGGCAGTTCCATTGCTGGGCCTGGGTGTTTGCGGGTTGCTGGCTGCGCGCGGCGCGGTCGAGCAATCCGGCCTCGGCTCCTGGACCCGGCACCGGATCGGTCTGGCACTTCCAGTCGAGCGGGTCGTGGTGCAAGGCCAGCGTCTGACGTCCGAGCACGACGTGACCGAAGCGCTCGGCCTGTCGCCTGGCGACCCGATCATGGGTTTTTCGATCGATGAGGCGGAACGCAACGTCGAAGCGCTGCCGTTCGTCGAGACGGCCGTCGTTCAGCGGCGGTTGCCGGGCACGGTGCTGGTCTCGCTGACCGAGCGCAAGCCATTTGCCGTGTGGCAGAACGGGGGCCGCTTCCTGCTGATCGACCGCACCGGCAAGGTGGTGGAAAACCAGGGCCTCAGCGGCAAGGATGCCGAAGCGTTCGCGCGCTTGCCGCTTGTCGTCGGGCCCGGTGCGGCCCCGGCGGCCGGGCCGCTGATCGACGAGCTGGACGAGGAGCCGTCGATCCAGGCGCACGTCGTGGCGATGGTCCGGGTCGGTCAGCGTCGCTGGAACCTGACGCTGAAGAACGGCTGCGACGTGCTGTTGCCGGAGGGGGAGGAAGTCCCGGCGCTCAAACGGCTTGCCCGATTCGAGCAGGACCACAAGCTGCTCGAGCGCCCGCTCGTCGCCATCGACATGCGATTGCCGGACCGGCTGGTGCTGCGTCCGCCGCACGTCGATCCGACGCCGGTGACCGGGGGCGCCCCGCCTGACGCGGCGGATGCGTCGAGAAAGCCGGCATGACCGCGTCGCTCAGGCCTTCGGCTCTGATGGCACGGCGGACAGCGTCCGTGTCATCGAGCGCGCCGGGACGCCCGCTCGCGCTGGCTCCGCCCGACGAACCGGCGCGCGAGCGGCCGCTGCGCAGCGGCGTCTTTGGCGTGCTCGATATCGGAACCAGCAAGATCACCTGCGCGATCGGCCGCTCGGATGGCGCGCAGATCAAGGTGATCGGGTTCGGGTTGCACCGTGCCCGTGGCGTCAGGCTCGGCGGCATCGTCGACCTCGACGAGGCCGAGCGCGCGATCCGGGCCGCCGTCGGGCGGGCCGAGGAGATGGCGGATCACCGGCTGCGCGCGGTGACGGTCAATCTTGCCTGCGGCCAGCCCGAAAGCCGCCTGTTCAACGTGCGTTGGCCGGTCGGCGGCCGTGCGGTCAACGATGCCGACGTCAGGCGCGTGGTCAATGCCGGACGCATTCGCGCCAGTTCCGGCGGCCGCGAAGTGATCCACGCGATGCCGCTCGGGTTTTCGGTCGATGAGACCTCCGGAGTCGACGATCCGCGCGGTCAGGTGTGCGAGGCGTTGAGTGGCCGGCTGCACATGATCGACGCGTCGAGCTCGGCGCTGCGCAATCTCGCGGCCGTCATCGCCCGCTGCGACCTCTCGCTTGCCGAGCTGGTGTCGGCGCCGCTCGCTTCCGGCATGTCGGTCCTGGTCGATGACGAGCGTATGCTGGGTGCGACCGTCGTCGACATGGGCGGCGGCACGACGCAGATCGCCACCTTCGCCGAAGGTCAGCTTCTGCATGCGGCACAGTTGCCGGTCGGCGGCCTGCACGTGACCAAGGATATCGCAGCCGTGCTGACGACGCCGCTCGCGAGTGCGGAACGGTTGAAGGCCGTCTACGGCAACGTCGAGCCGTCGGCCGACGACGAACGCGAGATGCTCAACGTCGAGATCATCGGCGAGGGCGACCATGATTTTGCACCTGTTCCGCGCTCGGCACTTGTCGGTGTGATCCGGCCCCGGCTGGAGGAAACCTTCGAGCTGGTTCGGGACCGACTGGCTGCGGCCGGACTTGGGCGAGCCGCGAACGGACGCGTGGTTCTGACCGGCGGCGCTTCGCAACTCGGTGGCGTTCGCGATCTGGCGGCATCCATCCTGGGCCGGCCGGTGCGGTTCGGCAAACCCGCCGGCATCATCCGGGGATTGCCACGCGACAGCCAGGGTCCCGAATTCGCGACCGTGTGCGGATTGCGCGCCGGGCCCGCCGGTGCCGGCCGCAAGCTCAACCACATCGATCTGCCCCACCCGCCACCCCCCGCAATGGGCCGGGGGGTCGTCGAATTTCTGCGCGAGCGGGTGTGAGCCCGCCCGCCAAGCGCCGCGGTCCGGCGGCGTTACCGACAACCGCATCCCAACGAGGGGGGAGACGATCATGACCCTGAACCTGACGATCCCGCAGCAGACCTACGCCGATTTCACGCCGAAGATTACCGTCATCGGGGTCGGCGGGGGCGGCACCAACGCGGTCGACAACATGATCTCGCTGCAGCTTCAGGGTGTCGACTTTGTCGTCGCCAACACCGACGCGCAGCAGCTCACGCATTCGCGCGCCGACCGGCGCATCCAGCTCGGACCACATCTCACCCAGGGCCTCGGCGCCGGTGCCAAACCGGAAATCGGCCGTGCGGCGGCCGAAGAGGCGGCCGACGATCTCGCGCGGCATCTCGACGGCGCACACATGGTCTTCATCACCGCCGGCATGGGCGGCGGAACGGGAACGGGCGCCGCACCGGTCATCGCACGCATGGCGCGCGAACGCGGCGTGCTGACGGTCGGCGTGGTGACCAAGCCATTCACGTTCGAGGGCTTGCGCCGCGCCAAGGCGGCCGATCAGGGCATTGCCGAACTGCAGCAGTATGTCGACACGCTGATTGTGATTCCGAACCAGAACCTGTTCCGCTTGGCCAACGAACGCACCGGCTGGAAGGAAGCCTTCAAGATGGCCGACCATGTGCTCTACATGGGCGTTCGCGGGGTCACCGACCTGATGGTGGCTCCTGGACTGGTCAATCTCGATTTTGCCGACATCCGCACCGTCATGGCCGAGATGGGCAAGGCGATGATGGGAACCGGTGAAGCCGAAGGCGAGAACCGGGCGATCCGGGCGGCCGAGGCCGCGATCAGCAATCCGCTGCTGGAGGACACGTCGATGGCGGGCGCGCGCGGCCTGCTGATCAACATCACCGGCGGCGAGGACATGACGCTGTATGAAGTCGATCAGGCGGCCAACCGGATCCGCGAGGAGGTGGCCGAGGATGCCAACATCATCTTCGGCTCGGCGATCGACGATGGGCTGAGCGGCCGGGTTCGCGTATCGGTCGTCGCAACCGGCATCGACACGCCCGCACCCTCCGAGCAGGCGCGTCCCAAGCTGGTCGCGGTCGGCGGCGGTGTCGCCATGGCGGTGCCGGCGGGCCACACGGTCCAGCTTGGGGAGCCGATGGTGCTGGCAGCGCCAGTCTCGGGGAGCCAGGTGGCGACGGCACCGGTGGCGGCAAGTGCGGCACCCTTGCCGCATGCCATGCCGCAGCCGCTGCGGCAGGCCTCGTCGCCGCGGCCGCTCTCGATGGAGCTGCTGCGGGCGGCGGAGGCGACCGTGCAGGCGCCGGCCGCGCCGCGGACCAGCCTGTTCGGCATCGTGACCGGCGCGCTGCGGCGTTCGGCGGTGGGCGCCGGGCCGGCCGAGCCGCGCCGTTCAGAACCGCAACTGACCCAGGAGGTCACCGCGGAGGTGCAGCCTGCGTCGCCGCGTGCTCCGACGCAGGCGGCGGAAGAGGCTGGGCTGGATATTCCGGCCTTTCTGCGGCGCCAGTCGAACTGAAAGCGCGCCGGGGTCGGCCTGGCCATCTTAACCGGGTTTTTACCGCACTGAGCCAGGCTCGGGCGCGACATGAGATGTCGTGCCCTTGCCTACGTCCCACTGGCGCTGGTGTGCTGGGCGTTCGCCGCAATCGGCTCGCTTCCCGCGTTTGCCGCGTCGCGGACATGCCTACAGGCCGCCGACATCGCGGAGCGGGAGCTCGCGTTGCCGAATGGCCTGCTCCGTTCGATCGGGCAGGTTGAGACCGGTAACCGGCCCTGGTCCGTCGATAGAGACGGCAGCGGTGTCAGCTTCGCTTCTGCCGACGACGCCATCTCGTATGTCGAGCAAGAGGCGACGTCCGCGCGTTACGTCGATGTCGGCTGCTTTCAGATCGACCTCGCCTATCACCCGGACGCGTTCCGCAGCCTTGCCGAAGCGTTCGATCCTGTGGCGAACGCGATGGCGGCAGGCCGGTATCTGCTGTCGCTGCGACGCGGCACGTCGTCCTGGCCGGAGGCGGTCGGCCGTTACCATTCGGGACAACCCGATCCCGGCCGCGCCTATGCGGCGCGGGTGTACGCGTCACTCCTGGCCGGACCGTCCGACCGCTGGATGGAGGAGAGCGAGCGGCTGATCGCGGGCATCCGCATCGTGGTGCCGACTGCGTACGAGATGGCACCGGGCGGACGGGCCGTCCTGCCTCAGGCGCGCGGGCTGCCGGTCGTGCAGACGCCATGACGAACCTGGCGGGGCTGCTCGCACGGGCAGACCGGGCGATGAACGCGGCGCGCCTGCTTGCCTGTGCCTGGGCGGCCCTGGTGTGTCAGCTCGCGGCCCTGGCGTTCGTCGTTCTCGGAACGCACGGGCTGATCGTGACGCTCGAACGGCCATGCACCACCGATTTCGTGAGCTTCTTTGCCGCGGGCCGGCTTGCGGACGGGGCGGAGCCGGCACTCGTCTATGATCCGGCCCTTCACTATCTGACGGAGCAAGCGGCCACCGCACCCGGCATCGCCTACGTCCACTTCTTCTACCCGCCGGTGTTCCTGCTGATCTGCGGCTTGCTGGCGCATCTGCCCTACATGGCCGCGTTCCTCCTGTTCGAGGCGCTGACCACCGGTTGTCTGCTGATCGTCCTGCGTCTGATCGTCGGCGGCGGCATGCGGCACTGGTGGCTGCCGGTGCTGTCGTTCTCGCCGTTGCTGTGGAACATCGGCATCGGCCAGAACGCGTGCCTCACCGCGAGCCTGTTCGGTTGCGGAACGTTGCTGTTGCAGCACAGGCGTCCGATCGCCGCCGGGCTGTTGCTGTCCTGCCTGCTTTTCAAGCCGCATACCGGTTTGCTTGTCCCGGTGGCACTGGCCGCGTCCGGGAATTGGCGGGCATTCGTTGCGGCCGGGTGCGGCATCTGCGGCCTCGCGCTGGTGTCGACGGTTTGCTTTGGTCCGGATGCCTGGCGTTCGTTCGCCGGAACGGTCATGCGGGCGCAGTCTGACTTCGGGGCTGGGCAGGTGGTTCCTTTCACGGCCACCGCCAGCGTCTACGGTGCTGCCCGGATGATCGGCATCCCATCGGCGATCGCCTATGGCATCGAGGCCGTCATGGCGCTCCTTGTCGTGTCGGCCGTGGTCTGGAGCTGGCGCCGGCCGGATGACGGCAGCGGTGCCCGCTTTGCGATGCTGGCCTCCGGAACACTGCTGATCATGCCGATCGTCCTGTTCTACGACACCGTTCTGCTGCTGGTTGCGGTTGCCTGGTTGTTACGATCATTCCGGTTGACAAGAACACTGCCGGGCGAGCGCGCTTGTCTTGTCCTGTTCTGGGTTGGCGGTCTGCTCTGTTATCCGATGACGCGGGTGACCCACCTGCCGATCGCCCTGACGATGGGAGCGATGGTCTTTGCGTTGGCGCTCGCTCGCCAGGCTCGTTTGGCCGCTTTACAGAAAAGTAACGAATTGACGTCAATCTGTGCTGCGGAGGGACGATTGCTCTCCGGGGCTTCGGTTGAACAGCAACCGGAGCCACAGTTGTCATAGGCGGCAGGTCGGCCGCTGCACAAAGGAGTAGCACATGCTTGAACTTGTTCGCCACTGGGTCGCCTTCAAATTCGACCGGCGCGGCGTGACCGCGCTCGAGTACGCCATCATTGCCGGCGTCGTGGGGGCCGTCATCATCGCCGGGTTCACCACACTCGGTAAAGATATCAGCACCAACATGACCGACATCGCCGCCAAACTCTGATCCTGGTGGCGGCGTGCTGTCCCGCCGCTGCGCCTGCCGTTTCGGTGACTGAGGGGAACGATCGTGCCCTATCTCGACACCATGATGGTGACTGCCTTCTGTCTCACGCTCGCCTGGGGTGCAGCGCACGACGTCGCCACCCGGACAATACCGAACGCGGTCTCGCTGGTCACGGCCGCGCTCGGGATTGTGCACGCGGCTCTCGCGGGCACATTGATCGAGACGATCGCGATTTCCTGCCTTGTGTTTCTCCTCGGAGTCTGTGCCTGGCGCGCTTCCCTGATCGGCGGAGGCGACGTCAAGCTCATGGCGGCGGTCTCGCTGTGGTTGAAGCCGCATTCGGAACCGGCGCTGTTCGTTGCAATTGCCGTCTTCGGCGGTGTGGTTGCCTGCCTCTATCTCCTGCTCGGCGCCATCGTTCCCGTCCGGCACAGTGCGAGACCGCGGACACTCCTGCAGCGCGCGATCCGGGTCGAGCGTCGCCGTATCGAACGACGCGGCCCGATCCCCTACGCGGTGGCCATCTCGTCGGCCGCGATCCTCTGTCTGGCGCAGGAGTAAGTCCTCGTGTTCACGCGCGTCGTCCTGCTCCTCTTTGTCCTGCTCGGTGTCGGCGGGCTGGCCACCGTCGCCGCGTTGGCCATGAGATCGTCGCCGGCGCCCGCGTTGGCAGCCGCCCCCGCTCCGCCCCAGGTCGCGTCGGTCAGCGTGCTGGTGACCAGCCACCTGCTTCATGCCGGACAATTGCTGCGGCCGACCGATCTCGCCACACGAGCACTGCCGGTCTCCGCTGTTCCGCCTGGCGCGGTTCGCGACCAGCCGGCCGAGCGGTCGAACCTTGTCGGCGCGCTGCTTCGGGTTTCGCTGCCGTCCGGCGGCCTGGTTCTGAACCAGGATCTCGTCGAACCAGGCGATCACAGCTATCTCGCGGCGGTCCTGCTGCCGGGGACGCGGGCGGTCAGCATCGGCGTGGACGCGATCAGCGGTGTCGCCGGACTGATCTGGCCTGGCGATCACGTCGACCTCATCCTGACCGAAGCGTTCGACGACCCGTCAATGCCTTCCGGCCACCGGCTGGCCGCGGAGACGGTTCTCAGAGGACTGCGTGTCATCGCCACCAACCAGGACCTGGTCCGCGGCGAACAGCCGGCGAGCAGCGACCTCGGCGAACGCACCATCACTCTCGAAGCCACCCCGGAACAGGCGGAACGCATTTCGATCGCCAGCCGGCTCGGCCGTCTCTCACTCTCCGTCTGTTCGACGCAGGCCTGCGCAGATCCTCATCCGGCCACCAGCCTGACCTGGGGCAGCGACGTCTCGCCTGCGCTTGCCAAGCAGGGCGATCAGACCGCAACGATCCACATCTTCAACGGCACCTCTGATGCGAAGGATTTCCATTTCTGATGGTCGTACAACCGAGGCTGCATAAAATCATGCTGCTCGCCTGTGTTGCAGGCGTCGCCGGATACGCCGCGATGTTGCCGGCGCACGCCGAGGATCATCGCGCCATCGCGATCGAGGCCGGGTCGGGCCGTCTGCTGAAACTGTCCGGTCCTGCAAACAACGTCTACGCCGCCGACCCGAAGGTCGCCGAGGTCAGGCCGGCAAGTGCGGACAGCCTGTTCGTGTTCGGTGTCTCACCGGGACATACCAGCGTCGCCGCGACCAATGCGGCGGGCAAGGCGGTCGGGGAATACGCGATCGACGTGGTTCCGTCCGGTTACGCGGCACGATCCACGCAGAACATGGTCGACAGCAGGGTTGCCAACGCCAGCTTGCATGTCCGGCCGACCGACAATGGTCTTTCGGTGTCGGGCGACGCGGGTTCGCCGGCGGAAGCTCAGGACGCCATCGATCTCGCGCACGGCGCCGTCGGCAAGGATCAGGAAGTCGACAACCAGATGCGAGTCGGCGGGTCGATCCAGGTCAATCTGCGCGTTCGCATCGCCGAGATGTCGCGCACGCTCACTCGTGAACTCGGCATCAATTGGCAATCGGTCAACGGCCTCGGGACCGAAGCCGTCCAGGGTGTGTCGTTCGTCAACCCGGTCGCGGCACTGGCCACCGCCCAGAGCAGCTTCAGTTTTCTGTCGCGTTTCAGCGCGGGCGGGCGACCGGCGACGCTCGACACCGTCATCGACGCCCTGTCGCAGGACCAGCTCGTCAAGATGCTCGCCGAGCCGAACCTCACGACCTTGAGCGGTGAACCGGCCAGCTTCCTGGTAGGCGGCGAGTTTCCGATCCCGATTGCCGACCAGAACAACACCATCACAGTCGAATTCAAGCAATACGGGATTTCGCTGGCATTCGTGCCCACCGTCATGTCGGACGGTGAAATCAGCCTCCATGTCCGGCCGGAGGTCAGCCAACTGACGTCCCAGGGGGCTGTTACTCTCTCGGAAGGGAACTCGTCGATCCAGATTCCCGCCCTCACCGTCCGACGCGCCGACACCACCGTCGAACTTGGCAGCGGCCAGAGCTTCGCCATCGCCGGCCTTCTGCAGGATACGGCGTCGGACGCCGGAAGCAACGTCCCGGTGATCGGTGACCTGCCCATACTCGGCGCTTTGTTTCGTTCCGACAGCTTTCAGCGCAACGAGTCGGAGCTGGTCATCGTGGTAACGCCTTACATCGTCCGACCGGCTTCAACCCCGGCCGAATTGCATCTGCCCACCGATGGCTACCGGCCGCCAAACGACATCGAACGCATCCTGCTGCTCAGGCAGAGTGCGGCATCTCATCCCGGTGGTCCGGTGGCGTCCGTGCCACATGTGCCCGGTGACGCCGGCTTTCTCGTGGAATGAGATGATGAAGCACGCTGCTTTGGTCACCGCCGCTCTGTTCTCCATCTGCCTGGATGGCTGCGCCGACATCGATCCCCTGACCGCTCCCGGGCGGTGGAATCCGTCCGGTGTGAACGACGCCAACCTGGCAGTGCAGGTGGCCAATCCCAACGACCTCCTCGAAGGGCAAAGCGTTCGGGATTCGGACGGCCAGCAGGCCGCCGAAGCTGTCGCAAGACTGAGGCAGGATCGTCTCAAGCCACTCCCCGACGCGAGTGGGACAGCTCCGGCGGCAGCGACGCCGGCGCCCGGTCCTGGCGGCGCGACGGGAGGATCCTGATGGACGGAGCCATCGCGAGCGCGCCGCTTCGCCAGGACGCCAGCGGCTCGCTTTCCGAACGCGCGCGTTTCGTGGCGTTCGTGACCGACCCGGACAGCGAAGCGGCGCTGCGCGAGGGACTGAGCGAGACCATCACGGGGGCCATCGACATACGTCGCATGCCATGCCGGCAGGCGATCGCGCACCTGCGCAAGATTCCGACGCCGCAGGTCATCGTCGTCGATATCAGCGGCGAGGAACAGCCGATCAGCCTGCTGGTCGACCTTTCCGAAGTCGTCGAGCCGGACGCACGTGTGCTCGTCATCGGTGACCGGCAGGACGTGAACTTCTACCGCCAGGTGACGCGTGGCCTGGGCGTGCTCGAGTATCTCTACAAGCCGCTCGCACGCAGCATGATTGAACGTCACTTCGGGCCGTGGCTGAGCAACGGCAAAGGTGTGGCCGAAGCGGTTCAGGGTGGCCGCATCATCAGCGTGACCGGTTCAGCGGGTGGCGTCGGCGCGACGACAATTGCCAGCAATCTCGCCTGGCACTTCGCGACTGAGATCCGCCGCCACACGTTGCTGCTCGATCCCGATCTGCACACCGGTGCTGCCGCGCTGCTGCTCGGAGCAAAGAGCGGCTCCGGACTCCGAACGGCGCTCGAATTGCCGCAACGGGTCGATGAGCTGCTGATCGAGCGCAGCGCCTACCCGGTCAATGACCGCCTTTCCGTCCTCTCTAGCGAAGAAAAACTTGAAGAGGCACCGGTTGTCGCTCCAGCCGCGGCCCAGCAACTTCTCACCAACCTTCGCCGCCGATACAATTTCGTCATCGCCGACGTCCCGTTCCGGCCGTTGCAGCTCAATCGCGACCTCATCGACCTGTCGCATCAGCGCGTGCTGGTGCTCGATCCGACGCTAGCGTCCGTTCGCGACGCATTGCGCCTGCTCGCACTCCCGACCGGGTCGGCGCAGAACCGTCGGCCGATCCTTGTGCTCAATCGACTGGGCCAGCCAGGCACCCTGAGCAAGTCGCAGACCGAACAGGCGCTCGGCTTGCCGCCCGACGTGGTCATTCCCTATCAGCCACGGCTGATCAACCACTCTGCCACCATCGGCAAGCCTGCAGTGACGGCAAAGGGAGCCTTCAGGTTGGCCATACTCAAGCTCGCGCAGGAGGCCGCGTCCGTTCGGCTGGTCGATACCGAAGCCGCCACGACAAGGCGCAGGACATCACTGACCTGGAGGCGATTGGCGGAATGGCGCAGGTGATCGAGGCCGCCGGGTTCGGGCGCCGCCACCGGGAGATCGAGCAGGCGCCCGCAGTGACGGCGGCTGCACCCGCCAAGGCCGATCCGGTGTCGCTTCTGCTGGAGCTGCGCGGCGCCTGCTTGAGCAAGCTCGACCCTGCCTCGATCTTCGGGCTTCCTCCTGACCGGCTCGCGGCCGAAGTGGAGCGGCTCGTGGGCGAGATTGCGAGCGAGCGCAGGATTCAGCTCAACGCCCGCGAGCAGCACGAGCTCGCCGGCGAACTCGTCAATGACATGCTCGGTCTCGGCCCGCTGCAGCCGCTGCTTGATGATGACGGCATCGCCGACATCATGGTCAACGGTCCAGACCGCATCTTTATCGAACGCGCGGGCAAGACCCTCCTCTCCTCGGTCCGCTTCCGCGACGCGGCCCACGTCGCCAGTGTCTGCCAACGGATCGCAACCGCCGTCGGACGTCGTGTGGACGAGGCGAGCCCGATGGTCGATGCGCGCCTCCGGGACGGCTCCCGCGTCAATATCGTCTTCCCGCCGCTTGCGCTCGACGGACCCTACATCTCGATCCGCAAGTTTGCCCGCCGGGTCATGGATTTCGAGCAGCTCGTCGAAAAAGGAGGCTGCTCTCCGGCGGTCGCGCGCGTGCTGGAGATCGCCGGTCGCGCCCGGCTCAACGTCATCATTTCAGGTGGCACCGGCTCGGGCAAGACCACGCTGATGAATGCTCTCTCCCGCCTGATCGATCATGGCGAGCGGGTCATCACCGTCGAGGACGCGGCCGAGCTCCAGCTCCAGCAGCCTCACGTCGTGCGTTTGGAGACGAGACCTGCAAGCCTCGAAGGAAAGGGCGAGGTCAATCAGCGCGATCTCGTCCGCAACGCCCTGCGGATGCGGCCAGACCGTATCATCATCGGCGAGGTTCGGGGTGCCGAGGCCTTCGACATGCTGCAGGCCATGAACACTGGCCACGACGGCAGCATGTCGACGATCCACGCCAACACGACACGGGATGCGGTCACGCGGATCGAGAACATGGTTCAGATGGGGAACATGGGCCTGCCGGCGCGTGCGATCCGGACCCAGATCGTCGGCGCGGTCAATCTCATCATCCAGCTCGAGCGACACCGTGATGGCGTCCGCCGGATCACGCAGGTGACCGATGTCGCCGGCCTCGAGGGCGACGTCGTCATCCTCAATGACATCTTTCATTATGAGATCGAGGGTGAGGCAACTGATGGGCGTCTGCTCGGCCGCTACAGGATCAATCGCGCCAGGGCGAGCTTCCACGATGCGCTTTGCTACTTCCAGCTCGATCGGGCCTGGAACAGCGCTCTCGAGGAAGTCCAGAAGTGAACCATCTTGCTCTGATCCTGGCGTTCTGCGCAGCACTTCTGCCGATTGCAGGAGCCTGTCTGATCGTGCAACTGCAACGCTCCGAAGCCGACAAGGTGGGAAGGCGGCTCGGAATGATCGTCGAGTCGTTTGGCTCCTCCGGCAATAAGCTACAGGCATCGAACCTGCGGATGGTCAGGCCGCGCGGGGCGACGATGATCAAGGCGCAACGCGTCTACGGGTTCGACCGCCACCGCCGCGCACATGCCGCGGCTCCCTTCCCTCGCGTGTTTGTCGCAGCGACCACGATCGCGATGGTTGGCGCCTTCGTGGCGACCCGTCTGGTAGGACCGTCAGGCTGGGCGGCCGCCCTCCCGTTGTCCATCCTCTTCTGCCGCCTCTTTTATCGCCGCTGCGACGAGCGCTACAGCGCTGGCCTGTTCAGGCAGTTTCCCGACGCGCTCGGCATGATCGTCCGCGCGGTCAGGGTCGGCGTCGGTGTGGGAAATGCAGTCGTGCTCGTGGCTGAAGAGAGTCAGGCTCCGACTTCATTCGAGTTCCGGCAGCTTTCGGAGGAAATCGCGATCGGACGGCCTCTGCCAGACGCGCTGCGGGCGATGGGCGCGCGCAACCGGCTTCCCGAGTATCGGTTTTTCGCGACCGCCCTCTCACTGCAGAGTCAGACCGGCGGCGGCCTCGCCGAAACCCTCGAGACCCTTGCCGATACCATACGCAAACGCGTGGCGATCAAAATGCGCGGTCACGCTCTGGCGGCTGAAGCCCGCCTGAGCTGTTATGTCCTGGGCGGCCTTCCATTCGTCGTCGGCGGATTCATCTTTGTCAGCAATCCGTCCTACATCTCGGTGCTGTTCACGACCTCGGCCGGGGAGAAACTGCTTGGCCTGGCGCTGGTCATGCTCGCTCTCGGGATCACCGTCATGCAGACGATGACCAAGAACGCACTTCGATGATCGTCTCCCGCCTTGTGCTGGCATTGTCCGGATCGGCCCTGTTGATGTCCTCGTTCGGCGCGGCTGCTGCACTTGCCCATCAGCACGACCGGAGTGCTGCAGTCCGCCGGCGTCTGCAGATGGTTCAGGGCCAGGTCGAGCCGTCGACTTCGCTCATGTCAGGCTCGGCGACAACCAGGCTCGTGGCGGGGCTCGGGACGCTGCTGGCGCGCAGCGGCATCCTGCCGGCTCGGACGCTCGCCGAGCTCGAGGCGACGCTGAGCAGCGCCGCACTCGGTGGCAAAAACGGTCTGGCCCTCTTCATCGGTTCCAAGGTGCTGCTCGCCCTGGGCGCCCTGCTGGTCGCCGTCGTTGCCGAAAGCCGTTTCGCTCTGCCGACCAACCTGCGTTACGCGCTGCCCGCTGCGAGCTTGGTCATCGGACTTGTCCTGCCCGATCACGTCATCAAGCGGCTGAGACAACGATACCTCCGAGCCGTGTCTGCCGGCATCGCGGACGCTCTCGACATGATGGTGATCTGCTCGGAAGCCGGTCTCGGTCTGGAGCCTGCGATCGAACGCGTCGGCGAAGAACTCGAGCAGGCGCACCCGCAGACCGCCAAGGAGCTACGAGCCACCGCGCACGAATTGCAGATCATGTCCGATCGCCGGCAAGCGCTCGCCAACATGGGCGAAAGGACGCAACTCGACAGCCTGCGGCGCCTCGGCACCACGCTCATCCAGACGATGCAGTTCGGGACGCCACTTACCCAGGCGCTCCGAACCCTGGCCGCCGAGATGCGTCAGGAGAACATGACGCTCTGCGAGGCGCGCGCAGCCAAGCTGCCGGTCATGCTGACGTTTCCGATGATCCTCTTCATCCTGCCCTGTGTGTTCATCGTCGTCGGCGGCCCCGCCATTCTTCGCGTTGCCGGTCTCTTTGGAAAGCATTGATTAATCCGCTTCCGGCATGATCGTGACGACAACGAGGGGCTCTCATGCGCACGCATCCATCAATGGCTGCTGGCCTGGTCTGTCTGATCCTGTCCGCCTGCGGGACCTCCCCAGGGATGACACAGGCAGAGCGCGATCTCCGGGTCTCCGACGTCGAACTCGCCAGCGGAGCGACGACTGCCGCCTTGCAGATCGCCCAGGGGGTCGTGGCGGCTCATCCGGATGATGTCGCGGCCCTCGTCCGTCTCGGCAACGCGCAGAGCGCGCTGGGCGAAAACGAAGCGGCCGAGTCCAGCTTCCGGCGAGCCCTGGAGCAGGACAGCGGCTCATCGGTGGCCAAGTTCGGTCTCGCCCGGCTTCATCTGCTGTCCGATCCAGCTTTGGCTCTGCAGGAGCTGAAGGATCTCCTGCGTCATGCACCGGACGACCCTAAGGTCCTGACCGATCTGGGCGTGGCTGACGACATGATGTCGCACCACGATGACGCTCAACTTGCCTACCGGCACGCGCTGTCGATCTCGCCTGCGCTGATGTCGGCGCAGGTCGATCTCGGATTGTCCATGGCACTGTCCGGTAAGGTCGATCAGGCGCTCACCCTGCTTGGCCCGCTGGCGCAATCGTCCGATGCGTCACCGAAGGTCCGTCAGGACTACGCGGTGGCGGCGGCTCTGGCCGGGCGGACCGATGACGCGCGCAGCATCCTGCATCAGGATCTTCCCGCCGAACAGGTTGCGCTCGCGATCGACGCCTTCCGAGAACTGCAGATCGCCTCGCGATGAGGCTGTGGCATCTACCGTCCGAGCGCAAAGCATCGGCGGCGCTGGAGTTTGCCCTCGTTGCTCTTCCGGCGTTTCTCTTCCTGTTCGGCATCATCTATGTCGGAACCTACTTCTACTATCAGCAGACGCTCGAATACGCCGTGCAGGAGGCAGCGCGACAGGTCGAGATCGGACAGATCGGCACCGGCTACTCGGAGGCCGACTTCGTCACCAAGGTCGTGTGCCCGAACTTTGGAACCACGTGCTCCAATCTGTTCGTCGACCTTCACCCGGTCTCCGACTATACCGGATTGACGGGGCCGGGCGTCCCGGATGCACCTGACAGTACGAACGCGACCGGCCTTCAGTTCTGTGTAGGCAGTCCGGGGCAGATGATGTACGCCCACGTCATCTACCAGGCTTCCTTTCCCACGGCCTCGCTGCTCGGGCTCAACACCACCCAGTCGATTGTCTCCAACGCGGCTTTCATCAACGAAAACCCGTCCGGCGTGCCGGTCCCGCCGCAGAACGGCTGCTGACCCGTGAGATCAGCGAGAGCCGGGGTGGCGGCGCTTGAATTGGCCATTATTGCTCCCGTGCTGCTCACCCTGTTGCTGGGCACCGTCGATCTGTCGAATGCCATACTGACGGCGCGCCGGATGGAGATCGCGGCGACCGCGATCGCGCAGATGGCGAGCACCGACTCGTCACAGACGCTGACGCTCAATCAGATCAGCGACGTCCAGGCGACTGCGGCAACGAGCGCTGCGTTCGCCTTCTTTCCGGAGTGGGCGCGCTCGCCGGGGGCTACCGGTTTTGCGGTGACGCTCTCCGGCATCTCATTCACCGGGTCTCCCAGCGGCTGCACACAGAGCTGCACCTACAAGCCGGCGGTTGTCTGGAGCGTCGCCAATCCTCTCGGCCTGGTCAATCTGCGAGCCTGCGGTTCCCCAGCGATCGTTCCCGATACGCAGGCCTCGGATTACCCGGACCTTCCGATCGACGACGTCGGCGCGACAAGTCTGTTCGTCGCCGACGTGAAGTGGACCTTCACGCCCATGTTTTTTGGTTTCCTGTTTCAGAACATTCCGATGTTCCAGTCGGCAGTCGTCTCGCCTCGCATCGGCAACGGCACCGCGCTCACCGGATCGATGAAATCGGGGTTCATCGAGCGATGCTGAAGCGGGCGATGGCGTTCGCGAGGGGATCGCGCGGCAACGTGGCCGTCCTGATGGCCATCGCCATGCTTCCTCTGTGTGGTCTTGTCGGACTGGCTGTGGATTATGGCCGTGTTAGCTGGGTGAAGGGAAAACTCGACCTCGCGGCCGACTCTTCTGCCCTGCTGGCAGCGACCACGGCAGCGAACGCATTCAAGGCCGGGGACACCAATTTCATCAACGAGGGCATCGCAGCAGCCCGGGCCCGTTTCGCCGCTCAGACAGGAAATCAGTCATCCGTCTCGATTGGTGCGGTAAATGCCAGCCTCACGCTGACCGGCGGCCTCTTCAACGCCACATTGCAGTACGACGCACAGATCGCCTCGACGTTTTCGAACGTCCTCGGCTTCCCGCTCTTCTCGATCAGTGACCAGGCTGCGGCCAGCCTCTCCTACAATCCCTTTGTCGACGTTCAGATCTTGATGGACGTTTCCTCTTCCATGACCTTGGCGGCAACGGCGGCCGATCAGGCGACGATGGAGCAGCTTACGGCCAACTACAAGCCGACCGACCAGTTGCCGTCAAACGTCAGTCAAGGCGAGGCCTGCGCTTTCGCCTGTCATTGGACGACGACCGGCGACGACTACTATCAACTGGCACTTCGCAACAACGTGCAGCTCCGGATCACCGTCCTGCGCAACGCGGTCGGTCAAGTCATCAATACCATGAACCAGCAGGATGAGAATAACCGCTTCCAGATCGGTCTTTACACGTTTTCAGACGTCTTCAACACGATCTACTCGCTCAGCGGCGACGTTCTGGACGCGGCTAATGCCTTGCCGTCAGTCGTGCCGGCGCTGAACGACTGCTCCGGTTTGTGTGACAACACCTACTTCACGAATGCCATGAACCAGATGGCGTCGGTCGATGCATCGCTCCCGCAACAAGGCACAAACGTTCCCCAGAAATTCTTGTTCCTGATCAGCGATGGTGTCTATGACGAGACGGTCGATGGCACACGCAGGATCAACGCGTTCAGCCCATCCGACTGCGCCGCGCTGAAGGCGCTCAATGTCAGTATCCTGGTGCTGTACACCCCTTACCTGCAAATTCCCGACAATGCATTCTGGGTCGACAACGTCGAGCCCATTCAGACCGACATCCAACCCAACCTGACGGCCTGCGCGTCATCGCCGAGCTACTTCTTCATCGCAAACGACGCGACCGACATCCAGAGCCAGTTGAACGCGATGTTTCAACTCGTCCTGCAATCGTCCAGCCACCTCATCCATTGATTGAGGCTCTCAGGGTCGCAAGCGCCTCGCGGCAAGAACGCGCCTGGGTCTCGGCATAGAGCGACATCTCGTCTTCGGTGCGGCAGCCAAGCGATGCCTCGAACTCCTCGACCTGGCCGGGGCGCCTGGAGACCGCAGTCGCATGCGAAGCGGCCAGATTGGAGCGGAAGATGCCGGCTGCGCTCACCGGCAGGAAGTCCTCGTAGGTGATCGGCTCGAGCACAACGGCGCCGCTGGCGACAGCCGTTTCCATGTCGGGGACGCTTGCGGGACGCACGGCGCGAAACCGGCAGAAGATCAGCCCCGCCCTGTACAGGCCTGCCATGTCGTCCGGCCATCGCGCGAAAGCATCCGCCGTTCCGGTGGCCAGCGCGTCGTCGTAGAGAGCACGCCCTTTTGGGGTCAGGGCGGCGCCGCGTTGCTCGACCTCGCCGAAACGCGCGGTGTGAGTCCCGGACTCACCCGTGAAATTGATCTGCTCCTCGCGCGCCCTGAAGCTGGTCTGACGGAGCAGGATCGGGATGGCACGGCGAGGCGGCCCTTCGATCACTTCCTTCGGACCCATGCCTTCGGCCCGCATGGCCGCATGCACCGCGTCTATGTCGAAGGTACGTGGTGTGAGGTGATTGACGTGCGGGCCCTTGAAGCAGACGACGTCGGCGATCAGCGGGTGGGCTTTGCGCAAGCGCTCATAGGTCGCGCGGTCGACGGCCGCTTCGGCGTTCCAGCGAAATGTCTCCAACGCTTCGCGCACCAGCTCGTCGGCCTGCGCATCGTCGAGACCGCCTGCAGCCTCGGCACGTTCGATCAGCGCGATCGCGCGCGGCGTCATGATGCGCCGCACGGCGAGAATCCGCTCGGCCTCGCTGCGAAGGGATAGGTCCTCGATCAATTCGAGGCGGAGCAGGGAGGTGAACATCCGGAACGGATTGCTCGCCAGTGAGGCGGCCGACAGCGGACGAAAAGCAGTCGAGTGAACCGGCACCCCGGAAGGAGCCAGGTCATAGTAGCCGACCGGAGCCATGCCCATGACCGCGAACAGCCGAGCCATCAGGGACAGTTCATCGGGACGGCCAAGACGGATCGCACCATGCCGCTCCAACGCGATCCTCTCCGACCCGGCTTCGGGATCACCGCTCCGGGCGTTGATGTCGGCCACCAGACGCAAGAGCTCGCCGTAGAGCGGAACCTCGGCGCGGTAGAGATCGGAGAGCGAGGTCGAGAAGCGGGTTCGGACCTCGTCGGGCGTCACCAGCTCCATGTCAGGACGGCCGTGCCATGAAGAACATGGCTGCTTCGGTGATTTCGGCGTAGTCGCCCGGTCCACCGCCGCGCACCACCGGTCGTGCACGCGCGGTCATGTAGAGGCCGTCCTCGAGGTTGTCGCGATCGATGTGGACGGCCACAACCTCGCCCAGCACGAGCCACGCATCCACCTCCCTGCCTTCCTTGGTCTGCAGGCGGATCAGCTGGGTCACCCGGCACTCGAAATTGACCGGGCTCTCGGCGACGCGCGGCGCGGACACGATCCGGCTTGGCACCGCAGTCAGGCCTGCGAGCTCGAACTCGTCGGTGTCGTGCGTGACGCTGGCGGAGGTGGCGTTCATGGCCTCGGCAAGCGGCCGGGTCACCAGGTTCCAGCAGAATTCACGCGTCGTCTCGAGATTGGCAACGCTGTCCTTCCAGCCGGTGCTGGAGAAACCGATGATCGGCGGATGGTAGTTGAAGGCGTTGAAGAAGCTGTAAGGTGCGAGATTGCGCCTGCCCTCCAGGTCGAGCGAAGAGACCCAGCCGATCGGCCGCGGTGCCACGATGCTGTTGAACGGGTCGTGCGCCAGGCCGTGGCCCTTCGAGGGTTCGTAGGTGTAGGCGTCCGCTCTGGCCATCCGATATCCTGTTTGCCCTTCGATTAGGGCAGTGTCCTCCTCTCTGGCCGGAGATGCGAGGCATGCGCGTGGTGTTTTTCGTCGTCGGCACCCACGGCGACGCCCTGCCGGTCGCAGCACTGGGCCGGGGATTGCGCGAGCGCGGGCACGACGTGGTGGTGGCGACCAGCCACGACCATCGAGCGTTGATGGAAGCACAGGGTCTCTGCTGGTCGGACCTGTCGCCGAGCTACGCCGACGAGATCGCGCGCTCCGAGCGGGAACCCGGGCCCGCATTGCTGCGCGCCCGTATGCGCGATGCCTCGCATCATTGGGCGACGCAGGTTGGCCGAGCGTCCGAGGGCGCCGGCCTGCTGATCGGGTCCGGCCTGGTGATGGCGGCGGTCGCGTCCGCCGTGGGAGAGCGGGCAGGCATTCCCGTGGTCGGCGCCGGGGTGATGCCGCTCACGCCGACGCGCGCGTTTCCGCCGCCGGTGCCGCCGCCGACGCGAACCGCCTTGCCCGGATGGGCCAATCTGGGGCTCGCCTGGTCGGTTCGGGCGTTGGTCTGGCGGGTCTGCTTCGCGGACGCCGTGCAGCGCCTGCGCCGCGATCTCGGGCTCGGTTCAAGGGGAGGCCGGCCGCCGCCGATGCTCTACAATTTCAGCCCTGCCCTGCTGCCGCAGCCGGCTGACTGGCCTCGATCGCGTATCCGGGTCACCGGACCCTGGACGCTCCCCAGCCGGAGCCCCGCTCCCGACGCGACGCTGCGCCGGTTCGTGGAGGAGGGCGAGATGCCGATTGCGGTCGGTTTCGGCAGCATGCGCGTCTCGCCCGATGAGAGGGCGCGATTGTCAGGCTGCGTGCGCGACGCGGTCAGCCGGTCAGGACGGCGGGCGGTCGTGATCCGTGGGTGGGGCGCGCTCGAACTCGGCTCGGACGAGCGTCTGCTGGTCGTCGACCATGCCCCGTTCGACTGGTTGTTCTCCCGCGTCGCCGCCGTCGTGCACCATGGCGGCGCGGGCACGGTCGCGATGGCGGCGCGCGCCGGCGTGCCGCAGGTGATCGTGCCGTTCGTGGCCGACCAGTTCTTCTGGGCGTGGCAACTTCGTCGGCTACTCGTCTCCCCGGGCGGATTGTCGCGGCGGACGCTCACCGGTGCGTCGCTCGCCGACGCCATCGCGAGCGCGGTCGCCATGCGGGAGGCCGCTCGCGGTCTTGCCGCCCGGATGGCGGGCGAGGATGGTGTCGGCAGCGCGATCGCGACGCTGGAAGAATGGGGCCGGCTCTAGACCGTTTCAGGCGAGATCAAGGCGCAAGGATGCGCCTCATCTCCCTGTTCGACCTGGATGGTCGCGTGGGCAATGCCGTGCCGGAGGCGAAGCGTCTTCGCCGCATCGTGCAGCAGGGCGTCGTCCGGAGCGGCCCCAGGGCGGACGAGATGGGCGGTCAATGCCGTCTCCGTGGTGCTCATGCCCCAGATGTGGAGGTCATGAATGGCAGCGACCCCGGGCAGCGCCGCCAGGAAACGCTCCACCGCCTCGCGGTCGATGCCCGGGGGCACCGCGTCCATCGCAAAACCGACGCTGTCGCGAAGCAACGACCAGGTGCCGGCGACGATGACGACACAGACGATCAGGCTGGCGAGCGGATCGATCACACGCAGGCCGGTCCAGAGGATGAGCAGGCCCGCCACCAACACGCCGGTTGCGACCAGGGCGTCGGTGGTCATGTGTGCGAAGGCGGCACGCCGGTTCAAATCCGCCTCCCGGCCATTCACGAACAGGAGTGCGGTCGCGCCGTTGACCGCGATCCCGACGCCGGCGACCGCGATCACCGTGACGCCGGCGACCGGCGCAGGACTGAACAGGCGGCCGACCGCCTCGGCGGCAATCGCTCCGGTGACAAGCAGCAAGGTGACCGCATTGACCAGAGCGGCCAGGATCGACGAAGCCCGCAGGCCGTAGGTGAAGCGAGCGGTCGGGCGAACACGCGACAGAAGCTGGGCGAGCCACGCGGCGGCAAGTGCCAGGACATCGCCACCGTTGTGGCCGGCGTCCGCCAGTAGCGCGACCGAGTGGGCGAGCAGGCCAAAGACGGTCTCGACGACAACGAAGCACAGGTTCAGCGCAATGCCGATCGCGAACGCCCCGCCAAGAGCGGACGGCACGTGATGATGGTGGGAATGATCGTGCGCCATCGCCGGTCTCGCCTTGCAGCAAGCCCTATACCACGACCTCGATTGGAAACGAACGTCAACCTTTTCAATGGTTTGTCAGGGAAATATGATGCAATAAACATTGACTGGGCGAGAAGATGGAAGACACGTAACAAGCGGACACGACTGCGGCGGGGGAGAGTTTTGTCCGGACGAGCGTCACGCCTCAGACCAACGATGCTTGGACAAGCGGTCTCGCGGGGGGTCGGGCGTTCCGGGTCATGGCAGTCAACGCTTCGCCGGCGGGCAAGCTGCGAGGGCATCGGCCTGCACAGTGGGCGGCCGGCTCGCTTGACCATCGGCCCGGCCGCGGCGGGCAGCGGCATCACCTTCCACCGCGTCGACGTGCCGGGTTCGTTGGCCGCCCGGTTCGACCTGGTGGCGGAGACCCACCTGTGCACCCTGCTCGCCTGCCCGTCGGACCCGCGTCTGAAGGTCGGAACCGTCGAGCATCTGATGGCGGCGTTTGCCGCTTACGGGATCGACAACGCGTCCGTCGAGGTTGACGGCCCGGAGTTGCCGATCATGGATGGTTCATCGCGACCGTTCATGGCGCTCATCTGGCGCGCCGGCCTCGAGATGTTGCCGGTGGCGCGTCGGGCGATCGAGGTGCGGCGGACCGTGCGTGTGACCGACGGTGCTGCCTTTGCGCAACTCTCGCCGGGTGCGGGGTTTTCGCTCGACGTATCGATCGACTTCGAAGCGGCGGCGATCGGGCGGCAAGGGATGACGATCGATCGATTGAACGTCGAACGGTTCGAGGCGGAGCTGGCGGGCGCGCGGACGTTCACGTTGGCGCAGGACATCGACCAGCTACGCGCGGCCGGTCTGGCGCAGGGTGGATCACTCGACAACGCCGTCGTCGTGGATGGCGCCACCGTGCTCAACCCGGGCGGACTTCGGTGCGCGGACGAGTTCGTCCGGCATAAGGTCGTCGACGCCATCGGCGATCTGGCACTTGCCGGATATCCTCTGGTCGGGCGTTTCAGAGGACACCGCTGCGGACACCGGTTGAACAACCGCGTGCTTCGCGCGCTGTTTGCCGATCCGGCCAACTGGGGCTTCGTCGAGTTCGGACGCCCGATCGAGGCGAGCCGGGCCGCCTGAGCGCGACTGTTCGCCTCGCGGACGCGTGATATAAGCGCGCGTTCCTTGGATGACCGTCGCATGAAGCCGCGTCTGCCCCGCCCTGCCGCCCTCGCCCTCGTCCTCATGCTGCCAGGATGCGGGGCGCTGAACGCGATCAACCCGTTCAGCGGGCCGAGCAAGCCGCAGGCGAAGGTGGACGTGTCGCAGATGTCGGCCGAAGACCTCTACAACTCCGGTCTCGAGAAGCTGCGCGCGGGCAATTATGGCCAGTCCGTCACCCAGTTCGACCTGGTGCAGCAGAACTATCCCTACTCACCGTGGGCGACGAATGCGCAGCTCATGGAAGGCTTCGCCAACTATCAGGACGACAACTACTCGGATGCGGTGGCACAGCTCGACCACTATATCTCGCTCCATCCGCTGGGCGCGGACACGTCCTATGCCTACTACCTGCGGGCACTGTGCTTCTACGAGCAGATCGCCGACATCCAGCGCGACCAGCGTGGAACGC
This sequence comes from uncultured Acetobacteraceae bacterium, assembly GCA_964246925.1. GTDB lineage: Bacteria > Pseudomonadota > Alphaproteobacteria > Acetobacterales > Acetobacteraceae > CAXTPV01. The sequence goes on from CAXTSH010000008.1 coordinate 45,963, forward strand.
TGCAAGCGATGACGGCGCTGCAGGAGGTGGTCAACCGCTTTCCGGATACGGCGTATGCCCGCGACGCCACGCTCAAGATCGACCTCTGCCGCGACCATCTCGCCGGCAAGGAGATGCTGATCGGACGCTACTACGAGCGCCAGCATCTCTATGAGGCGGCGATCAACCGGTATCAGCGCGTGGTGCTGGACTACCAGACCACCAACCACGTGGCCGAGGCGCTGGAGCGGCTGGTCGAGTGCTACCTGAAGATCGGACTGATCGATCAGGCCCGGCGGACCGCGTCCGTGCTGGGATACAACTACCCGGGAAGCCCATGGTATCAGGCGGCCTATGCCGACCTCCGCTACGCGCACGTGGCCGAGGCGGGCGGCACGCCGCGCGGCGGATCGGGCTTCCTCGGGCTGTTCTGAAGATCATCCCGCGCCGCGCCGGCATGCTTCGGAGCAGTGCCGGACGTTCTGCCAATCGCGCGACCATTTTCGACGCCAGGTGAAGGCGCGGCCACACCGGGCGCAGATCTTGGCGGGAAGTTCGGCTTTCTTCGGTTTGCGTTCGACGGGGCCCGAACCGCGGGTCACCAGCCGGCACTTCCCGGGCCGCCCTTGAACGGTCCGCTGAGGTTGGCGGTGACCCAGCCGCCGTAGAAGCCGCCCGGTTGCGGCGATGCAGGCTTGTCGCCGACGTGACACTCCTCCATCGCCGCGCAGTATACGGCGAGGTGGTTCTTGATCGGAGCGAACGGCTCGGTCGGATCGGGGTAGCTCCAGGCGGCGGCGTCAGCGGATCGGCCGCCGGCGCGGATCGTCCAGTAGATCGCGTGTCCCTTCCATTCGCAAAACGAGCCTCCGGGCGCGCGGATCAGCTCGCCGCCGGTGAAACTGGCCTCGGGCAGGTAGTAGGTGGGGGGATGGCTGGTTTCGAGCACGCGCCAGGCGTCCCCGGTGCGTGCGACGGTGACGCCCGCGAAGACGATGCGGAGAATGTGCGGCACGCGCTCGAGGCGCGGCGGTCGCGGGTAATCCCAGACGCTCTCCGGGGCGAGTGCGGTCAACTGGGGACGTTTCCGTCCGGAGTGGCCGCGTTGACCGCATGCGGCAGGAGCTGCGCCAAAACGGACGAGACGGTGCCGGCGGGCAGGCCATGCGCCTCGGCGAGCTGGTCGAGCCGCTCGGGCGGGATGACCTGCTCGATCTGCTGCGGCGAGATCGGCCAGTTGTCGCCATTGCCGATCCAGGACCGGACATGCTCGCCCAGGCCCGCCTGCTCGAATTGTCCGAGCAGGCCCTGCACCCCGCCCGACTGGTTGAGGACGCTGTTCAACAGGTTGCCGGCGTTGGGTGGGGTTCCCTCCGCTCCGCCAAACATTCCCTCGATTTCACCGAACAGACCGCTCATGTCGTTGCTCCGCTTGCGGCACCCGCACCCGTTCTTGATGGCCATCTTTGCGTTCCCGCGCAACGAGGTCATTCTGGGTGCATGCTGACGGCACTATCGGTCAGGGATGTCGTGCTGATCGAGCGCCTCGACCTCGTGCTCGGCACTGGCCTGACCGTGCTGACGGGGGAGACGGGCGCAGGGAAATCGATCCTGCTCGACAGCCTCGGGCTGGCGCTGGGGGAACGTGCCGGCCCCGCGCTGATACGCACCGGCGCGGCGCTTTGCACCGTAAGCGGCAGTTTTGCCGTCCAGGACGAACATCCCGCGCGCGGGCTGCTCCTCGAGAGCGGTATCGCGCTGGAAGACGACGCGTTGGTGCTGCGCCGCTCGGTCGGGCGCGACGGGCGTTCGCGGGCCTTCGTCAACGATCAGGCGGTCGGGGTCGGACTTCTGCGACGGGTGGGCGGTCTGCTGGTCGAAGTGCAGGGGCAGCATGAGCAGATCGGGCTGGCCGATCAGGGGACGCATCGAAGTCTGCTCGACCTGTTCGGGGTGCCCCGTGATCTGCTGGCGGAGGTCGGCTGGCTGCACGCGGCCTGGCAGGACTTCGCGGAGCGGTTATCGGCGGCGCAGGGCGAGATCGCGAGCGCGGCGCGGGAGGAGGAATGGCTTCGGGCGTCCGCCGACGAACTGACCGCGCTGAACCCGGTCGGAGGCGAGGAAGACCGGCTGGCGGCACTCCGCATCGACCTGCAGCAGGGGGAACGCCGTGTCGAGGCGATCGCGGCGGCGGCGGCCGAACTGACGCCGCGTGACCGCCGGGCTGGGCCGGCGGCATCGCTGCGGGCGGCCTCGCGCGCGTTGTCGCGGCTTGGCGGAGCGGCGGGGTCTGCGAACGAGGCGCTGGCGGCGATCGAACGGGCGGAAGAGGCACTGGCCGAAGCCGAAAGCCTGCTGAGCCGGCTCGCGGGCGAGACCGAAGCCGATCCGAGGGCGCTCGAGAACGCCGAGGAGCGGCTGTTCGCACTGCGTGCGGCGGGGCGGAAGTTCGGGGTGCTGCCGGCCGAGCTGCCGGCGTTGCTTGCGACGCTGCGCGAGCGGATCGCGGCATTGGACGCCGGAACGCGCGGGATCGAGGCGCTGGCGGCAGAGACCGAGGGGGCACGCACGGCCTTCGCGGAGGCCTGCCGCCGGTTGACGCAGGCGCGGCTGGCGGCGGCGCGTCTGCTGGAGAGCGCGGCGATGGCGGAACTGGCGCCGCTGAGGCTTGAGCGGGCGCGCTTCGTCGTCGAGGTCGCAACGCTGCCGGAACGTAGCTGGGCCGAGGCGGGTGCCGACCAGGTGGCCTTCCTGATCGCGGCCAATCCAGGCCAGGCGCCGGGCCCGCTCGGGCAGGTCGCCTCGGGAGGCGAACTGTCGCGGCTGATGCTGGCGCTGAAGGTGGTGCTGGCGGCCGGGTCGCCTGCCGGCACGCTGGTGTTCGACGAGGTCGACTCAGGAGTGGGAGGAGCAACGGCGTCGGCCGTTGGTGAGCGCCTGGCGCTGGTCGCGGGAGCGCGACAGGTGCTGGTGGTGACGCATTCGCCACAGGTCGCAGCGCGCGGGGACCACCATCTGCACGTCACCAAGCGGATCGCCGGGGGTCTGACGGTGACCGACGTGACGACGCTGGACGCGAGTGCGCGGCGGGAGGAAATCGCGCGGATGCTGGCCGGGGAGCGAGTGACGGATGCGGCAGGGGCCGCGGCCTCTAGTTTGCGGGTAAGTTCTTGGGGGCCGGGGCCGCCGGCGGTCGAGCCGGCGGCGCGCTCACCCACGGGGGGGTCGAGGGGCGCCCCTCGCCTCTCCGGTAAACGCGCATAGTCATGCCGCTGACAAGATGCATGCCCGCCGGCCGGGCGCGGATCGTTGCGTCGGAGCCGCCGATCGAAACCTGCCGCGGCGCGCTCTATGTTCCGGCCGCAGGCGAGTGGAGCGAGGCCGGCTGGGGATTGTATGACGCCGGTGACCGGCTGGTCGTGTCTGCGGCGCGCTGGGTTGCGGGCGACGATGCGGCGCCGTCGCCGGCCTCGGGACACTGGACGGCGCCGCGGAGTGCGTTGGACAGGGTGGCGCCCGGCGAGCCAGGGGGGGTGTTTGTCTACGGCGGACTGCTTGAACCAGGGCGTGCCGAGTTCCTGTCCGGTGCTCTGTCGCGGTTCTGGAGCCATGCGACACGGGCGAGCCGCGTGCTGTTTCACGCGCGCGAGCCGCTCGCCGATCTGTTCGATGTGCCTTTGATTGCTGCCACGATGGCAGCACTCGGGATCACGGCGGCCGATTGCGTGGTCCTGGACACACCGACCCGATTGGATTGCGTCGTGGTGCCCGCGGCCTCGTTCGAAACCGGACGGCTCGCCTATCCCGCCTATGCGAGACTGGCGGCGACGCTGACAATACGGCTCGCCGGACGGACCGTGCCGGCCGACCTGGGACGTGCGCCGTTGCACGTCTCGTCGGCTCGCGAGCCGGTGACGGCGTTTGCGGGAGAAGACGACTTTGACAGTGCCCTGCGCGAGCAGGGAGTGGCGATCGTGCATCCGAGCGAGATGTCGTTCGCGGCGTTCGTCGCCCGGGTCCGCTCGGCGGGTCTGCTGTCCTCGACGTCGCCGGCCGGGGCGGCGGGCGCCGGCTGCCTAGGCGCGGCGTTCCGGCAGAGCGGGTGCCGGCTGGTGCTGTGCGCGGGTGAGGTCGCCCCCGACTCGCTCAACGTCGACGCGCTGTGCGGACACGAAGGGGTCTATCTGCGGGCGGACGGAGAGAACCTGGCAGCCTCGTATCTGCGGGCGATGCGACGGCTCATCGTCACGCGCCACCTGCCCTGCGACATGACGCCGGATGGTGCGATGACGGATCTGGGTCTGGGCCCGGTCGTCTGCACCAGCCTGGGCGACGGCGAGGCCGCCGTGCTTGTCGGAGGCCCGCTGACCGGACTGGCGCAGCTCCGGATCGAGGGCGGATCTCCGTGGTGGCAGGTCGATCTCGGCTCGGCGGTCGAAGTCAGCGAAGTGCGTGTGCACGGGCCGGTGATCGGCGAGGACCGGCCCTCGATCCTGAGATTGTTTGGATCTTTCAACGAGCGTAGCTGGGACATTCTCGGCGTTCACGACTCTATGGTTCCGATCGGCGGCATCGACGGATCGCCGCACCGGTTCGAGTCGGGGGAGCGGCCCTGGCGAGTGCGTTTCCTGCGGCTGCAATCGGGGACGGGGGTGCTGGCACTCGATCAGATCGAGATCCTGGCGCCGGCCGGAACGTCGGGTAGCGCCGCCTTCGAGGCGATCGCTTGAGCGGCGATCTGGACCGACTGACGGAGGAGGAGGCCCGGGCCGAACTGAAGTCGCTCGCTTCTGCCATCGCGCGGCACGACCGGCTGTACCACCAGGAGGATGCGCCGGAAATCGACGACGCGGCCTACGATGCCCTGCGCCGGCGCAATGCGGCCATCGAGCAGCGCTTTCCGGAACTGATCCGCGCCGATAGCCCGTCGGCGCGGATCGGGGCCGCGCCGGAAGGCGCCTTCGCGCGTGCTGTCCACGCCGTCCCGATGCTCTCGCTCGACAACGTGTTCGACGCGGACGATTTCCTGGCGTTCGAAGCTCGGGCAAGGCGTTTCCTGGGCCTGGCCGCGGGTGCGGCGTTGCCGATGGTGGGAGAGGCTAAGATCGATGGCGTATCGATTTCGCTGACCTATGAGAGCGGCCGCCTGGTGCGCGCCGCGACGCGCGGCGACGGAACCACCGGGGAGGACGTGACCGCGAACGTGCGCGCGATCGCGGGCGGCGTGGTGCCGCACCAGCTCCATGGCCGAGCACCGGATGCGATCGAGATCAGGGGAGAAATCTTTCTCGGCAAGGCGGAGTTCCTGCGGCTGAACGAGACCCAGGCGATGGCGGGCGGACGGGTGTTCGCCAATCCGCGCAACGCGGCGGCCGGATCGCTGCGGCAGCTCGACGCCTCGGTGACCGCGTCGCGGCCGCTCGGGCTGTTCGCCTATGCGCAGGGGATGTCGAGCGAGGGTGTGGCAAGCACGCACTGGGAGTTTCTCGATCGGCTCAGAAGCTGGGGATTTCGGGTCAATCCGCTGTCGATGCAGCTCGCGGATGCGGGTGCGGCGTCCGAATTGCAGGCGCGGATGGCGGCGGAACGTGCCAGTCTCGATTACGACATCGATGGCGTGGTCTACAAGATCGATGACTTGGCACTGCAGGCCCGACTGGGGTTCGCCGGGCGGGCGCCGCGTTGGGCGACGGCGTGGAAGTTTCCGGCCGAGCGGGCGACCACCGTGCTCGAGGAGATCCTGATCCAGGTCGGGAGGACCGGTGCGCTCACCCCGGTCGCCAGGCTGCTGCCGGTCAATGTCGGTGGCGTGCTCGTCACGCGCGCGACGCTGCACAACGAGGACGAGATCGCGCGCAAGGACATCCGCGTCGGTGACACGCTGGTGCTGCAACGGGCGGGCGACGTCATTCCGCAGGTGGTTGAGGTGGTGTCGGACAAACGGCCGGCGGGGAGTGAGCCGTTCGTGCCGCTGGAGACGTGCCCGGTCTGCGGGAGTGCGGCGGTGCGACCGCCGGGCGAGGTCGTGCGCCGTTGCACCGGAGGCCTGGTGTGCGCGGCGCAGGCGGTGGAGCGACTGGCGCATTTCGTGTCGCGTGCGGCGTTCGACATCGAAGGGCTTGGCGAGCGGACGATCGCCGATTTCGCGAGCGAGGGATGGCTGCGGGAGCCGGCCGACATCTTTCGACTGCGCGACCACGAAGCTTCGATCGCGTCGCGCGAAGGTTGGGGACCGGTCTCGACGCGCAATCTGCTTCGCGCCATCGAGGAGCGGCGGCGGATCGCGTTTTCGCGCTTCATCTACGCCTTGGGGATCAGGCGGATCGGAGAGGCGAACGCCAAGCTTCTGGCTCGGCACTATGGCGACCTCCCGCACTGGATGGCGGCGATGATCGAGGCGCGCACGCCCGATTCCGACGCGAGGTCGGCGCTCGGCAGCATCGGCCGGATCGGCAGCGCGATCGCGGACGAGCTGGTGGCGTTCTTCTCCGAGGAGCGCAACGCTGCCGTCGTGCGCGCACTCGCCTCCGAACTGGTGGACATCCAGCCCGAAGAGGCGACCGGCGGCGCACTGTCGGGCCGCACGATCGTGTTCACCGGAACGTTGGAGACGATGACGCGGCCCGAAGCCAAGGCGCTGGCGGAACGGCGCGGGGCGCGGGTGACCGACACGGTGTCGAAGAATACGGATCTGGTCGTGCTCGGCCGCGACGCCGGCAGCAAGGCCAAGCGCGCGGCGGAACTCGGGATCAGGACGGTCGACGAGGCGGGTTTTCGCGCGATCGTCGACGGAGACTGACGAGTTTCGTCAGCTGAACAGGCTGGTCTGATTATAGGCCTGCAGCGCGCTCGTCGTGTTGGCGGTCATGCTGCTCCCCGCGGCGACTGCGGACTGGCCGTTCTGGCCGACGCCGAGCAGCATCGCCTGCAGGCCGCTCGACAGGCTCGAAAAGGCGCTGGCGGCGCTCGTCGCGACCGGAGCGGACCCGCTGCTGGCCGTGCCGGTCGCGCCGGTGCCGGTCGCTTCCGCCTGGTTGTCGGCGAAGACCGCACTGGCGTCGCTCGCGGACGTGCCGTCGCCGTCCGCCATGACGGAGAACGGTGTGGTCGAGCTCATGGCCGATCGTGCGCTCGTCGTCTCGACGTTCCGGACCGGCGACGTGCCTTGCATGTGGGCGTGAACGTGCATGACATCTCCTTGCAGGCGATGGATTCTTGTTCCGGCCCTGAAGTGTTTGCACGGTGCGTGCCAGTCAGGAGCCCGAGGTTGGGGCCAGCGGCCCCAAACCCGCAAACTGTTGATGAAACATGGTTTGTTCCATCGCGCTTGCGCGATGGACCCGTGGTGGGGGTTTAGGGCAAAGCCGCAGCTCAGCCTTTTATGCCGGGTCCGGATTGCCGGGAGGCAGTTCCTGCCGGCCTGTCAGGCCGACGACTTGGCGCTCGGCCGCCCGCGAAGCCGATAGGCCGGTCGGGTCCAGGTAAGCTCTTTCAATCCGTTTCCGAAGGCGAGCCTTCGGCGGGGTCGGGGGGGCGCGCCCCGCGCCGGGTTGTAAGCGGGGCTGGTGGTGCTGGGGCGGGCGCC
>CAXTSH010000008.1:53536-59299 GCA_964246925.1 uncultured Acetobacteraceae bacterium
CCGCGGGGGGTGGGGGGGGGGGGGGGGGGGGCCCCCCCCCCCCCCCTTCTTCTACGCTGGCATGATCTGGCTGAGGCGGCCGCCAAAGCGGATGGGTTCGACGCTGCGGGCAAGGCCGCTCGCGTCGTCGGTTTCGACGAACAGGCCGCAGAGCGTCGCCTCGCCTTCCGCCGGGTTGAGGCGCTCGCCATTCAGCTTGCGCCAGAAGCGGGCGGCGGCCACGTCCTTGTTCATGCCGATGACGCTGTCGTAGTCGCCGCACATGCCGGCGTCGGTCTGGTAGGCGGTTCCGCCGGGAAGGATCTGGTGGTCGGCGGTCGGGACGTGGGTATGGGTGCCCACAATGATCGAGACGCGGCCGTCGAAGCTGTGACCGAACGCCGCCTTCTCGCTGGTGGCCTCGCCGTGCAGGTCGATCAGGATGGCGTTGACGGTGCCGCCGGCGAGCGGGCCGCCGAGGCGGTGCCGAGCCAGGAGTTCCTGGGTGGCGCGGAACGGGTCGTCGAGCAGTTCCATGAACAGGCGGCACATGATGTTGATGATCAGCGCACGGCGTCCCTGGGGCAGGTCGACGAGGACGCAACCCGCACCCGGCGTGCCGGGCGGGAAGTTCAGCGGGCGTATGATGCGCGGTGTGCGTTCGATATGGCCGACGAGTTCCTTGCGGTCGAAGGCGTGGTTGCCGAGCGTGATGACGTCGGCGCCGGCGGCGAAGAGGCCGTCGGCCATGGCCGGCGCCAGACCGAAGCCGTGGCTGGCGTTCTCGCCGTTGATGACGGCGAGGTCGATCGCGAGCCTGGCGCGCAGACCTGGAAGATGGCGCTCGACGGCGTCACGTCCGGAGCGGCCGACAACGTCGCCGAGGAACAGGATGCGCAAGCGGTCAGAAACTCTCGCGGTCGGTGACGATGATGTCGAGAGGGCGATCGTGCGGTTCGGTGGGGACGACCGCGACCTCGGCGGTCGCATGCGCGAAGCCGACCGCGCGTGCGCTCCGCCAGGCGCCCAGCGTCCGGTCGTAGAAGCCGCCGCCCCGGCCGAGGCGGTTGCGCTGTCTGTCGAAGGCGATCACGGGCACGAGGATGATGTCGGGCTGCATCGCCGCGTCTCCAAGGTGGGCGACCGGATGACGTGTGCCGCGTGGGCCGTCCTCCATCGGTGTGGCGACGTCCCAACGGCAGAATGCGAGCGGCCGGTCGGGGCCGATGATGACGGGCAGGCTCAGGCGTTGGCCGATGGCGGTGAGCCGGTGCATGAGCGGGCGCAGGTCCGGCTCGCCGGCGAGCGGCCAGACAAAGGCGACCACGGCGGATCGATCGGTCAGCAAGGCAGCCAGACGTGCCAGCAAGGCGATGTCGCGGACCGGGTCCGGGCGCGGCCGCAGCATACGGCGCAGATCGTGCTTGAGGTGCGGAGCCGCCCTGGCCGTTGGCGCTAACACCCTCCCAGAGCCTGCAAGTGCAGGTGGGTGCCAGATACCGTGACCACGGCCACGGCAGCGCCAGCTCCCGAGGGAGTGCTTATCGGCCCAGGGGGTGACTGTCCTGACGCACCGGGCAGCCCCGCCCCATGCACTTAGTCATGCTCCAGGGCGGCTGCAATGTGCTCGGCGCGCTCGGCCAGCGAGCGGAGCTCCGGATCGGGGGCGCCGGCCTGTCTGGCACTGGCGGCGGCCTTGCGCAGGTCGTGGATTTCGTCGGCCATCAGGAGACCGGCGAGAACCAGCAGCCGGGCCTCGCCGCTCTGGCCGCCGATCGCCTTGATCTGGTCGATGCGCTTCTCGATCTCGCCGGCCATGGCGCCAAGATGGACCTCCTGGCCGTCCTCGCAGCCCACGGTGTAGGCGTAACCGTTGATCTTGATGGTGACTTGAGCCATCGGCTTCTCCGGGAGGCGTTGTCAGAGCGCCGCCCCGCCGAGCAGCGAACGGACCCTGCCGATGATGTCGTCGAGACGACGGCGCAGTTCGTCGACCGTCTCGTGGTCCAGGGGTGGAACACCACCCGGGACTGCGGCCAGTCGTGCATCCTCGGCGGCGAGCGCGTCGCGTTCGGCGCGGCGGACCAGGGCGGCCGAGATCCGGTCCAAGGCGTTTTCGAGGCGTCGCGCGTCCGCGGACCGCTCCACCGGACGCCGCGTATTGGGCGGCTGCCATTCAGACCCAATGCCATCAGCCGGTGGCATATCGTTCCTCATACAGGGCTTCAACGCATGACGCGCAGCCGGTGGAAGGTCAAGCATTGATCGAACACCGGCCGCCGGCTTGCGTGGTGCGGAGCCTTGCCGAAGCGCGCATTGCGCTGGCGCCACGGCGGCCGGTGACGCTGCTGTCGGCCCGTGGGGCGGCGATGTTTGCGGGCGTGCTGTTCTGGCAGGCGCTGGTGCACGCGGCGCTAAGCGAAGCGGACGGGACGCCGTGCGACGACATCCTCGATTGCGCGGATGCCCCCGGACGCGCGCTGGAGGCGCTCAGGCTGCGTCAGCGCGCGATCGTGCTGGAGCCGGGGAGTATCGGTTTCGAGGATGTGGTGTCGCGCGCGGCATTGCTCGGCGTCCGCGTACTTCCTGGCCGGCCGGAGGCGTTTGACTGCGGCGCGCGAGGGGCTGAGCGCCGGGTTGCGGCCTGGCTAGCCCGCGCGTGAGGCGGCCATGACACGCAGGCGCCCCGGGTTTAGCGTGTCCGCTCCATGGCATGCCGTCTCTATCTGGTGACGCCGCCGGCGCTCGAGCCGGCGGCGTTCGCCGACAGTCTGGCCCGCGCCCTCGATGCGGGTGACGTCGGGGCGGTGCAGCTTCGGCTGAAGGACGTGAACGACGACGCCGTGCTGCACGCGGCGTCGGTCCTGCTGGAGGTGTGCGCGCTGCGCGACGTCGCGCTGCTGATCAACGACCGGCCGGACCTGGCGGTGCGGGCCGGGGCGGACGGAGCGCATGTCGGGGCCGACGACCTCGCACCCGACCGGGCGCGGGAGGTGCTCGGCCGCGACCGGCAGCTCGGCGTGTCGTGCTACGACAGCCGGGATCTGGCCATGAGGGCTGGCGAAGCGGGTGCGGACTACGTCGCATTCGGGGCGTTTTTCCCGAGCCGGACGAAGGACTCGGGTATACGCGCCGATCCCGAACTGCTCGGTTGGTGGTCGGAACTGATGGAACTGCCGGTGGTGGCGATCGGCGGGATCAATGCGGGCAATTGCGGACCGCTGGTCAGGGCGGGTGCGGACTTCCTCGCGGTCGTCAGTGCGGTCTGGGATCATCCGGACGGACCCGATGCAGGAGTTCGGGCGATGAACTCGGCGATCGCCGCCGCCTGAGCCATGCCGGTCTCGTCGTGGCACACGTTGGCCGGGTTTGCGGTCGCGTTCCTGTTGGGGACCGCCATCGGCGCGGAGCGGCAGTGGCGGCAGCGATCGGCCGGGTTGCGGACGACCGTGCTGGTGGCGTTGGGGGCGGCGGGGTTCAGCGATCTTGGGATACGTTTGGCTGGCCCGGCCGGGTCGACGCGGGTGGTGGCCTATATCGTGTCCGGGATCGGGTTCCTCGGTGCCGGCGCGATCCTGAAGGACGGCGGCAACATACGCGGGCTCAACACGGCAGGCACGCTCTGGTGCGCGGCCGGGGTCGGCGCTTTCGCCGGTTGCGGCTATCCGGTCGAGGCGACGGCGCTGACGCTGTTCGTGCTGGCAGGCAATACGTTGCTGCGTCCGCTGGTGGACGCGATCAACCGGAGCCCGATCGACGAGCGTACGACGGAGGCGACATACGCGGTGCATGCGGTCTGCGCGGCGGCCGAGATGACGGATGTGCGCGACCTCATGTTCGAGGTGATCGAGGCGGCGAACTATCCGATCAGGGAAATCGAGACGCATGAGGGCAGCGGCGAGCTGATCGAGTTCGAGGCGACACTGATTCCAAGCAGCGCCGTGCCGGGTGAGCTCGACGAGGTGGTGGAGCGGCTCAAGCAGTCACCCGGCGTGAGGAGTGCCACCTGGACGGTGGGCTCGACCTCGTGAAGGGATCGCGCACGCAACCGCCCGCGTCCCGATCGGGTTGTGGTGGTCCGAGCGGCCATCGGCTGGAGACGCACAATGCCCGAAGTGAGACGTCGTAGTCTGTTTGGAACCGCGGCGGCGGGTCTTGCTGGTTTGGGACTGGTCACGCCGGCCGGGGCGGCCGAGAGCCCTGCCCCGCCGGCGGCCGACCCGAGACAGCCGATCGACACGCCGGTGGCGACCGGTTCGTCGCCGGCCGCCGAACGCGAGCCCGCGGACTTGCTGGGCACCGTCTCCGGCACCGATGTCAGCCTGCCGAAACTGTTCGCGGCAAGCGAGGTCGAAGGGAGCACGCCCAATCTCGCGCCACCAGGGCGCAGGCTTGGTGTCGCCGTCGTCGGACTCGGACATCTGGCGCTTGGACAGATCCTGCCCGCGTTCGGGACCGCTCGGTCCGTTCGGCTGGCGGCGGTGGTCAGCGGCTCGCACGACAAGGCACGCGCGATCGCGGCACAGCACGGGCTGGCGGACGGATCGGTCTACGATTATGGCGAGTTCGACCGGATTGCCGGAAACGCCTCGATCGACATCGTCTACGTCGTGCTGCCGAACTCGATGCACGCGGAGTTCACCGCTCGCGCGGCGAGTGCGGGCAAGCACGTGCTGTGCGAAAAGCCGATGGCCACATCGATCGCGGATGCGGAGCACATGATCGCGGCCTGCCGGGACGCGAAACGCAAGCTGATGATCGCCTACCGGCTGCAATACGACCCGACGCACCGGCTGCTGATCCAAACCGCACGGTCAGGGGAGCATGGCAAGGTGAGGCTGATCGAGGCGACCAACCTGCAGAACAATGCCGACAACGGGCAGTGGCGGCATATCAGGGCGCTGGCGGGCGGCGGCAGCTTGCCGGATGTTGGCCTCTACTGCCTCAACGCGGCCCGGTATGTCACCGGCGAGGAGCCGGTGGAGGTCACGGCCAGCGTCGACAGTCCGCCGGACGATCGGCGGTTCCGGGAGGTGGAGGATCTCTGCCGTTTCTCGTTGAAGTTTCCGTCGGGCGCGATCGCCACGTGCAGCTCGGCCTATTCGATGCACGAGAAGCGGACGTTGAGTGTGTCGACACCGTCGGCGACGTTCGTCGTCGATCCGGCGTTCAGCTACAACAATCTCTCCCTGCGATTCGAGACGAAGGCCGGGGACACCCCGTCGCGGGACGAGCGGCGGTTTCAGCCCAAAAGCCAGTTCGCGACCGAGATGGACGCGTTCGCGGACGCGATCCGGTCCGACCAGGTGCCGCACACGCCCGGCGAGGAGGGGCTGCAGGACATGAAGCTGATGTCGGCGATCTACGAGGCGGCCGGCTCGGGGCGGACGGTCCGGCTGCCGACGGTGACGGGCTCGGATGTCACGCGCGGGCCGCTGCCGAGTTGATGGGGTCTGGGGCTAGCCCCAGCCGGGTTCAGGGCGGGAGCCCTGGTCAGTCCGGCGCGAGGAGGGTGTTGCCGGCGTAGAGGATGCCGTTCGACTGGATGATGTCGGCGAGCAGCAGTTGCGACGTGCGGCCGGTCGGATCGGCAAGGTAGAGCACGGTGCCGGTCGGATCGAGCTGGATGGTGAGCACGCTGCCGTCGAGCGTGCGCAGGCCGGCGCGTCCGCCCCCGCGCCGTGCGAGATCGATCAGCTCGACGCCGGTGTAGCGGCCGGGGACGATGGTGTAGGCCATGAGCTGACGCAGCCCGGCCTGGTTCGCCGGGTCGAGCATGCGCTG
>CAXTSH010000009.1:0-17896 GCA_964246925.1 uncultured Acetobacteraceae bacterium
TTGGATAGAGCACCAGACTACGAATCTGGGGGTTGGAAGTTCGAGTCTTTCCGGGCGCGCCATCGTTCGAACCGGGGCGACGCAAACGGCGAGCTCATCTCCTGCGTTCTTCGCCAAGAGCACGATCGGTTCAGGTGGACCGATGAACGTGCTTTATCGAATTGATCTGGCGACTGATTCACGTCTCAGGTTCTATCAACCTGAGACCGGTGAGGCGCTAGAGCGGCGGGCTTCGGGGACCATGGGATGTTGATCGTCTGCCTCGAAGGTCTGGTCGGAGCGGCGGCGGTTGTCGCCATGTGGTTGCTGCTGGCTCGCAGGAGGCGGCATATCGGCGGCGCGCCGCGCGACAAGGGCGACTAGAGCTTTCTTTTGTGCGAGCAACTCAGCCGAGGCCTCTGATCGCGTCCGCGAGCGGACGCCCTGATTCGCCGTAGCCGGCCCAGGCCCGGCTCCTGCCGATCAGGTCAGGGACTGTGCGCACCGTGAACCGCGCAGGGTCGAGTTTGGCCGTCACCTCTCGCCAGACGACCGGCATCGACACGGTCGCACCGGGACGGTTTCGTGGCGAGAACGGCGCCACCGCGGTCGCCAGCCGGTCGTTGCGCAGGTAGTCGAGGTAGATGCGGCCCTGGCGGAGCTTCTTGGCCATGTTGACGACGTAGAGGTCAGGATTGTCGGCGGCCATCCGCTGGCAGACCTCGTGGGCGAAGGCCTTCGCCGCAGGCCAGTCGGGGCCGTCGGCCGTCGGCGCCAACGGTGTCACCACGTGCAGGCCCTTGCCGCCAGTCGTCTTGCAGAACGAGACCAGCCCGAGATCCTCCAGGCGGTCCCGCATCTCGCGCGCCGCCGCGGCAACCTCGGCGAAAGCGACGTCGGGACCTGGATCGAGATCGAAGATCAGCCGGCCGGGCCGCTCCGGGTGCCTGGGCGCGCAATTCCAGGGATGCAGTTCGACGGCGCCGCTCTGCGCGATCGCGGCCAACCCTTCGACTCGGTCGATCTGGATGTAGGCTTTGTGGTCGCCGGTGACCGTGACGAGTTCAAGCAGGTTCGACGTGCCGCGCATGGCGTGGCGCTGGAAGAACTGTTCGCCCCCGAACCCCTCCGGCGCACGCACGATCGAGCAGGGGCGACCCTCGAGGTGCGGCATGATCGACGCGCCGACCGACTCGAAATAGCGGGCGAGATCGAGCTTGGTGACGGGCCGGCCGTCGCCGGCATCGGGCCAGAACACCTTGTCGGGATGGGTGATCGCCACACCCATCACCGTCGGCCTGGCCGCCGGCGCGCGCGCGGGATTGGGAGCTGCGGCAGTTTCGGACGGCGCCGGCGGTTCGGCTTGCACCGTCCCGGCCGGCTTGTCCTCGCGCAGGCCCTTGAACGCGGCCTGCCGCACCATGCCGGCCCCGGTCCAGCCGGCAAACTCGATCTCGGCCACAAGCTCGGGCCTGGTCCAGGTGACGCCGGGCTCGCGTTTCGGCGCACCGGCGCCGGTAAACGGCGATTGGGGGGCAGCGACCTGCTTGAGCCGGGGCATCAACTGCTTGACCTTGGCGGCACCGTAGCCGGTTCCGACCCGACCGAGATAGATGAAGCGGCCGTCGTGATGCACGCCCACCAGCAGGGAACGGAAATCGCCGTTCGTCGTCGACCAGCCGCCGATGACGACCTCGTGGCCGGCGCGGCATTTGGCCTTGGTCCAGCTGTCGGTGCGGCCTGAACGATACGGCGCGTCGAGCTTCTTGGACACGATGCCTTCCAGCGACAGGCGGCACGCCGAGCGGAGAACAGCGTCGCCGCCGGTCTCGAAATGCTCGACGAAGCGGACCAGTCGTCGCTTGCCCAACAGCGTTCGAAGGCGGTCCTTGCGCTCGTGCAGCACCACCTCGCGCAAGTCAGAGCCGCCCTCGAACAACAGGTCGAAGGCGTAAAACACGAGTTCGTCGGTGCGCTCCTCCGACAGGGCGACCTGAAGGGCGGCGAAGTCGGGCGCCCCCTGAGCGTCATGGGCCACGATCTCGCCGTCCAGCATGGCGTCCGGCAGCGTCGCGGCTTCGCGCGCGATGGCGGCGAACCTGGCGGTCCAATCATGGCCGTTGCGGGTCTTCAGCGTCGCGGAACCGGCACTGACGCGCAGCTGCACGCGGTAGCCGTCGAACTTGATCTCGTGTACCCAGCCCGCGCCCGATGGCGGCCGCTCGACGCTCTGGCAGAGTTGCGGCGCGATGAAGTCGGGCATCTCGCCGGCAGGCGCGCGACGGTCGTTGGCCCCGCCGGGCGTGCGACGATTGGCCCGGGCGGCAGGCGGGACGGCGCGCCCGGACGCGGCGAGACCTTGGCGGCTGTCCCAGACGGCGTCCGGCTCCGGCGACGCGTCAGCCAGCATGAACGGCTTCGGACGGCGCCCCTTCCCGGCCGCGATGGCCGCCATCGACCGGCCCGAGGCGACTGATCGATCCTCAGCCAGCACATCGTCGGCGCTGCCAGTATGAGCGTCGCGGTGCTTGATCAGAAGCCAGTTCGTCCGCTTGCCTCGGGTCTTGTCGTGCTTGATGCGGACCAGCACCCAGCTTCCGTGCAGACGCTGTCCGTCGAGGGTGAATTTCAGATCGCCTGATTGAAGAGCCTGCTGCGGGCTTTGCTGACCCTCCGGCGTCCAGTGGCCGCGATCCCAGATCTGGACCGTCCCGCCGCCGTACTGGCCCTTGGGAATGGTGCCTTCGAAATCGCCGTAGCCGAGCGGATGATCCTCGACCTCGACCGCAAGCCGCTTGTCCGCCGGGTCGAGGGACGGGCCACGGGTGACAGCCCAGGATTTGAAGACGCCGTCCAGCTCCAGGCGGAGATCATAATGCAGCCGCGTCGCGTCGTGCTTCTGGATGACGAACCGCAGGCGCGCCGACGGCGCCACCGACGCCTCACCGCTCGGCTCGGCGGTCTGCTGGAAGTTGCGCTTGGACCGGTAGGTGTCGAGCGTCGGCATCGCATGCGGCTCACGCCTGTTTCGCTGCAACCCGAAGCGGCAAACAATGTTCCCGGTTCCGTGCGCGCCCAGTTCTCCTCTCCGCCACCGAAGCCCGGCGAGCGACCGTCATGAGGCTGGTGGTGTTCGGGTTGTCGGTCAGCTCGTCTTGGGGCAACGGCCATGCGTCGCTGTGGCGCGGGCTGATCGCGGCGCTGACTGCGTCCGGTCATCGGGTCACGTTCTTCGAACGCGACGTCCCCTACTATGCCGCCAACCGGGATCTGTCCGACCTCGGGGACGGCGGCCATCTCGTGCTCTACCCCGATTGGGCGGACGTGCTGCCCCGGGCGCGCCGCGCAGTGGCCGACGCCGACGTCGCGATCGTCACCTCGTTCTGCCCGGACGCGATCAAGGCGGCCGACCTGTTGCAGGACGCCGGTGTGCTCGGGTGTTTCTACGATCTCGACACGCCGGTCACGCTCGAGCGGCTCGCGGCGGCTGCACCGATCTCCTATCTCCGCTCCGACGGCCTCGCCGGCTTCGACCTGGTGCTGAGCTACACCGGAGGCGGCGCGCTCGAGGCCTTGCGGACACGGCTCGGGGCTCGCCGCGTCGCACCGCTTTATGGCTGGGCCGACCCGTCGGTGTACAGCCGTTGCGAGGCGGCGCCGCAGTACGCAGCGTCGCTGTCTTTTCTCGGGACCTACGCCGCCGACCGGCAGGACGCGCTGCAACGCCTGCTGATCGAGCCGGCGCAACGCCGCCCGGGCGACCGCTTCGTGATCGGCGGCGCCCAGTATCCGGCAGCCTTCCCGTGGTCGGACAACATCTTCTTCGTCCGCCACCTGCCGCCGAGCGAACACGCCGCCTTCTTCTCTTCGTCTAGGCTGACCTTGAACGTGACCCGTGCGGCGATGGCGCGCATGGGTCATTGCCCGTCCGGACGCCTGTTCGAGGCGGCGTGCTGCGGCACGCCGATCCTGACCGACCGATGGGCCGGCATCGACGAGTTTTTTGAGCCTGGCCGTGAGATTCTGCTGGCCGATGACAGCCAGGATACGTTGGGTGCGCTCGACCGTTCACCGGAGGCGCTGCAGGCGATGGCAGCGCGGGCGCGGGCGCGCGTGTCCGGCGAGCACACCGCATCGCACCGCGCCCGCCGGATGGTCGAGCTGTTCGAGACCCTTCCGGCGCCCGCGGAGGCCTGACGATGTGGAGCATCATACCGGCGGCCGGAAACGGCACCCGTATCCAGCCGCTCGCCTTTTCCAAGGAGCTGTTGCCGGTGGGCAGCCGGCTCGATGAGCGGGGGATCGAGCGGCCGCGCGCGGTCAGCGAATACCTCATCGAGCGGCTGGCACGCGCCGGGGTCGACAAGATCTGCCTGGTGATCTCGCCGTCCAAGTCGGACATTCTGCATTATTTCGGCGGCAACATCGGCGGCATCCCGGTGGCCTACGTCATCCAGGACCGTGCCGACGGGCTCTGCGACGCGATCTTCCGCGCGCTGCCCCTGATCGGCCCCGACGAGCCGGTCATCGTCGGCCTTCCCGACACGATCTGGTTTCCCGCCGACGCGCTGACGCGGCTTCCGGACAACCGGTTCTGCTTCCTTCTGTTCCCGGTCTCGACGCCGTCGCTGTTCGACGCCGTCGAGACCGACGCGGACGGACGGGTGACACGGCTGCACGTCAAGTCGACCGAAGCCACCTGCGGCTGGATCTGGGGAGCGTTCAAGATACCGGGTCGCGTGCTGCACGAGCTGCACGCGTTCTGGTGCGCGCGCCACGGCGTGGACGTCTATGTCGGCACCCTCGTGCAGGCCTGGCTGGCGAGTGGCGGAGAGGCCTGGGGCGTACGTGCCGGACAGCAATATGTCGATGTCGGGACTTTGCACGGCTACCGCCAGGCGGTGCAGTTGCTCGACGAAATCCCGGACGTGCGGATCGGACAGGAACTCTGATCATGGGCATAGCCAAGCGGGACTGGACGCGCGAGCGGATACGCGCGCGCGCCGAGGAACTGGGCCCATGGTTTCACAACCTCGATCTCAAGGGTGTCCGGACCGCGCCCGACCACTTCCTGTTCGACTATCCCAACGTGACCTGGCAGCGCTTCGCTCATGCCCTGCCGGCCGATCTCGCCGGCAAGACGGTGCTCGACATCGGCTGCAACGGCGGCTTTCATTCCATGGCGATGAAGCGGCGCGGTGCCGCACGCGTGCTCGGCATCGACGCCGACGAGACGTATCTCGCGCAGGCGCGGTTTGCCGCCGAGGTCGAGGAGCTCGACATCGAGTTCCGGCAACTCTCGGTCTATGACCTCGCACGGCTCGGCGAGCGTTTCGACGTCGTGCTGTTCTGCGGTGTGCTCTACCATCTTCGGCATCCGCTGCTGGCGCTTGATCTGATCCACGAGCACGTCGCGGCCGACCTTCTGGTGTTCCAGTCGATGCAGCGCGGCAGCGACGATGTCGCTGTCGTCTGCGACGATTACGATTTTTGGGACCAGGGGATCTTCGACGAACCAGGATTTCCCAAGCTGCACTTCATCGAGGCGAGCTACTCGGGTGATCCGACGAACTGGTGGGTGCCGAACCGGGCCTGCACCGAAGCGATGTTGCGCAGTGCCGGCTTTGCCATCGTCAGTCATCCGGAAGCGGAGACGTTCGTCTGCAGGAGGGTGGCGCGCGACGGGCTGCCGGGCGCGGTGTATCCATCGCGATGATCGAAGCAGCGATGATCTGGAACGAACCCAACAACAAGTCGCACTGGGACATCGAAAACGATCCCGGTTGGCGGCTTTTTGCCACCATGGCCCGGCTCGCAGGCGAGGCGATCGCAAGCGAGGCACCTGGCCTGCCGCGCGTGCTCGGCGGCATGTCGCCGATCGATCCCGAATTCCTGCGTCTGCTGGCGGCACAGGGCGTCACCGAGCAGATCGATGCGGTGGCCGTGCATGGGTTCCCGCTCGACTGGAACCATTGGATGCTGGCCGATTGGCCGCGCAGGATTGCCGAGATAAGCGCCTGCACGCACCTGCCGGTCTGGGTGTCGGAAGTGGGGGTCTCGACCTTCGGCGCCGAGGAGGTGCAGGACTGGGGGTTGAAGCGGACCGCCGAGCTGCTGACCGGAGTCGCACCTCGCATCCACTGGTATAGCCTCTACGATCTTCCGGCGGCCTGGGAGGCGACGACGAGGCACCGCGAGGCGGAGGGCTCGTCCTACTACCGGCATTTCCACATGGGCCTGTATGACGAGCACGGCGCGCCCAAACTTGCCGCGCGCCGTTTCCGCGAGTGCACGCCGGCACTCGGCCTGTGCCAATGGTTCCATTTCGAGGACCACCGCCTGGACGACGCCGTGCGGCTGATGCGTGAACTCGGGGTGACCTATGTGCGAACCGGGCTGAGTTGGGCGGACTGGTGCCGGCCGAACGCGGACGCCTGGTTCGACCGGCAGATGCGCGCACTCGACGGCTTCGACGTCACGGTGACGTTCTGTTTCACCCCCGAGGACAAGGGGGTCTGGCCGCATTACACTGCACCGCCGCGCGATCCGGCCGAGTTCGCCGAGTTCTGCGCCGCCATGATCCGGCGCTATGCGCCAGGCAGGTGAGTCTGGCAGGCGGACTAACAATTCTCAGTGTCGCCTACACGCTGGCGCCGGTCGGCCTGGATGCGGTCGGCGGCGCCGAGCAGGTGTTGTCGTCGATCGACCACGCGCTGGTCACCGCCGGTCACCGGTCGCTGGTGGTGGCCTGCCGAGGCAGTCAGGTGGCCGGCGAATGGATCGACACCGGCGTCGAAGTGCCGGACATGATCACCGACGAATGCAGGCGCTCGGCGCAGGTGGCGACGCGTCGCGCAATCGCAGACGCCCTGTCGGCGCGAGCGGTCGACCTCGTCCACCTGCACGGGGTCGATTTCGGCACGGTGCTGCCCGCGGCCGGCCCCCCTGCCCTGGTCACGCTGCACCTGCCGCTCGACTGGTATCCAACCGGGACGCTCCCGACCGCACGCGAGCGGATTTGGCTGCACGGCGTGTCGGAAGCTCAGAGCCGCAGCTTTCCGTCGTCCGCGACATGGCTCGCGGCCATCCCCAACGGGGTACCGGTCGGGGCGCTGGCCCGGGCGTCGCACGCCAGGCGGAGTTTCGCGCTCATGCTCGGCCGCGTCTGTGCCGAGAAAGGCCAGCACCTTGCCCTGCAGGCTGCGCATCGCGCAGGGATTGCGCTGCTGATCGGGGGGACCGTCTTCGGTTATGAGGCACACCGGACGTATTTCGAGAACCAGGTCTCGCCGTTGCTCGACCGCCGGCGGCGGTTTCTGGGGCCTCTGGCCTTCGATCGCAAGCGGCGCCTGATGTCGGCGGCTCGCCTGTTGCTGCTGCCGAGCCTGGCCGCCGAGACGAGCTCGCTGGTGGCGATGGAGGCGGCCGCGTGCGGAACGCCGGTCGTGGCATTCCGCGCCGGTGCACTGAACGACATCGTGGTCGATGGGCAAACCGGGTTCCTGGTCGACGGCGTCGAGGAGATGGCAGCCCGAGTAGCGCAGGTCGGCGGTATCGATCCCGCGACATGCCGCCGCGTCGCTCGCGAGCGCTTCTCACGCGAGCGAATGAACGCGGCCTATCTCGAGCGCTACCGCACGCTGGTGGCCGCGTGAGTCTGGTCGGGTCGCTGCTCACTTCGGAGGACGAGCTCCACGCCCTCCGACGTTCGTGGAGTTCATTGGCGAGATCCAGTCCGTTCCAGTCGCCGGAATGGCTGCTGCCCTGGTGGCGTCAGTTCGGGACAGGTCGACCCCTGGTCGCCACCGTTCGCGCGGACGAAAGGCTGGTGGGCGTTCTCGCCTGTTACGTTCTCGATGCGGCGCACGCGAAGCTGCTTCCGATCGGAGCAGGCATCAGCGACTATCTGGACGCGCTGGTCGCGCCGGACGCGCCGCCGGAGACGGGAACGATGCTTCTCGCGACCGTTCTGGGAGGAGCGCCCGGTGCCGCGAGCTGCGATCTGATCGATCTGCCGCCAGGCGCCGTCCTGCTCGAGGCGGCGGCCCCACCAGGGTGGCACGATCAGGTCGCGCCGACGGCCACCTGTCCGGTGCTGACGCTGTCGGAGCCCAGGGTGAGCCTTCGGCAGGCGATCCCATCCAATACCCATCGCAAGCTGCGCATGAACCGCCATCGCGCAGAGCGGAACGGCGGCTGGACGCATCACGTCGCCGGCCGCGACGACCTGCTGCACGCGCTCGAGATGCTGGAGCGGCTGCACGGGTTGCGCTGGCATGGGCGCGGCGCGCCGGGGGTCTTCAACGACAGCCGGGTGGGTGCCTGCCTGCGCGACGCGGCGCGGCCGATGCTCGACAGCGACGCGCTGCGCCTGCACACGCTGCGGTTCGGAAGCGACATCGTTGCCGCCTGCCTGACGCTGGCCGCCGGACCGGAACGGTTGATGCTCTATCTGAGCGGTTTTGATCCCGCGCATGCCGCATGCAGCCCGGGCACCATCCTGCTCGGCGAAATCCTCGAGACGGCGATCACCGACGGGCGGCGCGAGATCCATTTCCTGCGCGGGGGCGAAAGTTACAAATACGCCTGGGGTGCCGAGGATCGCTTCAACACCGTTCGCCGGCTGGCGCCCCCGTGACGGACCTGCCGGAGGCGATCGTCTCATGCCTGGCCGGGCGGATCGCGCCCGGCGTTGCCCTCGCCCGGCTGATCCTGGCCGGCATGACGCCGCACGAGATCGGCGCCGTGTTGCCGGCGGGCTCCGACATGGCAGCCCTGCATGCGCGGCATGCCGACGGCCTCGCCTCGCTCGCTTCCATGCTCCGCTGCAGCGAGGTCGATCACGGCGTCGGCTCGCTCGACGGCATCAGGCGTTCGTTCGAGCGCGCAGTCCTGGCCGCACCGGAAGCGAGTGTCGCCGCCTACTGCCTGGGCGATCCCGGATTGCTGGCGGACGCGACCGGCGAGTTGGCCGATTGGCTCGGAGGCGAGCGGCTGATCGGCCTCGACACCGACCTGCTCGATGTCGGATGCGGGATCGGGCGGGTGGCGGCGGCGGTCGGTCCCACGGTGCGGTCCGTCCTCGGCATCGACATCGCCTGGGGCATGATTGATGAGGCCAGGCGGCGGGCCGTCGCGCCCAACCTGCGCTTCGAGCTGACCGACGGCGTCTCGGTGCCGGTGGAAGACCGCAGCTTCGATCTGGTGCTGTTCGTCGACAGCATGCCCTACCTGGTGCAGGCCGGAGTCGCGGATCAGCAGATGCTGGAGTGTCTGCGGACCCTTCGGTCCGGCGGCGCATTGGTGATGCTCAACCTGTCCTATGACGGCCTCGCCGAGCGTCACGCCGACGACTGGGCAAGGCGTTTGGACTTGTCGCTTCGCCGATGCGGCCAGCCGTTCCGGTCATGGGACGCCAGCGCCTACGTCTTCATGACCCCGCGATGAAGTTCTCGACCTGGACGCGCGCCTCCTCGTCGGTGACCTGAACCGGCGGGCTCTTCATGAAGTAGCTGCTAGGCCCCGTCAGGGCGCCCCCGACGCCACGATCCAGGGCGAGCTTGGCGCAGCGGATCGCGTCGATCACCACGCCCGCGGAATTGGGCGAATCCCAGACTTCCAGCTTCAGTTCGCAGTTGAGCGGCAGATTTCCGAACGTGGTTCCCTCGACCCGGATGTAGGCCCATTTGCGGTCCGACAACCAAGGCACGTGATCGCTGGGACCGACATGGACGTCTGCGTCGTCGAGCACTTCTGCGAGCTGGCTGGTGACCGCGCGGGTCTTGGAAACCTTCTTGGAGAGGAGGCGGTCGCGCTCCAGCATGTTCTGGAAATCGGTGTTGCCGCCGAAATTGAGCTGGTAGGTATGGTCGACGCGGACGCCACGCTCGCGGAACAGGTTGGCGAGCACGCGGTGCACGATCGTGGCCCCGACCTGGGACTTGATGTCGTCTCCGACGATGGGCAGGCGGGCATCCTCGAAGCGGCCTCGCCAGTGCGGGTCGGAGGCGAGGAAGACCGGGATGCAGTTGACGAAGCCACAGCCGGCCGCGAGCGCCTGTTCGGCATACCAGCGCGAGGCGGCTTCCGAGCCGACCGGCAGGTAGCAGACGACGATGTCGGCGCGGGCTTCGCGCAGCGTACGGGCGACGTCGACAGGGGCAGCATCGGACTCGATGACGATGTCGCGCAGGTAGCGGCCGATGCCGTCCATCGTCGGACCACGCTGCACGACGACGCCGCTCGGCGGGACCTGGGCAAAGATTTTGGTGTTGTTGGGCTCGGCGAGGATGGCCCCCGCGAGATCGCGGCCGACCTTGGTGTCGGAGACGTCGAAGGCGGCGCACACCTCGATGTCACCGACATGGTAGCCGCCCAGCGTGAGGTGCATGAGCCCAGGGACCCGCTCGTTGGTTCGGGTTTCACGGTAGAACTCGATCCCCTGGACGAGCGATGACGCGCAGTTCCCGACGCCGACGATGGCGACCCGTATCTTGGACAAGAGTGTCTCCTCCCTCGATTGTGGACTTCGCGACGCATGAGTTGCCCGCCCTCGAGGCAACCGCAACCCCTGGCAGGGGTTGAACGCGCCGGTTCGTCACCATGGGAGAAGCGTATGACTGACGGTAAGGAAGCCAAGCTGCCCGAGCGCAGCGAAGAGGCAGAGAACCTGGCGCGGGAGGGTCTCGACGAGATCAAGCACGGCGACAAGGAAGAGGGCGAGTTCCTGCTTAACGAAGCCCGCCAGCTCGACAAGTCGGCGGCGAACAAGGTGATATCGGAGAAGTAAGGTCAGGTCCGGGGTGGCCGGGCCTCAGATTGACGCCATCATCGAAGCCGGGCGGCGGATGGATGCCTTGGGGTGGGTGTCATCCGTCAGCGGCAATCTCAGCCTGCGCGTGGACGAGCGAACATTCGCGATCACGCGGAGCGGGGTCAGAAAGGGTTTCCTGACCCGCTCCGACATCATCATGGTCGACGGCGACGGCAGACCGTTTTCGGCCGTCGATGTGCCAAGTGCCGAGACCTTGCTGCATTGCCAGATCTACGCGGTGTTCCCCCACGTCGGGGCGGTACTGCACGGCCACTCGCTTGCAGCCACGGTACTGTCCCGCATGGCCGGCGACGGCATCGACTTGACGGGCTACGAAATGATCAAGGCCTTCGACGGTCATGCGACCCACGACGTGACGGTCAGGTTGCCTGTGCTCGACAACGACCAGGACATGGGACGATTGCGGTCGCGTCTCGCCAGCCAGTTGGACGCTTCCTGGATCGGTTATGTCCTGCGCGGCCATGGCGTCTATGTCTGGGGCCGGAACATGGCAGACGCGATGAGCAAGCTGGAGGCGCTGGAGTTCCTGCTGGCGTGCGAGCTGGCGGGGTCCGTATATTCGCCTCCCGAACGGAGGTGAGCGCCGATGGACGCCTCGCAGACGCCTGATCTCGTCAACCTGCCGCGCCTGGTGACGGCCTATTTTGCCGACCAGCCCGATGCGAACGATCCGGCGCAGCGCGTCGCCTTCGGCACGTCCGGACATCGCGGCTCGTCGCTCGCCAACGGCTTCAACGAACGGCACATCCTCGCGATCAGCCAGGCCATCTGTTACCACCGGCGCAGGGAGGGTGTCAGCGGCCCGCTGTTCCTCGGGATCGACACGCACGCGCTGTCGGAGCCGGCTATGGTCACGGCACTCGAAGTGTTCGCCGCCAACGACGTCATGGTGATGATCGACGCGAAGGGCGGCTACACTCCGACGCCGGCGATCTCGCACGCGATCCTCACCTACAATCGCGGGCGGTCGTCGGGGCTGGCGGATGGCGTGGTGATCACGCCGTCGCACAATCCGCCCGAGGATGGCGGCTTCAAGTACAACCCTCCGAACGGCGGTCCGGCTTCGGCGGAGATCACCGGCTGGATCGAGCGGACCGCGAACGAGTTCCTCGACGACGACCTCGACGGGGTCAAGCGGATCAGTTTCGCTCGCGCCCGAAGTGCTGCCAGCGTGCACCAGCACGATTATGCCGGGCCCTATGTCGACGACCTGCCGAGCATTCTCGATCTGGAGTTGATCAGGCAGTCGGGCCTGCGGATCGGAATCGATCCTCTCGGCGGTGCGGCCGTCGACTACTGGCCGCTGGTCGCCGAGCGTCACGGCGTGAACCTGACGGTGGTCAACGACGGCGTGGACGCGACCTTCCGCTTCATGCCACCGGACTGGGACGGCAAGATCAGGATGGACTGCTCGTCACCGCACGCGATGGCGAACCTGATCGGCATGCGCGACCGGTTCGACATCGCGTTTGCCAACGACACCGACGCGGACCGGCACGGCATCGTCTGCCGTTCGGCCGGGCTGCTGCCGCCCAACCAGTTCCTGGCCGCGTCCATCGCCTACCTGTTCGATCACCGGCCTGGGTGGAGCGACCAGGCGGGGGTCGGCAAGACGATCGTCAGCAGCAGCATGATCGACCGTGTGGCCGCCCGGCTCGGGCGCCGGCTCTACGAGGTGCCGGTCGGCTTCAAATGGTTCACGGACGGGTTGATCGACGGTTCGCTCGGCTTCGTGGGCGAGGAGAGCGCCGGCGCCACCTTCGTCCGGCGCGACGGGTCGGTGTGGACGACCGACAAGGACGGCCTGGTGCTGGGACTGTTGGCCGCCGAGATGACGGCGCGGTCTGGGCGCGACCCGGGAGAAATCTATGCCGGCCTGACCGAACAGCTCGGCTCTCCGAGCTACGCCCGGATCGACGCGCCGGCCAATGCCAAGCAGAAGGCGATCCTCAAGAACCTGACTGCGGCCCAACTCGGTGCCGCGGAACTCGCAGGCGACCCGGTGGTCGCCATCGTCAACAGCGCACCGGGCAACGGCGAGAAGATCGGCGGCATCAAAGTTTCGAGTGCCAACGGCTGGTATGCCGCCCGGCCGTCAGGCACCGAAAATGTCTACAAGATCTATGCGGAGAGCTTCGTGAGCGACGACCATCTCGGTCGCATCCAGGAGGAAGCGCGGGAGGGATTAGCGAGGGCGTTTGCCGCTGGCGGTTGACGACTGACCAAGTAACGAGTTCGTGAGCCGATGTCCTCGTTTCCGCATAACGTCTCACGATTAACCGATGAGCAAGGCCCTGTCTCCATCCTGCCACCAAGCATCACGAACTTGGTCGGAGACTGGACCCCATGGCTCGAACACGCCTTGCCTGCGGCGGGACGTTGCTCCTGTCGGGCGCACTGCTCGCCCCCGCGCAAGCGGCCGCTCCGCGCACATATTACGTCAGCCCAACCGGTTCGAACGGGAATGCCGGCACGATCGCGACCAAACCGCTCAAGACCATCCAGTACGCTGCCGGGCTGACCAATCCTGGCGACACGGTCATGGTCATGAACGGCACCTACACCAACGACGCTCCAGGCGACAATATCCTCTTCGTTGATCGCTCCGGCCTGGCCACGGCGCCGATCACCTACGAGGCCTACCCTAGCCAGCATCCGCTGCTTCAGTTCAGCGATTCCTGGGCGGCGATCCGTGTTTCGGCAAACTACATTGTGCTCAATGGCTTCACGATCGTCGGCAATGCCGCCAGCATCACCAGCTCCTACGCAACGGCGCAGTCACACAACCTGGTCAATCCGCTGACGAACGGCGACGGCATCGACGTCGATCAACCGTCGGCCAACGTGACGCCGAACCACATCACGATCGAGAACATGATCATCCACGACGTTCCGGGCAACGGCATCGCCGCCGACTATGCCGACTATGTCACCATCCAGGGCAACCTGATCTACAATACGTCGAACTGGTCACCCTACGGGGACAGCGCGATCAGCATCTACGAGCCCCACGATGTCGACACCTACACCGGCTACAAGATGCAGGTGCTGCGCAACACGACCTACAACAACAAGGAACTGGTCCCTTGCGCCTGCCGCAACTGGCAGACGATCTCCGACGGCAACGGCATCATCGTCGACGACAATCTCGATACCCAGGGCGCCGGCATTCCTTACAAGGGACGGACGCTGGTGGCCTACAACGTCAGTTTCGAGAACGGTGGCTCGGGACTGCACGCCTACTCGAGCCAGCACGTCGACTTCCTCAACAACACCGCCTACGGCAACGATCTGGTCGCGACACCGGTCGAGGGTCAGATTTTCGCCGACACCGGATCGGACGTGAAGATCAGCGACAACATCCTTTCGGCGCCTGCCGGCGAGGTGATCACCAGCAGCAATCACGACGCGACCTCGGTCACGGAGGACTACAACGTCCTGTGGAACATCACCGGCAAATTGCTGCCGCCTGCGGTTCCGGGACCGCACGACCTCCTCGCCAATCCGCTGTTCACCAACCCGGCAGCCGGCGACTTCAGCCTCAGGCCGGGCTCTCCAGCGCTCCATTCAGCCGAGCCGACATCCGTTCGCGCAACGGCCTTGCCGTTGGCGGCTAGCCTCGTGACGTCCACCGACCGCGGCGCGGAATGATTATCCGCGTTTGACAAGCTGCTCACCGACAAATGATATGACCGTGGTCGACCCTGAGCGCGTATAACCACCGATCGAACGCGGCGGTCCAGCGTCGACGATCGGCGACAAGGACGACATCATGGGTGCGCATCGTCAAAGCGGGTGGTCGAGACCGGTGTCGGTGAGACCCCCCAGAGTCAGGGTCAGGGCCGCGACGGTCGATAGGCACCTCGTCCGCGGCGTTGCCATCGCGTCAGCCATGTCGCTGCCGGTCTGGGCCTCGCTGTTCTACCTGTTCTTCGGCTGACCGGCTGAGGGGCTGGCCTGCAGACGGGAAAAAAACCGGTCGACGGCGATCCAGGCATCCATGCCGCCGGTCGTCGCGCGTTGAAAGGTACGGATCGGATCACCGCCTTCGATCTTCACGCGAGGCAACGCCATCGGATCGGATCTGGATGTGATGGCCCCGTGTTGCGAGGTGAAGCACAGACGGTAACCCGCCAGAGCGGTCGCGGCTCGCGACGGCAACGAAAAGTCGGCGCGCGTTCCGAACGGGTAGGCGAAGGCCACTACCGGGCGTGCCAGCAACGTCTCGAGGGTGTCCTTCGAACGGGATAGTTGCCAGATAAGCGGTGCTCCCTGCATCGCACCGATCGAGATATGCTCGAGCGAGTGCGAACCGACTTCAATGCCGAAACCACCGAGCGCCCTGATCTCGTCTCTGTCGAGGAACCGCTCCGGCTCGTCGCCGGCCGAGGCGCCGATCCTTCCCGTCGTGATGAACGCGACCGCCGGGATCGCGTAGCGGCGCAGGATCGGGGCGGCGACCTCAAGCGTGCTGGCGGCACCGTCGTCGATGCTTACCAGAACCGGATGGTGCGGCAGTCCGCTTGTGTCGCCGCCTGCGAAGGCGAGCAATCGGTCCAATCCGATCGCAGCGCCGCACGCCGAGAGGGTTGCCATCTGAACCTCGAAACAGTCAGGAGCGACCGCGAACGGGTCGCGCGGCCGGTCGGCGAACCGGTGATAGGTAAGTACGCGGACGCGCGGGCCGCCGGGGAGTGCCCTGGCCACGGGCCCGGTCAGCGACGCGACGGCAAGGCGTGCAGCTTTCTTGGCGAACCAGCGAAGATGTGGGGCATCGAAGGCTTGGCCTCTGGACACCACCCTAGGTCATGGGGTCTGGGGCCGCCGGCCCCAGCGGGTCCAGGGTGGAACCCTGGCCTTCACGCTGTCCGACCCGACACGAGCGGCAGCGTGACCCCATTGAGCAACGGCAGGACGAGGTCCTCGACAAACCGGCGAAACACCGTCACGTCGTGCGACGCCATCGCCTCGCTTGCCGAAGCGCCCAGGCTCGCCGCCCACGCCCGATCTTCGAGCAATGACAACGCGGCCGCCGCGAAATCGACTGCGTTGTCGGCGCGTCTCACCTCGATCCGATCGCGCAGCGTAAGGCCGCGCAGGCCGGCTTCGGTGCTGACGATGGCTGCCCCGCGCGCGGCCGCCTCCATCGTCTTGACACTCACCCCGGTTCCGGACAGCAGCGGCACGACCACGATGTCGACGTCGCGGTAGAAGTCCGACACGTCCGCCATCCAGCCGGCAATCGTGACTCCCTCCCGGGCGCGTTCGGGCATCCGGGCGCAAGCCTCGCCGGCCTTGCCGGCCACCAGCAACGTCGCGTCCGGCCGCCTCGCCCTGATCAGCGGCCAGATGTCGCGGCAGAAGAACAGCAGTCCCTCGACGTTGAACAGCGCGCCCGAACCGATAAACCCGAACGAGTATCGCGCCGCAGGCCGCACTGCCGCCTCCTGACGGAGCGGCCGCAGGATCGGCCATCGCATCGGGACCAGCCGGTCGGGATCGACGCCGGCGCCGCGCAGTTCGGCCATTTCGAGATCGGAACTGCAGAGGATCCGGTCGCAGATCGAGGCCACTCGGCTTTCGGCACGGGTCAGGAAGCGTGGAGCCGGCCAGCAGACCGCCTGCAGCACATCCGAGCGCGCGATGTGCCGCCGGGCGGCGGTGCCGCGCCAGCGCAGGAGGCGTAGCAGCGTTCGTTGCAACGCCAGGATCCGGAACGGAAAATGATCGTGTATGTCGAGCAGCTTGGGTGCCGAGTGCCGGCGCAGGCGGGCCACGCCGGCCAGGTTGATGGCGTCGACGCCGTGCACGACGATCAGCTCGTAGGGCGCGCTCAGCACGGCATCGAGCTTGGCGCGTGTCGCGCGGTCCGTACGCAGCGTTTCCGGCGCGAACCGATGGCCGAAGAGTGCGGCGAAGGCGACGACGGCAAGCCGGCGCAACGAGGTGCCACTTCGTCCGTAGGCCGCCGCGATGTGCAGCCGTACTCCGTCCCGGGCCAGTTGCGCTCGTCCTTCGTCGCTCCAACGCGAGGATACGTAGTCGAACGACAGCACGTCGACCTCGACCCCCATGCCGCGGAGGCAGTCATACCAGAGCGAGATGACCGCGGAGGTCCCGTCATGCACAGGCACGAACGGATGCTTGGTGACCAGGAGGACGCGTGGGGAGGATGGCATCTCGTCGATGGCCCGGCCGGTCTTGATCGAAACGACATTCATGCGCGCTGCCATGTCCCGTTCGCTCGTTGTAGCGGGCGACGTTGCTGTATCGCGTTTGGTAGCAAAACGCAACGAAATGCGTTACTTTCGGTTTCCGTCGTCGGGAGATCCGGAGCATGCGAACCGTCGGTCTGTCCGGCCTGCCGGCCGTTGCGCTGACGCTGTCGATCTGTGTTCTCAGCCAGGGCTTCCTGCCGCTCGGCCGCTTCACCGGTGCAACGGGCGTGATGGCTCCCGGTGAGAGCGATCCCTGGGCCAACGTCCTGCAGACCTTCGTGCTCGTGGTGATGATTGCCGGTGCCGTGACGAGCTTCGGGCGGATCAGGCCGACGCTTCGTGCCGGTCTCCTGCAATGGCCGATCTGGTCCTATTGCCTGCTGTCCTTCACCTGGTCGTCCAGCCCAGGAACCACGCTGCGTCGATCGATCCTGCTGTTCGCCTACTTCATCTTCGGTCATTACGCGTACGCGACCGCCGGAACGCGTGGCGCCATCCGGGCGCTGAACGTCGCGAGCTGGATCATGATCGTCACATCTCTGGTGCTGTTCGTGGCGGTGCCGAGCGTGGGCCAGGATGTCGGCAGCTACGAGGGTGCGCTGCGCGGCATCTTCTCGCAGAAGAACGTGACCGCCTGGACGTTCCAGCTCGCACTGGCCTATCTGGGCTACCGTCTCTACGCCGACCGGCGGGTCGGGGTCGGCTTCCTGCTTGGTGTGCCGGTCATCATCGGCGCGATCGTACTGACGCGCTCGACCACCGAGCTGCTTGCCTGCTTCCTCCTGATCACGTTCTGGATCTGGTCGGCCTGGTTTCGCTCGGCGCGTCTGAAGCTGCTGCCGCTCTGGGCAGCCGCGTGCCTCCT
>CAXTSH010000009.1:17996-26751 GCA_964246925.1 uncultured Acetobacteraceae bacterium
TCGGCGACCGCGGCGTCGCGCGGCCCGTCTGCGGCCGGCAGCCGGAAATCGGCCACGTCGAATTCGGTAATGTGTATCTGCAGCCCGAGTGCGGCGATGTCGGCCAGGAAGTGCGCAAACCGGCCGGGATCAAAATCGTTTCGCCGCCATTTCAGATGGCTCTCGATGCCGACCGCGTGCAGCGGCGCACCGCTCGCACGCAGACGACGCAGCAGTGCGAGCAGGGCGACGCGACGGTTCTCGAAATAGCTGCCCTCGAATTCCACATCCATCTCGTTGAGCACGAGAACGGCGCGCGGGTCGGCGCGCGAGGCGGTGCGAAGCGCGGTCTCGATGTAGCCCGGTCCCATGCGCTGGAGAAAAATCGTGTCGCGCAGGCCGTCCGGCATGCCGTCCTCGATGCGAAGCGGCTCGTTGACCACGTCCCACGCGTAGAGCCGGCCGGCATAGCGGCCGCAGACGGTGCGTATGTGATGGTCCAGCGTGGCGCCGAGATCGTCCGCCTGCGCGAGCCAGCCCGGAAGGCTCAGATGCCAGACCAGATTGTGGCCGCGCATGCGCAGGCCGGCGGCATCGCAGCGTGCGAGCAGCGCGTCGGCGCGGCCGAAGTCGAACCGGTCGGGTGACGGCCGCAGCGTGCTCCATTTGAGCGCCATCTCGGGCGTGACGGCCGCCGCCTCCTTGATTATCAGCGCCGCGTAGGCCGGGTCGCGCGCGAAGGCGTCCTCGGTGACGGCGGTGCCGAACAGGAGCCCTCGCCTGCGCGCCAGCGAGGCGAGCGAGGGCCCGGCCGCGTCGGCGGCCTCCGCGTCGGCAGCCCGCGCGTCCGTGGCCCCCGTGCCGGCGGCGATGCAGATCGAGCCGGCCAGCAACGAGCGGCGTCGCATCCGAATTGTCAGACAAGCCGGTCGATGATGCGCGGAACGCGGCGGCGATGCGCGTTCAGCACGGCGGCGAGGCGCTCGACACCGGCCTGCTCGAGCAGGCGCTTGGACGCCGCCACCGCGCCGAGGCGGCTCCGTTCGGCCCGCACCACGAGCAGCGTCTGGTCGGCGAGCGAGGACAGGATCGCGGTGTCGGGTGTCTGCGTGACCGGCGGACAGTCGACCAGCACCAGCGTGAACTGGGCCCGCAGTGCGGCATACAGCGCACGCAGCTCGCTCAAGCGAGGGATGCCGGTGCAGGCACTGGTGAGCGGCATGGTTTCGAAGCCGCGGTCGGTCACGTGCGAGGACGGGATCGACCCTGTCGCCTTGTGCAGACCGAGCAGGCCCGGACCGCCCGGCGCGCCCGACCCGATCGCGAGCACGGTGGCGTCGACCAGCAGCACACGGCACCAGTCGTGACGGGTGGCAGCACTCGCCAGCGCGCTCGCAACGCGCGTGGTGCCGCACCCGCCCTCGGCGCCGACCAGATGCACGACCAGCGAGCCTTGCCGCTCGAGCAGCGGCTGCAGGGCCGCCATCAGCAGTGTGCCCTCGGCGGCAGTGGCCGGCGCCTCGAGCCGGGCGATCGCCGGCGCGCGCCGCCGCAACATGCGACCCGGCACACGCCAGGCGGCCTCAGGGACCGCGAAATCGGAAGCCGCGCTCGCGCCCATCAATCGTTCACTCCATCGACCGGTCGGTGCTGGCGTTGTGCATAGCACCGATGCTATTGCGGTTGGGTAATGAATTCTTGGAGAGCGCCGTGCGCGACGACCGACCCGCGATCGCCATCCTGTGCGGCGGTGGGTTGACGCACACGGCGGGCGGGATCGGGCGGCTGACCGCCTATCTGCTCGATGCCTGGGCGCTCGAGCCGGACGGAATGCGTCGCATCGTCATCGACACGCGTGGCAGCGGCGGCCGGATCGGCGGCGTCGCCGCCTTCGCTGGCGCCTTCGTCCGGCTGGCCGGGCTGCGGGCCGCGGGACGGCTCGCCCTGCTGCACGCCAACATGTCGACGCGCGGCAGCGCGGTGCGCAAATGCGTGCTGTGCCGGGCAGCCCAGCTCACCGGACTGCCCACGGTGATGCACATGCACGGCGCCGATCTGCACGAGTTCTGGCGCGCGCAGAACCGGCCGTTTCGCGCCTTCATGCGGGCGACCTTGCAGGGCTCGTCGCAGGTGATCGTTCTGGGCGCGTTCTGGCGCGATTTCCTGGTCAACGAGGTGGGCGTCGCCTCCGAGCTGGTTTCGGTGGTGCCGAACGGGGTTCCGGCTCCCCCAGGCCGGCGCCGGGCAGCCGACGATGTCGCGCGCACCGAAACCCGAGGCGTGGCGCGGATCGCCTTCCTCGGCCGACTTGGCGAACGCAAGGGAGTGCCGGAACTGCTGGCGGCCCTGGCGGGACTCGACCGCGACCACGCGTGGCGCGCCACGCTGGCCGGCGACGGCGCCGTCGAGCCGTTCAGACGCGAAACCGAGAGGCTCGGTCTGCTCGACCGCGTATGCCTGCCCGGGTGGCTCGACAGGAGGGCCGCGTCGGCGCTGCTCGGCGAGGCCGACATCTTCGTCCTCCCGTCGCATCACGAAGGGATGCCGCTCGCGTTGCTGGAGGCGCTTGCGCACGGCGTCGCGGTCGTTGCGACGGCTGTCGGTTCGAACGGCGAGTTCCTCCGTCACGGCGAAAACGCGCTGCTGGTGCCGCCGGGCGATCCGGTGGCGCTGACGGAGGCGATCGCCCGCCTGATCGACGACGCGGCAATGCGCCGCAGGCTCGGCGGCAACGGACGGGCAACCTTCGACGAGCGGCTCGCGATCGGCGCCGTCGCCGCGCGGATCGCGTCGATCCACCAGCGGGCGATCCGGAACGGCGCGCTCAGAAGGCCGACCCGCCGTGAAAGATCAGCTTGACCGGCGTCAGCAGCGCGATCTTGAGGTCGAGCAGCGGCGACCAGTTCTCGATGTAGTCGAGGTCGTATCGAAGCCGCCGGCACAACTCCTCGGCCGAGCCGAGACCGCCGCGCGAGCCGTTGACCTGCGCCCATCCGGTCATGCCCGGCTTGACCCGATGGCGCTGCGGATAGTTCTCGGCGATGTCGGTGCTGAGGCGATTGTCGGTCGTCATGGTTCCGGGATGCGGACGCGGCCCCACCAGCGACATCTCGCCACGCAGCACGTTGAGCAGTTGCGGCAGCTCGTCGAGACTGGTCGCACGCAGCACCCGGCCTACCCGGGTGACGCGCCGGTCATCGCGCGCCGTCTGCCGGATAGGCGAGCCCTGGCCGCCCGGCTGCCAGCTCATCGTGCGAAATTTCAGGATCTCGAAGTCGCGGCCGTTCCTGCCCTCGCGGGTCTGCCGGAACAGCACGGGCCCGGGACTGTCCAGGCGGATCGCGACCACGACCGCCAGCAGCACCGGCATGACGACGACCAGCAGGGCGGCACTGAGCACCGCGTCCTGCAGCCGCTTGAGCGCGCGTCCCCAGGGCGGGATCGGCCGCTCGAGAATACGCGCCACCGGCAGCTCGTCGAAGCGGCCGAGCTTCATGTCCGGCCAGTCGGCCTGCGCCAATGAGGCATACTGCTCGACAGGCACGTCGAGCGCCTTGAGCTGCCACACCGCGCGCCGGATGCGCGGCTCGTCATCGGCCGGAAGTGCCAGCAGCACCCGGTCGATTCCCCCGGCCCGCCCGAGCCGAAGCAGGTTCGTCATCCCGTCCGGCGTGTCTTCAAAGCGACCGGCAACCGCGATGCCGCGCAACTGAGGGCGTCCGAGACGCCGCGCGAGCCGGTCGGCGACGGGCACCGTGCCGAGGATCGCGATGCGCTCACGCGCGAAGCCATGACGCTCCGCCGCCCTGCAGCCGAGCCCGAGCCACAGCCGCAACGACAACAGGCTCGCCAGCGAACCGGCGAGGCCGGCATCGAGCGCCTGGCGCTCCACGCCGAGAAACGGGGCGGCCGTCGAGAGAATGGCGAGCATGGCTGCACCGCGCAGCGCCAGACGGAACAGCGGCAGCGCCAGCCCGCGGGCGCGGACGATGTCCATCCAGTCGGCGACGACGAGGCCGGCCGGCAGCACGCCCGCGGCGAGCACGGCGTGCCATCCGAGCGGCTCGAGCCAGGCTGCGACCACTCCCATGTCGACCGCGAGCAGGACGAACGGCAGCAGGGCGACGGCGACCCGTCCGGTCATGGGGTCGCCGCTGCCGCCAGGGCCGCTTCCGTCCCGCGCCGCGGCGCCAGCGAACGATAGAGTGCGTGCAGACGCCGGCAATGGGCGTCGATGTCGTGCTCGGTCTCGACGGTCACGCGCGCCGCCGTGCCGAGCCGGGACCGTTCTGCCGCATCGGTGACGAGGCGGTGCAGCGCGCGCTGGAGGGCTCCGACGTCGCCGGGGGGCACCAGCAGCCCGTTCTTACCGTCGCGGACCATCTCGGGGATGGCGCCGACGGTGCTGGCGACGACCGGCAGGCCGGCAGCCATCGCTTCGATGATCGCCATCGGCTGACCCTCGTTGCGCGACGGCAGCACGAGCAGGTCGGCGCTTGCGAGCAGGTCGCGCGCCCGGTCCTCGGGCAGCCATCCGGTGAACGCGACCCGCTCGCCGAGGCTCAACGCGACCGCCCGGTTCCGGAACTCCTCGACCTCGCCGTCACCGGCGATCGTCGCGCTCCAGGCGAGGCCGGGTTCGTCGAGAGCCGCCAAGGCGTCGAGCAGCTCCGGCACGCCCTTGCGCGAGCCGACGCGGCCAAGAAAGACGATCCGGCAGCCCTCGCCCGCCGTCCTCGGCGCGGCGGCGCCGATCGGCACCGCGTTCGGCATCACGCTGACCGTCGCGGGGTCGAGCGACAGCGAGCGCGACAGCGTCTCTCGCCAGCCGGCGCCCAGAGTGACCACCCGGCTCGCCCGACGCATCTCGCGGGCGAGTGCCGCGCGCGCAAACGGCCCGATCTCGCTCAGGAATTCGGCGAAACGCGAGCCGTGCACGTGCACGACCACGGGGACGCCGAAACAGGCGGCCAGCCTGGCGAGCAGCAGCT
Organism: uncultured Acetobacteraceae bacterium; assembly: GCA_964246925.1. Taxonomy (GTDB): domain Bacteria; phylum Pseudomonadota; class Alphaproteobacteria; order Acetobacterales; family Acetobacteraceae; genus CAXTPV01. The sequence goes on from CAXTSH010000009.1 coordinate 22,967, forward strand.
TGCGCACGACGCTGCCGTCGGCTGCCATGTGCAGATGCACCAGGCCGGCGCGACCGGTGATCAGACGGCCGAGCAGACGGAAGGCGCACACGGCGAAGCTGAGCGGCATCGACCGGCTGCCATAGCTGTCGAGGACCACCAGCGGCGGGTCGAGTGCGAGCCTCTGCCAGGCCTGCCTTGTGTAGCGGACATGACGTCCGATGCCGCCCTGTCCATGCACGCCGCCGGGACTGACGACGATGATCGGGCGGCGCGGCCTCACGGGCATGACGTGGCGAGGGACGCAGCGACGCTCACCTCCCTCGGCGCGAGAAGCCGATGGTAGGCGCCCACCAGCGCTTCGGCCTGGCGCGGCCAGGCATAGTCGGCGGCGAAGCGGCTTGCGCCCAGCGCGCCCATTGCCTGCCGTCGCGGAAGATCGTCGAGCAGGGCCGCCACCGCGTCGCCGAAGGCTGCCGGCGTGTCGGTCTCGACGAAGAGGCCGGCGTCGCCGACCAGACGGCGCGACATCGCGAGGTCGAAGGCGACGACCGGCAGGCCGAAGGCCATGTATTCGAGGTTCTTGTTCATCGTGAGCCGGTCGTTGAATTCATTGCGCGGATCGGGGCAGAGTCCGACGTCGGCCGTCCGCATCGCGCGCCACAAGGTCTCGCCGGTCACGAAGCCGAGGAAGGTGACGTGCTCGAGCAGTCCCATCGCTTTGGCGCGCTGCTGCAGCCCGGCGCGCTCCGGACCGTCACCCGCCAGCACGAACTGGATGTCGCGGCGTCCGCTTGCCAGCAGATGGGCCACCGCATCGAGCAGGATGTCGACACCGTCCTGACTGCCCATCACGCCGACATAGAGCGCCATGAACGCCCGTCCGCGGCGAAGCGACGGGTCGGGCGGCAGCGTCAGTTGCCGGTCGATGGCGGGCGAGCTCAGCACCACGGTGGTCTGCTCGCGCGTCTTGCCGCCGATCCGCATGTCGTGCGTCTGGAACATCTCGTTGGGCGAGATCACCGCGTGCGCCAGGCGCAGCGTCGCGCGCTCGCAGGCGCGCAGCGCGTGCAGCAGCAGGCCGCCGCCCGGGAACTTGACCTTGAACAGTTCGACCGCGAGGTCGTGGTGGTCAAAAACGAAACGAACCCCAAACGGCCGGAACTGCAACGCCACCAGGAACAGCAGGTCGGGCGGGTTGCAGGCCTGCACCACGTCGAACCCCTGGGAGAGGAACACGCGCCAGGCGAGCCAGGTCTGGCAGAGCAGCGCGGTCGCGTATTCGAGCGCGTAGCCGAACGAGCCGTGCGCCTCCGGCAGCCAGTGGCGATAAATCGTGATGCCGTCGACGACCTCGTGCCCTGCGGTCCAGCCCTTCCCCTTCGGGCAGATCACGGTGACGCGGAAGCCGGCGTCGCGGAGTGCCAGCGCCTCCTGCCACACGCGCCGGTCAGGCGGCACGGGCAGATTCTCGACGAGGATCAGCACCCGCTTGCGGACGGTCACAGGATGGTCGGGTCGTCCGGACACGGTTAGTCTCCGCGCGGCTGGTTGTCGGTCGGTTGGGGAGCGGCCAGGCCCGGCGAGAACCGGCACGCGAATGGTGCGTAGTGTTCGATACGATGTCAATATGATTTACGGCTTGTCCGTTTTCGTTGCTTGTGCGACACGGTATTTCGATGCTGCAACGAAATCGACGGGGCTGCCATGATGGACCGTGATCCGGCGGGAACCGCCGCCCAGGGCGACCTGCTCGCACGCTTTGCGCTTCGCGACGTCGCGACCATCGGCTTCCGGCGGAAAGGCCTGATCCTCGCAGCCGGCGTGGCGCCGATCCTGCTCGCGATCGGGGCCCTGTTCCTGCTGACGCCGCGCTATGCCGCGACCGCGAGCGTGATGGTCAAGACCGGCCGCGAATATCTGGTCCGCGAGGAGGGCCAGGTCACCGGCCAGTCCGCGCCGCAGACCACCAAGGCGGAGGCGGTGAACTCCGAGATCGAGATCATGACCAACCGCGCCAGCATCGAGCAGGTGATCTCGCATTTCGGCATCGGCCGGCTCTATCCGTCCATCCTGCGCTCGCCGCCGACGCAGGGTACGCCGATGGACGCGGCGGTGCTGGAGTTCAACAAGCGCCTGAAGGTCGAGGCGGTGAAGATCAGCAATGTCGTCGACGTCACCTTCAGCCATCGCGACCGGGCGTTGGCGGCGCGTGTGCTGGCGGAGTTCCTGCACGTCTACAACGCGCGCCACCTGGCGGTGTTCAGCGGCGGCGACTCGAGCCGGATCTATGGCGACGCGATCGCCACCGACATCGCCGACCTCGACCGGCTCGAGCACCAGCGCGCGCAGATCAAGCTCGACAACGGCATCTTCGACGCCGACGAACAGCGCCTCTCGCTGATCTCGCAGCGAGCGGACGCCCAGGACCAGCAGCGCCAGGCGATCGACCGGCAGCAGACGCTGATCGAGCGGACCCGGTTCCTGCAGGCGGCACTCGCCCGCATCCCTCACCAGGACGTCAGCACCGAGACCGACAAGAGCGACACCGAGGCGGCACCGAGTGCGGCCCTGGTGGATTTGCAGCGCACCAGGAGTGACCTGCTGGCGCGCTACGCGCCGGACCACCCGCTGGTGCGTTCGGTCGAGGCGCAGATCGCGGCGGTGAGTGGCGATGCGGCCGCGATGTCGCGGCCCTTCGTGCACGTCAAGACCGACCGGTCGCCGGTCGAGCAGCAGGTGACGCAGGAGCTGGTCATGGACCATGCGGAGCTTACGCCGCTGGCCGGCCAGATCGCGCGCGCCGGGGTTGCCATCGACGGCTTCAACGCCGAGCTGCGCCGCATCGAGGCGGGCGACACGGCACTGCGCACCCTGGTGAGCCGCATCGACAGCCTCGACGAGAACCTCAAGGAGGAGCGCACCCAGTACGAAAAGGCGCGCGCGCTCGACTCGATGGACACCCTCAAGGCGCTCAGCGTCAGCACCATCCAGCCGCCGATCGCAGGCGGCCTGCCGGTGTTTCCGAACCCGCTGATCTTCGGCGCGGGCGGCATCGTGCTCGGCCTGCTGTCGGCCTCCGGCATGCTGGTGCTGCTGGTGCTGCTCAACGACCGCGTGCTGACCACCGAAGGACTGGAGCGCGCGTTCGGTCTTTCCGTGCTCGCGTCCATTCCCGACGCTGCCGGAGCGCGCTAGGGGATGGGGCTCTGCCCCACACCGGGTTCCCAACGCGCAAGCGCGTTGGGGCCCGACCGCCGGGGGCGTCACGCCGGAAGGCGTGCTGACGCACGATGCCCCCGGACCCGCATTCAAGGCGCGCCGGCATGATCATCCGTGACAGCCTGCTCTACGTCACGGCCAAAATCATTCCGGGTGCGCTGGGCGTCGCCACCACGTCGTTGCTGACCAGGACCTTCGACCCGGCCGACTACGGGCTGTACGGCATCGCGCTGATCGTCATGACGTTCGGCTCATCGGTGCTGTTCGACTGGATCGGGCTCTCCTTCATGCGCCTCTATGAGGCGCGCCGGCACGACACGAGAACGATCCCGACCTTCATTGCCCTCTTCGTGCTGGTGCTGGTCGGAACCGGCCTGCTCGCGGCGGCCGCGCTGGCGGCCGGCCTGCTGCCACGCGCCCACACCTTCCTGTGGCTGGCCGGCCTTGCGATGGCCTGGGCGTTCTCGCTGTTCGAGCTGCTGGCGCGCTTCGAGATCGCCGACTTCCGGCCGGTGCGCTACCTGGCGATGAATGTCGGCCGCGGCCTGCTGATGCTGGCCGCGACCAGCGGCGTGGCGCTCGCC
>CAXTSH010000009.1:26761-42528 GCA_964246925.1 uncultured Acetobacteraceae bacterium
CAACGAGATTCCCCTGGGGATGGGTTGCGGTTCAAGCGCGGCCGCGCTGCTGGCCGGATGCCTGCTCGGCCGCCGGCGCCCGCTGCTGCCAGGTCCCACCCACCTCGACCCCGGGCTCGCGCGCGAAGCCGTCCTGTTTGGCCTGCCTTACGCCGCCAGCATGGCGCTGCTCGGCCTGACCACGACCGGGACACGCGCGGTGGTCGGGGCGCTGGCCGGCGACGGCGCGCTCGGGCTCTATACCGCCGGCTTCGTGTTGTCGCAGAACGTGCTGGTGATGATTGCGGCGGGTATCGGCTCGGCCACCTACCCGTCTGCGGTGCGCGCGGTCGAAGCGGGCGACCCGGCACTGATCCGCCGCCAACTCCAGGCCAACGCGACGGTGCTGCTCGTCCTTCTCGCCCCGGCCTCGCTCGGCATGGCGCTGGTCGCTCCCGGCCTCGCCCGTCTTCTGGTCGGCCACGCCTACCAGGCGACCGTCGCGTCGCTGATCCCCTGGATGGCGGCGACGTCGTTCTTTGGCGGCCTGCGCGGCTGCTACCTCGATCACGCCTTTCAGCTCGGCCGCAAGCCTGGTCTTCAGATCCGCATCGCTGCCGTCGCCGCCCTGATCGGCGTCGGCGGCACCGCACTCCTGGTGCCGAGATTGGGTGTGCTGGGTGCTGCGATCGCAACCACGGTCGCGATGGCGGCTTCCTGCTTGCACGCCCTCGCGCTCGGGAGGCGCGCGTTCGCCCTGCCGCTTCCCTCGCGCGACGCGTCCTGGGTGGCTTTGGGGTGCGCTGCACTCGGGCTGGCAGTGATCGCCGTCCCTGGCCACGGCGCCGCTGCACTGGCCGGCCGCATCGCTTCGAGTGCCACGCTATACGCTGGCTGCCTGCTTGGAACCAACGTTCTCGGGTTGCGCATGCAGTTTGCCCGCATGTGCGGCCGGCGGCCGGGGGTCTCTATCGCGCTGTGATCGGAAGTGCGGTTTCGCCAAGGCCGGAAGTTGGCCCGGTCGGATCAGGTCGCACGCGCCGCACCGTCAGGTCATGGTCGCCAAAGGCGACCGCCTTTGGCGGGGCTTGGGGCGGAGCCCCAAAAGCCCCTCTTGTCCAGTAGCCGGTCACTCTACCTGAACAGGATACAGGCTACAGAGCCGTATCTCATGCACTGTCAGCGCACGCCCGACATAATCCGGCATCGGCTCCAGGATGAGCGATCAATCTCGTCGTTCAGCGCTTCCTGTAGACGGATCACCCTCTGCGGCCGCCCGCCGATCTCCTCCGTAACCCGAACCCAGCGTCCCGACCACGGCGTGTAGTCCGAGCCGTGCGAGCCGCCATAGCCGGTCAGCGTGGTGATGTCGTAACGTCCCGACTTGTCCTGCAGATGGTCATGCAGCGTCAGTTGCGTGATGACCGGACCGTCCTGTGGTGCGATGCACAAGAAGCGCGGCGCCTCTTAATATTTGTGAACCGCGCCGTCGCGCCGGCCGAGTCCGGGTCCACGGCCTTACCCGACGTGGCAAGTTGCGACGCGCCTGCGCACGCCGGCTCGGCCTACTGCAAATCGTCCTTAAAAAGGATCCCTCGATGCCGCATCCACTCGGGCTCGCTCTCGTCGGCTTCGGCAAGATCGCCCGCGACCAGCATCTCGCCGCCATCGCGGCCACGCCGGCGCTTGCACTCCGCGCCATCGTCAGCCGCAGCGGTCAGAGCCTCCCCGGCACCGACACCTACTATTCGGTGGCCGACCTCCTCGAGCGAGCCCATGGGATCGACGCGGTTGCTTTCTGCAATCCGGCCGCTGGCCGCCGCACCGACGTCGAGTTGGCACTTCGTGCCGGTCGCCACGTGCTGCTGGAGAAACCGCCCGTGGCGGCGCTCGCCGAGATGGCGCCCCTTCTGGCGGTCGCCGCCGAGCGTCGTGCAACCCTCTTTGCCGCCTGGCACTCCCGGTTCGGCCTCGGGGTCGAGTCCGCACGCGCAACGTTCGCCGGGGCCGCACTCCGCTCCGTCGCCGTCGAGTGGCGGGAAGACGTGCGCGTCTGGCACCCGCGCCAGGACTGGATCTGGGAGCCGGCCGGCCTCGGGGTTTTCGATCCAGGGATCAACGCACTGTCAATCCTGACGCGTATCCTGCCGCGCCCCTTCGCGCTGCGCGCCGCCACCCTGCACATGCCGGCCAATCGCGCCACTCCGATCGCGGCCGAGCTCGCCTACACCGACACGATCGGCGTGCCGATCGGGGTCACACTCGATTTTCGCCATGTCGAGCCACGCATCTGGACCATTCGGGTCGAGACCGAGCAGGGGAACTGGACGCTGTCGGACGGCGGGCATCTACTCACCCCCGATAGAGACCCAACGGTTCCGAACTCGATCGAACCGCCCTTTGCCGGCCTGTCCCCGCACGAGTATCCGGGCCTGTACCGCCATTTCGTCGCGCTGATCGAGACCGGGAGATCGGACGCGGACCTCGCGCCTTTGCTGCACGTCGCCGATGCGCTGATGCTCGGACATCGCCGCCCGGTCGAGCCATTCGATGACGATCCGGCTCCGCCCTAGTTTACTTATCTGTGTAATGCGGGTCTGGGGCCGCCGGCCCCAGCGGGTCCAGGGTCATGTCGAAGACATGCTAACGCACGATGCCCTGGCCGCCCTCCAGATAAGCCGCCCTGACCTCCGGCCGGGCGAGCAGCTCCTTCCCGCTACCCTCCATGGTGATGGCTCCATTGACCAGCACGTAGCCGCGATGGGCCAGGCGGAGCGCCTGGAACGCGTTCTGCTCGACCAGCAGCACCGTCAGGCCGGTCGTGCGGTTGAGCTCGCGGATGGCGCCGAAGATCTGCCGCACCACCAGCGGCGCCAACCCCAGCGACGGCTCGTCGAGCAGCAGCAGGCGCGGCCGAGTCATCAGCGCGCGGCCGATCGCCAGCATCTGCTGCTCGCCGCCCGACAGCGTGCCGGCCCGCTGCGGCAGACGTTCGGCCAAGCGAGGGAACAGACTGACGACCGTCTCGCGGTTGGCCTCGAAATCGGCCATGCCGATCATCTGCGCGCCCATCATGAGGTTCTCGTTGACCGTCATGCGGCCGAAGATGCGCCGGCCCTCGGGCGACTGGGCGATGCCGCGTCGCATGATCAGGTGGGTCGGCATGCGTGTGATGTCGCAACCTTCGTAGGTCACGGTCCCGTCGCGTGCGCCGGGGCTGGCGCAGATCGTCATCATCAGCGTCGACTTGCCGGCACCGTTGGCGCCGATCAGGGTGACGATCTCGCCGGCCTCGACGTGCAGGTCCACGCCGCGCAGCGCCTGCACCGCGCCGTAGAACGCCGTCACACCCTGCAGGCGCAGCATCACGCGGCGGCTTCGTCCTCGTCGCCCTCGCCGAGATAGGCCGCGATGACGGCCGGGTCGGCGGCGATCACGTTGGGCGGTCCCTCCGCGATCTTGCTGCCGTGGTCGAGGACCACCACACGGTCGGAGATGCGCATCACCAGGCGCATGTCGTGCTCGATCAGCAGCACCGAGCAGGCGCTCTCGTTCGAGCCGGCGCGGATGCGCAGCACCAGGTCGGAGAGTTCGTCGGTCTCGCGCGGATTTAGGCCGGCGGCCGGCTCGTCGAGGCAGAGCAGCACCGGGCGTGTGCACATGGCGCGCGCGATCTCGAGCCGCCGCTGGGCGCCGTACGGCAGCGCACCGGCCGGATCGTCGGCGCGAGCGAGCAGGCCGGTGGCATCCAGCCAGGTCCGCGCGCGCTCGATCGCCGCGCGCTCGGCGCTCGCGTGCCCGCTCAAGCCCGCGATCGCCAGCAGCCCTGCGGCCACCGACGGCATCAGCATGTTGTGCTGCGCCACCAGCAGGTTTTCCAGCACCGTCATGCCGGCGAACAGACGGACGTTCTGAAACGTGCGCGCAACGCGTGCCCGCCGGGCGATCCGATGTCCCGGCAAAGCCTCCAGCTGGTATGTCGATCCATCGGGATGGGTCAGCCGCAGGCGGCCCGCGCTCGGCCGGTAGAAGCCAGTGATGCAGTTGAACACGGTGGTCTTGCCGGCGCCGTTCGGCCCGATGACGGCGGTGATCTGCCCCTCGCCCGCGGCAAAGCTCAGCGCCGAGACTGCGGTCAGGCCGCCGAAACGCATCGTGAGCGCATCGACTTCGAGCAGTTCAGCCACGGCCTTGCGCCACCAGTTCGGCCGCGATCTCGTGCGCGGCGCCGAGCGAGACCGACGGCGTGCGGCCCGCGACCAGCCCGCGCGGCCGCCAGATCATCATCGCCACCAGGGCGAGCCCGAAGATCAGCATGCGGTATTGGCCGAAATCGCCGACCACCGCACCGATCCAACCTAAGCCCGCCTGGCCGTTGAGATTGCTCAGCACATCGCGCAGCAGCTCGAGGCCGCCGATCATCGCCAGCGCCGCCAGCGCCACGCCGAGCTGGCTGCCGAGGCCACCCAGCACCACGATCGCCAGCACCGTCGCCGACTCGATGAAGGTAAAGCTTTCGGGGCTGACGAAGGCCTGGCGCGTCGCGAAGAACGCGCCTGCAAATCCGCCGAAGGTGGCGCCGATGGCGAACGCGGTCAGCTTGGTCACGGTCACGTTGATGCCGAGCGAGCGGCAGGCGATCTCATCCTCGCGCAGCGCCTCCCAGGCGCGGCCCAGCGGCAGGCGGCGCAGCCGCAGCGTGACCCAGTTGGTGAGCAGCGCCAGGGCCAGGATGATGTAGTAGAGGTAGAGGATGCGCTGGGTCGGGCTGAACGGGAGCCCGAAATAGCCGGCGAACGTGTCGGGTCCGCCGGACGCCGAAAACCGCAGCCCGAACAGGGTCGGCCGCGGGATGCCCGAAATGCCGTTGGGTCCGTTGGTCAGGCTCGACCAGTTGTTGATCACGACACGGACGATCTCGCCGAAGGCGAGTGTCACGATGGCGAGATAGTCGCCACGCAGCCGCAGCACCGGAAAGCCGAGCAGGATGCCGAACACCGACGCGAACGCGCCTGCAAGCGGCAGGCAGGTCCAGAAACCCAGGCCATAGGTGGTCGACAGCAGCGCGTAGCTGTAGGCGCCGACGGCGTAGAACGCGACGTAGCCGAGGTCGAGCAGCCCGGCGAGGCCCACGACGATGTTCAGGCCCCAGCCGAGCATGACGTAGGTCAGCACCACAACGCCGAGGTCGATGAAGTAGCGCCCGCACACCATCGGCAGCAGCACGGCGGCGGCCAGCAGCGTGGGCGCCACCCATCGCCCGGCGCGCGTCACCGCCTCGGCTAAGCGACGGTTGGCGGCCACAGCCTGCCGCCTCGGCCGTGGGGCAATGCTGCACACCACCACCGCGAGGACCAGCATCCCGGCGGCGACCGGCCGCCAATGGAGCACCAGCGACGCCGGCCCCGGCTCCATGCGCAGCCCGACCATCGGCAGGAACAGACCCGCGGCGACCAGCCCTGCCAGCATGGCGCGTCGCAGCCTGGTCACACCTTCTCCACGTCGGCGTGGCCCATCAGACCGGTCGGCATGACGATCAGCACCAGGATCAGGATGGAGAACGCGGCGACGTCCTTGTATTGGGCGGGACCGTAGGCCGACCAGAACGTCTCGATCAGCCCGATCAGCAGGCCGCCCAGCACCGCGCCCGGCAGCGAGCCGATGCCGCCCAGCACGGCGGCGGTGAACGCCTTCACCCCGGCCAGGAAGCCGATATAGAAGTCGATCACCCCATAGCGCAGCAGGTAGAGCAGTCCGGCCACCGCCGCCAATGCCGCACCGATGACGAAGGTCAGGCTGATGGTGCGGTTGGTGTCGATCCCGAGCAGGGCCGCCATGCGGATGTCCTGCTCGCAGGCACGCATCGCCCTGCCGAGCGGCGTGCGGGTGACCAGCCAGGTGAACAGGCCCAGCACCACCAGCGTCGTCACCACCACTGCGATCTGCATATACGTAAGCTGCACGGCAAAATCGCCCTGGCTCATCAGCCGCAGGCCGCCGGGCAGCAGCGGCGGCAGCGCCTTGACGTTGGCACCCTGGGCAACCTGGGTGAAGTTCTGCAGCACGATGGACATGCCGATGGCGCTGATCAGCGGTGCGAGGCGAAACGAGCCGCGCAGCGGGCGATAGGCGATGCGCTCGATGGTCCAACCATAGAGGCCGGCGAGTGCTGCGGCGAACACCAGAGTCAATGCGAGCGCCAGCGGCACCGACGTGATGTGCAGTACCGACAGGCCCAGCAGCGCGATCAGCGACAGGAAAGCGCCCACCATGAACACGTCGCCGTGGGCGAAATTGATCAGGCCGATGATGCCGTAGACCATCGTATAGCCGACGGCGATCAGGCCGTAGATCATCCCGAGCGTGATGCCGTTGATGAGCTGCTGGACGGCGTACGCCACCCCGTTACAGCTCGCTGTAGTTGCCGTCCTTCCAGACGTAGAACACGTAGCTCGGCCCTTTGACGTCGCCTTTGTGATCGAACGTGATCGGGCCAAGGATCGACGGCCACGGCCCGTCAGCCTTCAGCTCCGCCGCGACCTTGTGCGGATCCGCCGTGCCGGCCTTTTTGGCGGCTTCAGCCCAGATCTGCACGGCGGCGTAGGTGTAGAGCGTGTAGCCCTCGGGATCGACGTGCTGGCTGTTGAACTCGGCGACGACGGCGGCGGCGCTCGGGCGCTTGGCGACGTCCGGGGCGAAGGTCATCATCGTGCCCTGGCCGGCGGGGCCGGCGATCTGCCAGAACTCCTTGGTCATCAGCGCGTCGCCGCTGATCAGCGTCGCCTGCAGGCCCTGCTCCTTGGCCTGCCGAATGATCAGACCGGCCTCGGTGTGATAGCCACCGATATAGATCACCTGGATGCCGGCCTCCTTCATCCGGCTGACCACGGCGGAATAGTCCTTCTCGCCCGGCGTGTAGGTCAGCACCAGGGCCGGCTGCATTCCGTCCGCCTGCATGTTCTTCTGGGTCTCGTCGGCGAGACCTTTGCCGTAGGCGGTGTTGTCGTTCAGCACGGCGACCTTTTCGCCCTTGAAGTGCGCCGCGATGTAGTCGCCCGCGACCTTGCCCTGCTGGTCGTCGCGCCCGCAGAGACGGAACGTCTGCCAGCCGCCCTTGTCGGTGTAGTCGGGATTGGTCGAGGCGGGGGTGATCTCGAGAATGCCCTCCTCGCCGTAGACCTTGCTGGCCGGGATCGAGGAGCCGGAGCAGTAGTGCCCGGCCACGAACTTTACGCCGGCGTCGGCGAACTGGTTGGCGACCGAGACCGCCTGACGCGGATCGCAGGCGTCGTCGCCGATGGAGAGTACCAGTTGCTGCCCGAGCACGCCGCCCGCCTTGTTGATGTCGGCCACCGCCTGCTGCGCCCCCGCGCGAAGCTGCGCGCCGAAAGCGGCGTACTGCCCGGTCATCGGCCCTGCAGCTGCAATCTTGATCTGTGCCCTGGCCTCACCGGCCGCCAGCATCATCGCCATCGCGCCGGCGGTCGCCAGCAAGCTGCGTCGGATCATCCCCATCTCCCCCGGAATCGGCAAACGACGCGAGCCTGGTGGTCCGGTCCCGACGCTCACATTGTGAGCGTCGGGTGAAACGGCCCACCAAATCAAGGTCCGGTCCCGACGCTCGCACCGTGAGCGTCGGGTCAAGCGGCCCACGAGATCAAGATCGGTCGCTTCCCGCCGTCGCGATTGTCTGGAAGCGTTGACGCGGTCACCCCGATCCTGCCAAGTTTGCGTGTCCGAGGGGCGTCCGAACAGGGACTGAGACGGCATCGCCGAACCCTTTGAACCTGATCCGGGTCATGCCGGCGAAGGGACGGAGGTGCGACCGCCACCCGACCCTTCGCCGCCCACGGATCTGCCAGGCAACAGGAGGGCAGAACCATGGACACCAACATCAACCGCATCGTTGGACGCGAGCCCGGCCAGGTCACCACCGGCCCGATCACGGGTTCGCGCAAGATCTACGCCACGCCGGGCAGCCACCCGGCGCTGAACGTGCCGTTTCGCGAAATCGTGATGAGCGATCCGTCCGAGCCGGCGGTTCGCCTCTACGATCCTTCGGGTCCCTACACCGACGCCGGGCACCGGGTCGACCTGCGTGCCGGCCTGCCTCCGATCCGCGACGTATGGCTGGCCGGACGCGGCTTCACGGCCATCAGCGGACGCGCGGTCCGGCCTGAGGACAATGGCGATGTCGGCCCGTCCCACCTGGTCGAGGCCTGTCCCGCATCCCGCACGCTGCTCGCCGGCGGCGAGGCCGCGCACGTCACGCAATACGAGTTCGCCCGCGCCGGCATCGTCACCGAGGAGATGGTCTACGTCGCGCACCGGGAGAATCTCGGCCGCGCCGCCATGCCCGACGGTGCGGCCGCACGCCGTGCCGACGGCGAGGCGTTCGGCGCCGCCATCCCGGACTTCGTCACCCCCGAGTTCGTCCGCGACGAGATCGCACGTGGCCGCGCCATCATCCCGGCCAACATCAACCATCCCGAACTCGAGCCGATGGCGATCGGCCGCAACTTCCTGGTCAAGGTCAACGCCAACATCGGCAACTCCGCCGTGACCTCCGGTGTCGCCGAGGAAGTGGAAAAACTGGTCTGGGCGATCCGCTGGGGCGCGGACACGGTGATGGATCTCTCCACCGGCCGCAACATCCACAACATCCGCTCCTGGATCATCCGCAACTCTCCGGTTCCGATCGGAACGGTCCCGATCTACCAGGCGCTCGAGAAGGTCGGCGGCGACGCCGCGAAACTCGACTGGGCGGTGTTCCGCGACACGCTCATCGAACAGGCCGAGCAGGGTGTCGACTATTTCACCATCCACGCCGGCGTGCGCCTGCACCACGTGCCGCTGACCGCGCGCCGGGTGACCGGGATCGTTTCGCGCGGCGGCTCGATCATGGCGCGCTGGTGCCTGTCGCATCACCGCGAGAGCTTCCTCTACGAGCGCTTCGACGAGATCTGCGACATCATGCGCGCCTACGACGTCTCGTTCTCGCTCGGCGACGGCCTGCGTCCGGGTTCGATCGCGGACGCCAACGACGCCGCCCAGTTCGCCGAACTCGACACGCTCGGTGAGCTGACGAAGGTCGCCTGGTCGAGAGGCTGCCAGGTGATGATCGAGGGGCCCGGCCATGTGCCGATGCACAAGATCAAGGAGAACATGGACCGCCAGCTCGCCGTCTGCGGCGAAGCGCCGTTCTACACGCTCGGTCCGCTGACCACCGACATCGCCCCCGGCTACGACCACATCACGTCGGGCATCGGGGCTGCGATGATCGGCTGGTTCGGCACCGCGATGCTCTGCTACGTGACGCCCAAGGAACATCTCGGCCTGCCGGACCGCGACGACGTCAAGACCGGCGTCATCACCTATCGGATCGCGGCGCACGCCGCCGACCTCGCCAAAGGCCATCCGGCGGCGAAAATCCGCGACGACGCCATCAGCCGGGCTCGGTTCGATTTCCGCTGGGAGGACCAGTTCAACCTCGGTCTCGACCCTGACACCGCCCGGCGCTTCCACGACGAGACGCTGCCCAAGGACGTCCACAAGACGGCGCATTTCTGCTCGATGTGCGGTCCACAATTCTGCTCGATGCGGATCACCCAGGACCTCAGGCGCGAAGCCGAAGCGATCGCCGGCATGGACGCGAAGGCGGCGGAGTTCCGCGCGGGGGGGCAGTCGCTCTACGTTCCGCAACTTCCCTAGTGGCCAAGGGCGCTGATGCTCCGTCGCGTCCTTGCAGCAGTCGTCGCCACGCTGCTCGGCACGTCGGCTTCTGCGGCAGGTGACACCCCTCAGCCGGGACAGGTGCTGACAGGGCAGCACGCCTACGGAGACTGGCACGATGATGCCCCAGGCCGGCGGCGTCTGCTGACACCGCAGGACATGCCGCAGCCGTTCGCCAGTCCATCAGCCAGCAACACGCCTTCCGTCGTCGAGCCGTCACGCAACCTCGTTCCGCAGGTGCCAGCCGGCTACTCGGTGGTGCGGTTCGCGACGCTGGACTATCCGCGCCTGTTACGCGTCGCACCGAACGGTGACATCTTTGTCGCCGAGACCGCCGTCGGCAAAATCCGCGTCCTGCGCGCTGCCGATGGGGCAACCCGCCCCGAGCATGACGAGCTGTTCACGAGCGGCCTCGACGGACCCTTTGGGATCGCCTTCTATCCGCCAGGGCCGGATCCGCACTGGCTCTATGTGGCGACGGTCAACTCGGTCATCCGCTTCCCATACCGGGCAGGAGACCTCAAGCCGGGCGGGGCGCCGCAGACGATCGTGGCCGAACTCGCCGGCAGCACCGGCGATCACACCACCCGCGACATCCAGTTCAGCCCCGACGGCCGGCGCATGTTCGTCTCCGTGGGCTCCGGCTCGAACGACGCCGAGGAGATGCGTCGCCGGACTCCGGAGGACATCAAGCGATGGGAAGCCCAGACCGGCCCGGGTGCGGCCTGGGGGTACGAGACCGACCGCGCGGACGTGCTGGCGTTTGATCCCGACGGCACCAACCGGACAGTCTTCGCGACCGGGCTGCGCAACTGCGTGGGTCTGGCGATCCACCCCCGCACCGGCGATCTCTGGTGCTCCACCAACGAGCGTGACGGCATGGGAGACAACCTGGTCCCCGACTATGTCACGCGGGTGCAGGCGGGCGGCTTCTATGGCTGGCCCTGGTACTACATCGGCTCCCACGAAGACCCGCGTCACGCCGGCGAACGGCCCGACCTCCGCGGTCATGTGGCAGTGCCCGACGTTCTGCTGCAGCCGCATTCCGCACCGCTGGCGATGACGTTCTACGCCGCACCTGCCGGAGCCGCGGCCGCCTTCCCGGCCGAGATCGACGGAGATGCGTTCGTCGCCCTGCACGGCTCATGGAACCGGGCCAGGCGCACCGGTTACAAAATCATCCGCGTGCTGCAACACGCCGGAGTGCCGACCGGTGTCTACGAGGATTTCATGACCGGGCTTGTCGTCGACGATGATGACGTCTGGGCGAGACCGGTGGGGGTGGCCGTCGCTCACGACGGCGCCCTGCTCGTCACCGAGGACGGCAATGGACTGATGTGGCGCATCGCCTGCCACCAGTGCCGGTGAACGCAACGCCGTCCCGAACGCTGGTGCCACATGGCCCAGCCTGTCACTCGCGCAACCGCGGCCGCTGCCTTCGCCGGAGCGGTGTCCGCCTTCGACCCGCTCAGGCCCGTCTGCGTCCTGGGCCACAATGACGCGGACGGCCTGGCGGCGACCGCTCTCTTCGCCCGCGCCTTTCAGGCACACGGCCGTGCCGTGCGTTGCCGCATCGTCGGCCGCGGCGAAAGCGCCTGGTCCCCCGTCATGCGGGTCGAACTGGCCGCTCAGGTGGCGGGCGGCCTGGTCATCACAGACCTCGGCGTTCAGTCGACCCTGCCGATGCCGGGCGTGCCGACGGTAGTCGTCGATCATCATGTGCCCGGCGAGCTGCCGCCCGGCGCCGTGGTCATCACCGGGGTCGGCGCCACGCCGATCCCGACGTCCTCGCTGCTGGCCTACTGGTGCACCAGCGCGCTGGCCGATGCCGAGCCCTGGCTCTGGATCGCGGCGATCGGCATCGTCGGCGACATGGCGGAAGGGTCCGGCTTCGCGGAGATGGCGGATGCCCGCCGCTACGGCATCACGGCGCTCCGCGAGGCGGCGGCGCTGATCAACGCGCCGCGCCGGTCCGCGTCCGGAGACGCTTCGAGTGCGCTGGCCTTGCTGCTGGCGGCGGACGGCCCGAAGGCGATCACCGCCGGGTCCGGTCCCGACGTGCAGGCCCTGCACGCCGCCCGGGCGGAGGTAAGAGCAGCGCTCGACAACGCCCGCCGGGTCGCGCCGCAGGTCAAGGACGGGGTGGCGCTGATCCGGTTCAGTTCGCCGGCGCAAATCCATCCGCTGCTCGCCCAGCAATGGCGCGGTCGGCTGAAGGGCGCGATAGTCATGGCCGCCAACACCGGCTACCGGCCGGGATGGGTGCATTTCGCCGTTCGCTCCGCGTCCGACCGCGATCTCCTCGCATTCCTGGCCGAGCATCGGCCACCGGGCGCGGACGAGGCCTACGGCTCAGGTCACCGTCTGGCGACCGGGGGTGCCTTGCGCCCGGCGGACTGGAACGTGTTCATGGAGCGGCTTGGCTTCGGCGCGTCAGCCAGCGTGCCGGCATGACCCCGCCCCTGCGGCTGGGCTTTCCCGTCAAGGTGATGGCTCGCCCCGACCTCAAGAGCAACGACACGCGGCGCTGGCAAAAGGGACCGCATCTCAGAACGTCCCTCGAACATCTCGATGCGATCCTGGACCACCTGCGCGAGCGCCGGATCAGCATGTATCGGATGTCGTCGGACCTGGCGCCCTACGCCACTCACCCGGACATGCCGCAGTTTCACGGCATGGTGGCCGAGAGCGACGCGGAGCTGCACGCGATCGGCGCCAAGGCAAGGATGCTGGACATCCGCCTGTCCTTCCATCCCTCGCAATACGTGCTGCTCAACAGCCCGGACCCGGACCTGACCCGCAGGAGCATCTGGGACCTATCGTCCCAGGCCGAGATGCTGGACCGGATGGAGCTCGGCCCCGAAGCCGTCCTGGTGACCCATGTCGGCGGCGCCTACGGCAACGCGGAGGCGAGCCGCGCCCGCTGGACCGCCACCTGGTTTACGCTGCCGGAGCATGTGCGCCGCCGCCTGGTGCTGGAGCATGACGACATCCGCTTCTCCGCCGCCGACACGCTCTGGATCCACGGGGAGACCGGCGTCCGGCTCGTCTTCGACTACCAGCACCATTGGTGTCTCAACCCGACCGGACTTGATGCCAGGGACGTTCTGCGCCGCATGCTCGCCACCTGGCCGGCGGGACAGCGGCCAAAAATTCATTTCTCGTCGCCGCGCACCGAGTTGCGCGAACTCGTTCGCGTGGACAAGAAGACCGGGCGCCGAAAGAAGGTTCTGGTGCCGCCGATCTGGACGGGACATGCCGATTTCACCAACCCGTTCGAGTTCGCCCGCTTCATGCGCGACGCGGCCGGTCTGGTGTTCGACGTGATGCTGGAAGGCAAGTCGAAGGATCTTTCGTTGCTGAAGCTGCGTCCCGACCTGCTGCGCTACGCTCCTGATGTAGCGGCCAGATTCGGCGTGTTCCCAGCCGCCGAAAGGATCCTGTCGGAAGAGGAGGCTCACCTGGAGACCGAACACGAGCCGGTAAGCGATGCCGACGTCGACGAGGCCGCGTGACGATGGCCACAGCGACGTCGGCGGGAAGCAGTCGTCATGAAGGGTCGGATCACCGAGGGTGAGGCGGATCACGAGACGCGAACGCCGTTTGCGAGCCTCCGGTCGGCCTACGCGGCGATCGTTCCGACCGCCGCCGA
Organism: uncultured Acetobacteraceae bacterium; assembly: GCA_964246925.1. GTDB lineage: Bacteria > Pseudomonadota > Alphaproteobacteria > Acetobacterales > Acetobacteraceae > CAXTPV01. The sequence continues at coordinate 40,125 of CAXTSH010000009.1, forward strand.
AGCGATCGCCGCGCCGATCGCACCGGCGGCAAACCGGCAGGCCATCCGACCCTCTGGTCGGGCGGTGTTCTCTGCTTCCCCTCCGGCGTGCGCAGGGTTTGAGCTTCGGCCGGGCGACATGACGACGAGCGAGGCAACGACGATGCTGGGCGGTTTCAGCGCGGGCCCTGCGTCCATGGCAGATGCTCGCAGCGCTTCTCAGCCTCGAAACCTTGCTGGTCGTGCGTTCGCGATGACAGAGCATCACTGATGGCGAAGATCGTCGCTGCGCTTCTCATCATGCTCGTGGTGTTCATCATTGCTGGCCTGAGCGCCTCCGTGCAGCAACCGTTGTTCGCACCCAGCCTCGCGTCCGCGGCCTTCACGCAATTGCTCACTCCGACGCAGCCGAGCGCCAAACCCTACGCCACTCTGGTCGGCCAGCTCGTCGGCCTCCTCGCGGGTCTGGTCGGCGTATTCGCCAGCTCCGCCGCCTCCGCCCCAGAGTTCATGGGTGGTCATCCTCTGGTCTTCCAACGCGTGCTGGCCGTCGCGATCGCAGCGCTGCTGACCGCGCTGGGTCAGCTCTCTCTCAAAGCGGGCAGCCCGGCGGGCGGCGCGACGGCGGTCATCATGGCCACCGGCGCGGAAACCGCCGACCTTGCCGGTACGGCGCGATTGGTCGTCGGCATCGCGCTCGTCACCGGCCTCGGCGAGATCGCGAGGCAACTGCTCCTCCGCAGACGGCTGGTTCCATAGCGAGCGCTGCACGATCCGCGCCCAATTGACGCGCCTTTGACCGACACGGCCAAAATCCGACGCCGCCCACGAGGTCCCAACTCGGTTCCACGGCACGGTGCTGGGACCGGCACGCCCTGACAGTGCGGCCGAGAGGATCTCGCCCGCGCCGTCACTGTTAGGTGCGCAACCGGGCTGCCACCGGCAGTGCAGCGAGGCACATCGCCGCCATTCCCCAGAACGCGCCGGCGCCGAAGCGGCCGTAGGCCGGCCCCGAGGCGAGGGTCACCGCGGCGGTGACCGCACCCACTGCGACGGTGCTGTAGAACGCCTGGCCGGTCGCCGCCAGGCGCGCCGGCACGACGCCGGCGATGACCCGCATGCATGCCAGATGCATCAACGCGAAGCTCAGGCCGTGCAGCGGTTCGATGCAGGCGATCAGCGGGAAATAGGCGGTCCGCGCCGACACGCTCCACCGCAGCGCGCCGGCCACCGCCGAGACCATCAGCGCGCGCGACGGGCCGATCCGGTCGAGTATACGCCGGCCGAACACCAGAAAGACTGCGACCTCCGCTGCCACCGACAACGACCACACCACGCTGACCTCGACAGGAGACATGCCGGCCGATCGCCAGCGGATGACCGAGAAGCTGTCATGCAGCGCGTGACTGCCCAGGATCAGGGACGCCACCACCATCAGCCGCACAAACGAGGGTGTGCGGAGAAGTGCCGCGACCGATCCCTTCTCCGCCGGTGCATCCCGCCGGCCCGCCACCCGGTTCGGCAGCGACGGCGCGAACGACGCGGCGATCGCCAGCAGTGCGGCATTCATCCACACGAAGGCTTCGAGACCGAACCGTCCCACCGCCTGCCCCGACAGCAGCGTGCCGGCGATGAAGGCGGAAGAACCCGCGCCCCTCACCCAGCCGTACGGAAACTCCCGCCCCGACATCTGCGACGACCCGAGCGCCAGCGCGTCCGCGATCGGGGTCAGCGGCGCCAGCACGGCCGCATGCGACACGCTGACCAGCATCAGCAGCCACAGCGTGCGCGCCGGCACGTAGCCGAGCGCGATGACCGAGGCGACCCCGATCAGCACCGCCAGCACGGAGGGCGCTCGCCCGCTGCGGTCCGCAAGGCGGCTGCCCAACGGTCCGGTCAGCAGACGGATCGCCGTTCCAGCCGCCAGCACCGCGCCGATGGCGCCCGGGTGAAGTCCGTCCTGCTTGAGCAGCCCCGGCAGGAATGGCGAGGCGACCCCGAAGGCCGCGAACAGCGCGCCGTAAAGGGCCACCAGACGCAACAGAGTCGAGCGCACCAGCCGCCAACGACGCGCGACGCTCCACGTTGCCGGTCAGCAGCACCCGCCCGGATCACCCCGGGTGACGCAACGCCGCCTCAACGCCCCGACCGACAATGTCGCGGCCGCGCTGCCTACATCGCCGACACTGCGCAGGCGGAGGACCAGGCGCGGCTGTTCGGTCCTGTCGGTGCCACGTTCGGCGCCGACTTCGTCTTCGGACCGGCGCTCGGCGGTCCGCTCGGCGCCTGCGACGTGCGGCTGCCGTCGTGACCGCCGCCTGCCTCGCGTTGCTCAACGCACCGATCGGCTTCTTCGTGCTTGGCAGGCGGAACGGATTGGCCGGCGACCAACGGAACCAGCGACACGGTTCCGGCGGCAGGCTTT